>NZ_CP006571.1:347056-694113 GCF_000583875.1 Chlamydia avium 10DC88 | reverse complement strand
TGGCTGCTAGATATCCCTACCGATAAAATTATTTATTCTTGCTCTTCCTTGCAAATCCCACCCATGCGTTTTGAGCAAAGTATACGTAACGGGATACAAGTGATTAATGATGCTTATAATGCATGTCCCGAAGCTATGTTAGCTGCTTTAGATGCTATTCCTCATCCTCCAGAAGGGAAAAAAGTTGTTCTCATCCTTGGACATATGGCAGAATTGGGCAATTATTCCGAGGAGGGACATTTAATTGTAGCAGAGAAGGCTTTATCAAAAGCCAATATTATCTTCTTTATTGGGGAGAAATGGCTTCCTATACAATATCTTGTCAAAAATAGCCTTTGTGAAGTTTTTTTTTATCCATCAGCTCAAGACATTGAGCAGGCATTAAGAAATGTCGTTCAGCAAGGGGATATTGTCTTGTTGAAAGGATCTCGTTCTCTAGCTTTAGAATCTCTATTAAGCTGTTTTTAATTGTATTGTCAGAATGTTATGAATTTTATGTTTTCATGTTTTCATGATGCTCCGTATTTATTTTTAACCTTAGTTTTTTGTGTTGCTTTGGCTCAAGGATGGATTTTAGGACATCCCGTAATTCATTGGCTTAGACGTCAAAACCATTATAATCAATTACAAAAAGCCCACTGTGAGAAACTAGAAGCACTTCATTGTGATAAGGCTTCCACACCCACAGCAGGGGGGATACTTTTTATTATTGTTCTACTCACAGCAGTTATTTTATGGCTGCCTTTACGTAATCCGATTACATGGCTTTCCTTATTTCTGATTGTAAGTTGGGGAGGCTTAGGATGGTATGATGATATAGTGAAGAAAAGAAAGAAAAAAGGTCATGGAATCACAGTACAACAAAAATTCATAATACAATTTCTTATCGCTGCTGTTACTGTAGTCATAGTTTTGTATACTTATGATGAACCCAGTAAGTTCTACACATTAAATGTACCTTTTTATGGCACGGTATCTTTGGGCAGTTCTTTTTTAGAGAAATTTTTATGTTTCATCCTAGCTATTCTCGCTATCGTAGGAACAAGTAATGCCGTAAATCTCACGGATGGACTAGATGGCTTAGCTTCAGGCACTGTAAGCATGGCTGCATTAAGCTGCCTAGTTATTGCTATTCTTCATATCACGACACCTCTGGCTATCAACATTGCTGTGATCCTCACAGCTTTAATAGGAGTCTGTCTCGCCTTTTTAAAATATAACCTCCCTCCTGCAAAAGTTTTTATGGGAGATACAGGGTCTCTTTTAATCGGGGGAATATTAGGTAGTTGTGCTGTCATGTTGCGTGCAGAGCTTTTTTTGATTTTATGTGGGGGAGTCTTTGTTGCTGAAGCAGGGTCCGTGATTTTGCAGGTGATGAGTTGGCGTTTGAGAAAAAAACGTATTTTCTTTTGTTCTCCTTTGCATCATCATTATGAATATCAAGGAGTAGAAGAAAAAATAGTCGTAAGGAATTTTTGGATAGCTGGTTTTTTTGTATGATATTAGGGATAGCTGCCGCTATTTTAGGAAAATAATATGAATCATCGACGGGTAGTTATACTAGGCGCTGGTGTAACAGGGAAATCTGCTGCAGAGTTTCTCTACAATAGAGGTGACTATGTTCTGGGATTGGATAAAGATATCCATACTCTTGAAACATGCCCTTTTTTCCATGAATATTACCTCGATTATGTTGAGGAATTTCCAGAAAACGTAGACTTTTGTATACGTTCTCCAGGGATCAAGATCTCACATCCTTGGGTAATTGAAGCAAAACGTAGGAAAATCCCTATCCTTTCTGATGTTCAACTTGCTTTGCAAGATGAGAAATTCAACACCCACCCTTCTCTAGGGATTACAGGATCCAATGGGAAAACTACCACAGCTTTATTTCTCGTCCATTTATTCCATATTTTAGGTATTCCTGCTCATGCTATGGGGAACATTGGCATCCCAATACTTCAAGCTATGCATTATTCCGGTATACGTGTTGTAGAAATGAGTTCATTTCAATTGGTAGGGCAGGAAATTTTCATCCCTGTACTATCGGGAGGCGTTATTTTAAATATTTCTCCCAATCATCTAGATTATCATCAAACTATGCAGGAATATTATGAAGCAAAAGCTAATATTATTAAATGTTTGAAAAATCCTAAATCCTTGTGGTCAGGAGAAAACATCTCCATAGGGAAGTCTTATTTAGAATATGCAAAGGAAATCCAAGAAGTTATAGATAAAGAAAGTGCATTAAAACCAGTATACTTGCATGATAGACACAACTATTTTGCTGCTTATGTATTGGCTAATGAAATAGTGCATGTTGCTCCAGAAGCATTTCTGTACGCAATGCAGACTTTCGAAAAGCCTTCGCATAGAATAGAATATCTGGGAGAAAAAGGTGGTGTGCGTTATATCAATGATAGTAAAGCCACGACAATGAGCGCTGTGGAAAAAGCTCTTGCAGCTGTTAAAGAAAATATCATCATTATTTTAGGAGGAAGGAATAAAGGCAGTGATTTTACTTCTTTAATTCCTACTCTTACTCAAACAGCAAAACATATTGTAGCTATGGGAGAATGTCGAAAAGAAATAGCACAAGCTTTATCTAATAGTTTTCCTTTAACTCAAGCCCGAGATCTACAAGAAGCTGTAATTTTGGCTCAGAAAGTAGCACAACCTGGAGATACTATTTTATTATCTCCAGGTTGTACAAGTTTTGATCAATTTCAAAGCTTTGAAGAGAGAGGAGACTTCTTCAAGCAATTAGTTGGTGATGTGGAGGCATTAAGGATATGAATCGTAGAGATACAATTATAGTTGCAACGTTAGTTAATGTTGTATTAGTTGTTGTTCTCTTTGCTACTGCAAAGCAGACAGATAAGAAGCATATGGACAGTGTGCTTCCTATGATGCCAGCTAAATTAGTCGAATCTGTACCCATCACAGTTTCAGAAAAAAAACAGGAAAAAATGGAGAAAAATGAAAGTCCTGTTGTTGTTGCCCCCAAAAAAATATCCAAAGAAGAATTAGCATCAAGTTTTGTTGAAGAAGAGCTTAAAGTAAAGAGCTCACCTCCTTCTCCTTCGAAACAAGCTCCTCAGCCAATTTCTGTAGAGACTACTACATCTACTGAACCTAAGCCTCAGTCCGATAAAGAAGCCTATACAACAGTCATCGTCAAGAAAGGGGATTTTCTGGAGCGTATTGCTAGAGCAAATCACACTACAGTGAGTGCCCTGATGCAATTAAACGATTTATCTTCAACACAATTAAAAATAGGTCAGGTAATCAAAGTCCCTGTATCAGATAAACAGGACGATACTAAGAAGGCTAAAATAGCTTCTGCAGATGATTATTATACTGTTCAGGAAGGAGATAGTCCTTGGACAATAGCTTTACGCAATGGAATCCGTTTAGAAGATTTGTTAAAGATGAATGACCTTGATGAACAAAAAGCACGCCGTTTACGTCCAGGAGATCAGTTGCGTATAAAATAATGAAACGGTCTAAGCCCTTATGAAGTGGTTTATTATTTCATGTTTATTAGGGATTTTTTTCTTAGGGCTAATTATGGTATTCGATACCTCTTCTGCAGAGGTGCTGGATCGTTCCTTGTCCTGTAGTACGCATAAAGCATTGATTCGTCAAATTATTTATCTTATTCTAGGGTTGTGCCTCTCAATTGTTGTGTATACAACAGGATGGAAAGATTTTCTTAAAATTAGCCCCTCTCTTCTACTAGGTGCCGGATGTATTCTAATCATGGTGTTAATCCCAGGTATCGGTGTATGTAGAAATGGTGCACGACGTTGGCTAGGAATCGGCCAGTTAACGTTGCAACCTTCAGAATTTGTAAAGTATCTTGTTCCTTGTGTAGCTATCGAATATCTTGTTTTTCGCCCTCAATATCGGAAAAATTTTTTACTCTTTTTAAAGCTAACATCCGCATTATTCTTACCTATCTTGCTTATCGCCATAGAACCTGATAATGGTTCTGCTGCTGTGATTGCATTTTCCTTGATTCCTGTATTTATCATGACTTCTGTGAATTTGCGCTACTGGTTGTTCCCCCTAACATGCATCCTTATTTTAGGGGGAGCTTTTGCATATCGTATGCCCTATGTACGCCATCGATTAAATGTTTATCTCCACCCAGAATTAGATATTAAAGGTCGAGGACATCAGCCATATCAGGCAAAAATTGCAGCAGGATCTGGAAGATTACTCGGAAAAGGACCCGGAGCAAGCTTACAAAAACTCACATATCTTCCAGAAGCGCAAAATGATTACATCGCAGCCATTTATGCTGAAGAGTTTGGCTTTGTTGGTATGTTGTTGTTAATCCTTTTGTATATGTGTTTTGTCTATAGTGGTTATGTTATTGCCATGAAATCGCCTTCTTTAGAAGGTGCTTCATTGGCAATAGCAATTACAGTAATCATTGGTATGCAAGCTTTTATGAATTTGGGAGTGGTATCAGGATTATTACCTAGTAAAGGAGTCAACCTTCCCTTTTTTAGTCAGGGAGGATCTTCTCTGATTGCAAACATGTGCGGTGTTACCTTGCTATTAAGAGTAGGTGATGAAGGAAATTAATAAAGTAATTCTAGCAGCAGGGGGATCGGGGGGACACATTGTCCCTGCTCTTGCAACGAGAGAAGTATTTTGTGCACATGGTGCAGATGTTTTATTATTAGGTAAGGGATTACAAAACCATCCTAGCCTTTGTGGATACAGTATATGTTATAAAGAAATCCCCTCAGGATTACCCTCACTCAGACAACCCCTAAGTTCCTTAAAAAATATATATTCTCTATACAGAGGATATAGTAAAGCAACAAAGGAATTGAAAGATTTCTCTCCAGATCTTGTTATAGGGTTTGGAAGTTATCATTCTCTCCCCATATTGCTTGCAGCATTAAGGAACAAAATCCCTATATTTCTACATGAGCAAAATCTTTCCCCTGGCAGGGTAAATCGGTTATTCTCTCACTTTGCTAAAGGAGTCGGGGTCGCATTTTCTCCAGTGATCACACAGTTTCCTTGTCCTGCTCAAGAAGTTACTTTGCCTAAGCGCCCTATTTCTCCTGTTAATCCTATAGTTGACCATTCTGTGTATTCTCCAATAATTTGTGTTGTAGGGGGATCCCAGGGAGCAAGAAGACTGAATCTTCAAGTCCCCGGTGCTTTAGTGGCTGTTGCCAGAGACTATCCAAATATGTATGTTCATCATCTTGCTGGATTTCGAGGAGATATTATTTCTATACAACAAGTCTATCGTCGAGGAGGCATAGCCTTTTGTGTAAAACCTTTTGAAGATAATATGCTCGACATTTTGCTTTCGGCGGATCTTGTCATTAGCCGCGCAGGAGCAACAATTTTAGATGAAATTTTTTGGGCAAAAGTTCCAGCTATATTGATCCCTTATCCAGGGGCTTGTGGACATCAAGAAGTAAACGCAAAATTTTTTGTCTACCAAGTAGGTGGAGGATCCATGATTTTAGATAAACACTTGTCTCAGGAGGTTTTAGAACAACACATTTTTCTTGCTCTAGATTTTGAAATCATGAAGAATAGGCAAAAGGCTCTTCAACAATACTATCAGAACAAGTCCTCGAAGTCTTTTTATCAATTTATCTGTGAATGCTTGTAAAGGTAAACTATGAGTAAAGTCCATTACCATTTCATTGGTATCGGTGGAATAGGAATGAGTGCATTGGCACATATTTTGTTAGATAGAGGACATAGTGTTTCTGGAAGTGATTTATCCAAGAATGAGATCATAGATTCTTTAAATGCTAAAGGGGCGTCATGTTTCCTAGGACACAGTAAGCACCATGTCCCAGAAAATGGTTATGTAATCTATAGTTCAGGAATCACAGAAGATAATGTAGAATATCAAGAGGCAAAGTTCCGAGGACTTCCTGTGCTCCACCGTTCTTTATTATTAGCACAATTAATGGAAAATTATACAAGTATTCTTGTTTCAGGGAGCCATGGGAAAACAACAGTATCCTCATTAATTACTGCAATTTTCCAAGAAGCAAATCAAGACCCTTCCTACGCTATTGGAGGGCTAAATACAGAATCATTGAATGGATATTCAGGCCGTACGAAATATTTCATAGCAGAGGCTGATGAAAGTGATGGGTCTTTACGAAATTATTCTCCCACAGCTGTTGTAATTACTAACATCGATAATGAGCATTTAAATAATTTCGAAAACGATAGAACTCAGTTAGTAAGTTCTCTAGAGGCATTCGCTAGAAAGGTACAAGATCCCCGCTATTGTTTTTACTGTGGTGATTGCTCAGAATTATATGAACGAAAAATCCAAGGAGTTTCCTATGGATTTTCTGATGAGTATGACCTCTATATTTCTTCCTATAGTCAGCAGGGATGGCGATCAACGTTCTCGATAAAATTTTTAGGTAAAGAATACCGAGATATAGATGTGCAGCTTGTAGGGAAGCACAACATAACCAACGCAGCAGTTGCTATGGGTGTAGCATTAACATTTGGTATAGATGAGGATAGTATACGTACTGGATTGAAGAATTTCTCAGGGATCCAAAGGCGTTTAGAGAGAAAAAATCTTTCAGAGAGATTCCTATTTCTTGAAGACTATGCTCACCACCCTCGGGAAGTCTCTTGTACATTGCAAGGAGTTCGTGATGCTGTAGGATTGCGACGTATTATTGCTTTATTTCAACCTCACAGATTTTCACGATTTCATGCTTGTTTGGACGATTTTTATGTTGCGTTTCGAGATGTTGATGAAGTGATACTTACCGATGTATATAGCGCTGGGGAAACACCTATAACATTACCAGATTTGAAAGAGATAGCCACTACACTTTCTAAATTATCCTTTGTACGGTGTCAGTATATTCCTTATGATCACATTACTAGTTATTTGAAGCAGAACATTCGTGTTCATGATGTCTGTGTATCATTAGGAGCAGGAAATATTTGTGCCGTAGGCAATGCTTTAAGAAATTTCGAACCCAAGAAGCTTTCTATAGGCATTATATGCGGAGGAAAATCTTGCGAGCGTGATATTTCTTTACTATCTGCTAAGAATGCCGCTTCTTATTTTTCTCCTGAGTATTATGATGTGAATTATTTCGTCATTAATCGCAAGGGACTATGGAAAAAAGTGCCTCATCTTGACAATGAAATACATGATGGGGAAGATGAGTTCTTCCCTATTCTATCTGCGGAGATTGCTAATTCTCTTGACGATATGGATTGTCTTTTCCCTATTTTACACGGCCCTTTTGGAGAGGATGGAACTCTCCAAGGATTTTTAGACATGATCGGGAAACCTTATGGAGGACCTTCTCTACTCAGTGCATCCATAGGCATGGATAAAATTATTACGAAACTTCTTGCAGCTTCGGTAGGCGTCCCTGTAGTTCCTTATCAAGCATTAACCCTGAGAGCTTGGAAAAGATCTCCCGAATTATGTCTGCGAAATATTTTAATAGCTTTCTCTTTCCCCATGTTTGTAAAAACAGCCCATTTAGGATCAAGTATAGGAATTTTTGAAGTCCACAATGAACAAGAATTACAAGAGAAAATTTCTGAAGCTTTTTTATATGATACAGATGTGTTCATCGAAGAGAGTCGTTTGGGATCTAGAGAAATTGAGGTGTCTTGTATAGGCAATGCAGACAGTTGTTATTATATGGCAGATCCCCATGAACGTGGATCACAACAATTCATTGATTATGAGACCAAATATGGTTTAAATGACAAAGTCGATGTAAAAATAAACTATAATCCTGATCTTTCTTCAAAAGAAAAGAGCACGGTTAAAGAATTTGCTGAACGAGTATACCGTGTGCTGCGAGGCCAAGGTTCTTGTAGGATAGATTTCTTTTTAGATAATGAAGGGAACTTTTGGCTTTCTGAAGTTAATCCTATCCCAGGAATGACTAAAGCAAGTCCTTTTTTACATAATTTTCTACATTTGGGATGGAGTGCTGAACAAATAATTCATGAAATAATTATTTCGGGATTACATCATTTTGAACGTAAACACTCAATCTCAATAAATAATATAGAACTAATCAAAACAGTATCACAAAAAAGCTAAAACCTCCTCCTCGAAGGAAGTTTTAGCTATACTCATAGGAATTTTGATATTAAAGCCTACTCACCCATGGCCATGATACGAACACTCATGGTGAACAGAAGACATGTCTTGAGGTTCCTCTTCTTGATGAGATGAGCAGCAGCTGCCGCTTTCATGACAACATTGACTCTCCATATCTAAATCGTTAAAATCACAGCAATCTTCTTCAGTTTCGTCAGAAGGTAGTTTAGTCCCCTCGGGCTGAACTAAGTCAATTTGTACTTTCTTTTTTAATCTAGAGCATACACGTCTAAGAATTGTCCTTAAAGCATGTATGGTGCTTCCTCTTCTACCTATGATTTTCCCAATATCATCAGGAGAAACACGGACTTCTAATTTAATGGACTCGCCAGTTTCATCCTGTATAGAGCGAATTTCTACAGCTTCAGGATTAGCAACTAAATTTTTCACGATATATGCTACAAATTCTTCCATAAGATCCAAACTAATAAGATAAGAAATAATGTTGATTCGTCTTTAAAATTCTAGAGAAATTGTACTAAATTAGAAAATAATAGCAAGACTAGTATGTAGTGCTAAGTCGTTTTAGGAGAGCTTGCTGAGGATAACCAGTGCAAGTATTCCTTATCACAAGAGGTAATTTCTATTAAAAGAATTTCAGGAACTTCATAAGAACATAATGAATGAATAACTTGCGACACTGGAATAAATTGTGAACACAATGTTTTGATTTGCAAATGATGTTCTAAAGAAGATTGCAGAACTCCATCCCACGTATAGATAGACTTCCCTTGAGGAAAAATATGTACACAAGCAGCAAGTTTTTGTGTAATTAAAGTAGTTGCTATATGTTCAGCTTCTTGTTCAGAAGGCACTTGGGTTAAAATAAGTACAGGAGTCATAACTTACTAAACAACACACAGTGAGGGAATCTCAAATCATAAATATAGCGAGATTTTTCTTCTATTCCCATACTAACTTGCATACGGTGATAATTTTCTAATCCTAATTGGAGAGCATGGTAGTGAAACCTAAGTAGGTGACCTGAACGTAAGGTTACTACTATTTCCATGGGGTAGATGTCTGTACAGGACATGTCAATGATCTCAGGAGGATCCAAATGAAGTTCTTTAATCAGGAGTTCTGCAATAGCAATCTTCCATGAAGGTAATGAAGGTTCTTCTATATCTTGTTGAGAAAAAAATATTTTAGGAAGATTTAAAGATTTAAAAAAAGGTTGTGATGGAAACCGATGCCCCGAGGAATTAATTAATGTGTTTGTTTTGTTCCCCAAGTAACCCAAGGGAGTGTGTAGATCATAGAAAATAAGAATTCCCTTATTATCAGGAACCTTTTGTACAGAAAGCGAAGTAAAGATACCAATATTATTTAAAGTAGTTTCCGCATGCTTAACAGAAAATTGATGTAAAAATGTCGGATGATCTGCCGATAACCCCAGGATTTCCGAGAAAAGAATCACAGGAAGTTTACAGGGAGAAGAAGAAACTAAAAAGATATTTTTAATAGGAAGGTTTTTTTTGAAAAGAATGTATAGGCTTCAGGAAATAAAAACCAATGGAGAGGAGGAATAAAAATGAGAATACTAAGAAATATACATAATACAGAGTAAGAAAAAGAATATTTCGGTCCTGGGGAAAATAAGATTTTTATATAACTCCTTGCCATGGGTGTACGTTGTCTTTTATTTTTATCGTAAATAATATCGCTAATATTTTCAGGTACTATTTGGAGATGTTTTTATGGATTGGTTAGTTAAACAGTATGGAGGTATTCTTGTTGTTACATTAAATGGGGATTTGGATGCTGTTTCTGTACCACATACAGAAGCATTTCTAGAAAGTAAACTTCAAGAAGGTAAGAATAAAATTGTATTAAACTTACAAAATGTCTTTTATATGAGCAGCGCAGGTATCCGTCTGATATTCTCCATAGCAAAATTGGCACAATCTTATCAGGGCCTTGTATGCTTATGCTGTGCTCAAGATAATGTTGCAGAAGTTCTTAAGATCGCAGGAGTCAATCAGGTATTGCCTGTATGTCATTCGGAACAAGAATGTTTCTCTAGATTTTAACGTGTAGTATATGCGTATTCCTGAATTTCAAGCAGACGATGTTGCCGTAGGATGTGATGTTTGTTTAGATCCTCAAAAGTCATTCATAAAGTTATTTAAACGGACAGTAATTTTACTTGCAGGGCCTACAGGATCAGGGAAAACCACAGTTTCTCTATGCCTAGCTCCCATGATTGATGGAGAAATTATATCTGTTGATTCCATGCAAGTGTATCGAGGAATGGACATTGGCACAGCAAAAGTATCTTTAAAAGATAGAGAGAGAATCCCTCATCATTTAATTGATATTTGTCATATCCAAGAACCATTTAATGTTGTTGATTTTTACTATCAAGCTATACACGCTTGCCAAAGCATCTTAGCAAGAAATAAAGTCCCTATTCTTGTAGGGGGATCAGGATTTTATTTTCATACGTTTCTCTCTGGAGTTCCTCAAGGTCCTCCTGCAGATAGGGTATTGAGAGAGCAATTATCTCAGTATGCCCAAGATCATGGTATAGAATGCTTATACGAAAGTCTTTGTAATAAAGATCCAAAATATGCATGCACAATTACGAAAAATGATAGGAATAAAGTTATTCGTGCATTGGAAATTATCCATCTTACAGGGAAAAAGGTATCAGATCATCATTGGAATTCTAAATTGCCAGAATCCAGAGAATATTATTTTCGTGGATGGTTTCTTTCCCCTCCCCAAGATATATTGCATGCCAATATCCATTATCGATGTCATAGAATGCTTGAAGAAGATTTACTTGGTGAAGTACAGCAATTATTACAACAGGGAATACGAGAAAATACTTCAGCATCTCGCGCTATAGGTTATAGAGAATGGATAGAGTTTTTCGATCGTGGATCTTTGCAAGAAAATTATGAGGTTACAAAACAAAAGTTTATAACGAATACTTGGCAATATACTAAAAAACAAAGAACGTGGTTTAAACGTTATCCTATATTTCGTGAACTTCCTACCCTAGGAATGTCTGCTGAAGAAATTGCTCAGAAAATTGCTGAAGATTACTTTTTACATGGATGAGAAAGAGTAGTATAAAATGTGTTTCTTTCCATGGGGATAAATCCTTCTGAAGTGATAAGCTCTCGTATCTCTTTTTCTGAGCTTTGAATTGTCCATCCTGTGCATTTGTGCACACTTTCATCAATAATCGTTCCACCAAAATCATCTGCCCCATAGTGTAGACCACGAACTCCATTTTCTTTGCCTTCACCAAACCAAGAGGCAGCTATATGATCAAAATTATCTAAGAAAATACGTGATAACGCAAGAATACGATAATACATTTCAGGTGGAGCAAAGTGCGAGATTTTACGCCCTAAAGCTGTATTCCCTGGCTTATAACTCCAGGGGATGAAGCTATAAAATCCTGGGTTCTCATCTTGAGCCTGTCTTAAAGTATCCAGATGTATTAAGATGTCTTCAGCAGTCTCTATATGACCGAACATCATTGTTGCTGTAGTGCGGAACCCTAAATGATGAGCTAACTTATGGAATTGTATCCATCCATTAGGTCCCATTTTTTTAGGAGATATAACTTTGCGGACTTTTTCAGAAAGAATCTCAGCACCACCCCCAGGAATTGTCCTTTGCCCCGCATCCCAAAGTCGAATTAAAGCCTCTTCGTCGCTAATTCCTGATACACGAGCAGCGTGAGAAATCTCTACAGCTGAGAAAAAATGAGGATGGATTTGAGGGAAATCCCGAACGGTAATTTTTACAAGTTCCTCAAGGTAATCAATACCAATCTTTGGATGAACTCCTCCTTGGAGGAGAACTGTTTTCACACCTAACCCTACATAGCGATGCAACAAAGAAGAAAATTCTTGAAAAGAAAGAAGATAGGCATCAGGGGAGTGAGGCTTACGATAGAAGGCACAAAATGAACAATCAATTTTACAAATATTTGTATAATTAGGATTGGCATCTAAAACATAAGTTACTCTATCATCAGGATAGCGTTGTTTGCGTATAGAGTTCGCGATCTCTTGGAGGTCTTTTAAGGGACTTTTTCTAAATAGCTCCAGTCCTTCATTAAAAGAGATTCTAGGGAAAGCACACATAAAAACGATTGACGATAATGTACCAGGAAAGCAAACTTTATTTTCTATTCATTTCTTTGTCAAGCCTTACACCCTAAGTTGTTATTATGGATATTTCAGACGGCAGCTTTCATTCCCCGGAAAAAGAACAAGGTTCTCTAGTAGTTTCTAATGAGAATCCCTCTGTAGAGAGTTCCTTTACTGCATTTACTCAAAATTTGTCTCAGATTTCATCGATAGAAGATCAGATAGCTTTTAGTTTGGAACAAATGGAGAAGGCTCTAGAGGAGCGTATGAATCTTAGGCTATTTTGGAGTATACGCAAACACTGTCTCCCCTTGTTTCAACAGGTCGAAAATGTGAGCAAGCGTGCAGATTTTTGGAATCGATACATTGATTTAACTAAAGAAGGTCGTCATGTTAAATCTTTGCAAGATGAAGAAGGATCTTTTGTTGTTGGACAGATTGAGTTGGCAATATCTTGCTTAGATCAGGATATTCTGAACTTTTTCAGCGGGAATTCTGCTTCTGCGCAACAAGAAGAGCTACCAGATTTTTTAGAGATACAGACTTTAGAAAAACAAAGAGAATTCTACAGAGAATCACATTTTGCACTTGTTTGGTTAAACAATTTTTCCACAAGGATCATTGATTTACGTAAAGAGTTGATGAACGTAGGCATGCGCATGCGCTTGAAGAGTAAGTTTTTTAAGCGCCTATCTTCTTTAGGTAATCAGGTATTCCCAAAGAGAAAAGAGCTTATTGAACAAGTGAGTGTAGCATTTGCTAAAGATGTTGAGTCTTTTATTGCTAAATATTTCTCAAATAATAATAGAAACCCACTGAAGCGTGTTGTTTTTTTTTAAGGAAGGAAATAAAAAACCTTCAACAAGCTGCTAAGTATTTAGCTATTTCTTCTGAGGTATTTTCCTCTACGCGTCTGCACTTAAGTAAGTGTTGGGATCAATTAAAAGGTTTAGAGAAAGAAATTCGTCAGGAGCAGAGCCGATTGAAGACTGCTTCTATAGAGAACTCTAAAGAAATACGTGAACAATTGTCGCAGTTAGTTCAATTTTTAGAGGAAGGTCGAGATTTATCTAAGTTGCGTAAGGAGTTGGATATGGTCTCTAAACGCATGCGATCTTTGGATTTAACTCATGAAGATGTCGTTGCTTTGAAAGCTGAGCTGCAGGATCTATTTGATAAGATAAAAGAAAAACAAGAAATAGAAGACAAGCGCTTACAAGAACAAGCTATTCGAAATAAACAGATCCAACAAGAGGCTATTAAAGAGTTAACAGAAAAAATTGAAGCATTTTCGAAGAAATGTTTTTCTGGAAATGTGACTAGCGAATCTCATTCAGAATGGAAAGAGCTCAAAAATATGTTGAATAAAGCAAATTTTTTAACTGCTTCAGAAAAATTTCCTTTGGAAAATCAGTTAAACATTGTTTTACAACATATCATCTCCTTTTTAGAAGAGCAGTTATTGTCAACTTCGGGCTCTGATGAAAAACTTGCTAATATGCGACAGATATTAGCTCAAAGGCAAGAACGTCGTAAGGAACTGAAATATAAATTAGAGCAAGATAAAAAATTGTTGGGATCCTCTGGGTTGGATTTTGATTGTGCTATGCAGTACAGTGAATTAGTTGAACAAGATAAACGTGCCTTAGAGGAGCTTGATGAAGCAATTTTGGAATTGAAGCAGAAAATTCAGCAACTATCCTCATGAGACAATCTTGTATATATGCTTTTGATTTAGATGGTACGTTGCTTAGAGGAACAAGCAGTATAGGGTTTTATAGATATGCACTACAGCGAGGTGTTTTTTCTTACAAAACGTTGCCTTCCTGTTGCCTGTACTTTTTTTGTTTTTCAACATTTTTAGATTTATCTGCCTTTTATTCGCGTATTGTTTCTTCATTGCTTTCTAAAGTTCCTTTCGCAGATCTTGTTTCTGTTGCTTGGGATTTTTCTAAAAAATTATGTCAAAAAGATTTTTACTCCCCAACAATGGAAAAATTTTATGAAGCTTTGGATGATCCTCTTGGAGAGGTAATGATTTTTTCCTCGTCTCCTGATTTTATTGTAGGACCCATAGCCCAAAAATTAGGGGCAAATATGTGGTATGCTTCTTATTTTCAAGGATTTTCTGAAAGGCAAATGGTTGAAAATCAATGCTTAACCGGAGATAATAAAGCACGGATTCTTAGTTACCTAAAGAAAATAGGCCGAGCAAGGAGCCATACATTTTCAGACAGCATTGTTGATCTTCCTTTTCTGCTTTTAGGAGAGGAAAAGACTGTAGTGCGTCCCAGAGGGAGACTGAGAAAGATGGCTAAAAAGTATTATTGGAATATCATTTAATAGAAGAAAAAAGCTCGACCTTATCCTAGATAATCGAGTATTCTCTTACCAGATCCTATGGAATTATTTTGCTTTAACTTATTAAAAGTAATTGCCAAGGCTATTGATAAAAAAAAGGGAAATAACCCTGTTGTTCTGGATGTTCGCGCCATTTCCCAGTTCACGGATTATTTTGTTTTTGCTGAAGGAAATGTTGGAATACATGTCAGGGCATTGGCAGATGCTATTGTACAGGAATTAAAAACACATAATGTCTCTCCTCTATGCATAGAGGGGTTACATCATGGTGACTGGGTAGTTATAGATTGTGGATATATCGTCATCCATCTTTTTGTCGCTTCGATTAGAGAACAGTATAGATTGGAAGAGCTCTGGAAAGACGGTTCTATCATTACATCGAAACTCCTAGCTTCTTGAGAGGTAGAGTACTTTATGAGTAAAAAACGTGTCGTAGTTACCGGTTTAGGTGTTGTTTCTTGTTTTGGGAACGAAGTAGACACTCTTTACGACAATTTATTAGCTGGGAAGAGTGGTGTACGTAATATTACATCCTTCCCGTGTGAAGATTATGCTACCCGTTTTGCAGCCTGGGTTCCAGAGTTTAATCCCGAGCCCTATCTAGATAAAAAGCAAGCACGTAGAGTCGATCCTTTTATTATTTATGCTGTAGTTGCAGCCAAAAAAGCTATCGCTATGTCCCGGTGGGATAAAGAGAATCTTCCAGCAGATCCTCTGCGTTGCGGTGTGATTATTGGTTCTGGCATGGGTGGATTACAGACTTTAGATGAAGGTATGGAACGCCTGATTCTTGCAAATAAAAAACTCTCTCCATTTTTCATTCCTTATATTATTACCAATATGGCACCCGCACTCATTGCGATGGATTTTGGTCTTATGGGACCAAATTATTCCATATCTACAGCATGTGCAACAGCGAATTATTGCATAGACGCTGCATATCATCATTTGGTCTCTGGACGTGCAGATATGATTGTTTGCGGTGGAACCGAGGCTGCTGTGAATCGTGTAGGTTTGGCAGGATTCATTGCGAATCGTGCACTTTCTGAAAGAAATGATGCTCCTCAAGAAGCATCTCGTCCTTGGGATAGAGATCGTGATGGATTTGTTATCGGAGAAGGTGCAGGAGTTTTAGTTTTAGAGACCTTAGAAAACGCTTTAAAACGAGATGCCCCTATATTTGCTGAAATTCTTGGCTCTTATACTACTTGCGATGCTTTTCATATCACAGCACCTAGAGATGATGGCGAAGGAATTACTTCATGTATTCTTGGAGCTTTACAACAGGCGGGGTTAGCTAAGGAACGAGTGAACTATATCAATGCTCATGGGACCTCAACGCCTCTAGGCGATATTTCTGAAGTATTAGCAGTGAAAAAATCTTTTGGAAGCCATATTAAGAATTTGCGTATGAATTCTACAAAATCTCTTATAGGCCATTGCTTGGGAGCAGCCGGAGGGGTTGAAGCTGTAGTCACAATTCAAGCGATCCAAACTGGGAAATTGCACCCCACAATTAATCTAGAGAATCCTATTGCAGAAATAGATGATTTTGATGTGGTTGCAAATAAAGCCCAGGATTGGGATATTGACGTTGCTATGTCAAATTCTTTTGGTTTTGGTGGACATAATTCAACGATATTATTCTCGAGGTACATACCCTGATTATGACTAAGACAAAGTATGAGTATTCTTTTGGTGTAATTCCTATTAAATTTTTCGGTACTCCAGATCGCAGTACGATAAAAGCATGTTTTATTTGCCACACCCAAGGTAAGCATTGGGGATTTCCTAAAGGTCATTCGGAAGAAAAAGAAGGGCCCCAAGAAGCGGCAGAAAGAGAACTAGTAGAAGAAACTGGATTAAGTGTAGTACATTTCTTCCCCAAGGTATTAGTAGAACACTATTCCTTTAATGATCATGAGGAAACATTTATTCGTAAGGAAGTTGTATATTTTCTAGCAGAAGTGCGAGGGAATGTACATGCAGACCCTAATGAAATTTGTGATAGTCAATGGCTAAGTTTCCAAGAAGGCTTGCGTTTATTAAATTTCCCAGAGTTAAGGGAGATTACCGTGGAAGCCGATAAATTTATTAATAACTATCTTTTTTCTTAAAAACTTATATTATGAATAATTAATTTTTGAGGAGAAGCTCTCTCCTCAAAAATTAGATAGAAGTTTTTTCTTGGGAAAAAACGTTTAAGTAGTCCTGGTGAGCCAATTGAATTACTTTTTGAGCTTCTTTTTTCCCATAAATACCAATAATTTCAATTTTTGCAGGTTTGGCATTCATTAGATGCTCGGGAGTTGCTTTGTAAGTAAGAAAGTAGTGCTGGATCATATCTAGTACTGTCCCTGGGCAATCCGAGATATCTTCAATTTCTGAAAATACTAAGTCATCTTCAAGAACAGCAATAATCTTGTCGTCAGCTTCTCCGGAATCAATAATTCGTAATCCTCCAATAGGTTTCGCTTGGAGTAAAATATTCCCATGGGTGATGTTCTTCTCAGTAAGAACACAAACGTCTAGAGGATCTTTATCTCCTTGGATATTTTCTCTGAGACTTTGTTCCCCACTGTATTTCCCAGACAAGTCCCCACAATAGGTTCTCGGTAATAAGCCGTATAAACAAGGACAGAAGTTAGAGAATTTTTGTGGTCGATCTACTTTGAGTAGTCCCGAAGTTTTATCTAATTCGAATTTCACAGAATCCTGAGGAGTGATTTCTATATAACAACACAAGGATTCATAATTATCTTCAGTTAGGACAGGTCCGTGCCAAGGATGTACAATTGCTGATGGTTGATAATTCAACATAGATGACTCTCACTCCATATTAGGATTTGTATTTTTTATAGTTATGTCTAAGGATTTAGGGTAGCATTTGAGGAATTTTAAGAGAAGGGTAAGCCGGAGGGAGGTAATTGACTTTTAATTAATTTTATAGAATACTTTATTCATCATAATTGTAGTAATATTCAAAAATTATGAAATACCCATTAGTGTTTAAAGACATAAATATAAAAGATTATGAGCGTGTAATAGAAGTTACTTGTGAGAGTATACAGCTGCACGCATTAATAGCGATTCACCAAACATTAGTGGGTCCCGCTTTAGGAGGAGTTCGAGCATTTGCTTATTCTACTTTTGATGATGCTTTAAACGATGTTTTACGCTTATCTAAAGGTATGACGTATAAATCTCTTCTTAGCGATGTCGGTACAGGAGGAGGAAAAAGTGTCATCATTCTTCCTAAGGGGATGTCCCGTGCTACAGAAGATATGCTTAGAGCTTTTGGTCAAGCCATAGATTCTCTAGGAGGAAAGTATATAGCTGCTGAAGATATTGGAATATCTACCAAAGATATTCATATTATTCATCAAGAGACTCCTTGGGTCTGTGGTATAGAAAGTATTAGCGGAGATCCAGCAATTTTCACTGCTCATGGTGTATTTTTATGTATCAAAGAAACAGCTAAGCAATTATGGGGAACTCCTTGTTTACAAGGTAAGAAAATTGCAATTCAAGGTATTGGTTCTGTAGGGAGAAAACTACTTCATCTCTTATTTTTTGAAGGCGCAGAGCTGTATGTTTCTGACGTAAATCAAAGTGTTTTAGATGAAGCAACTCAGTTCTATGGTGCTACGATAGTCCCCCCAGAAAATTTACCTCTACTAGAATGTGATATTTTTTCTCCTTGTGCTTTTGGTGGTGTAATTCATAGGAATAATGTTTCTTCTTTGCGCTGTCAGGCAATTGTTGGTTCGGCAAATAATCAGTTAGAAGATTCTTCTTTAGGGAAAGTGTTACATGAGCAGGGAATTCTTTATGCTCCCGATTATTTGGTAAATGCTGGTGGCTTGTTAAATGTTGCTTGTGCTGTGGGAACAACCTATTGTCCTAAAACAGTTCTACAAAAAGTAAACCGTCTTCCTGTTATTCTTCGGGATATCTACGAGACAAGCAATAATCTAGATCAAGATACCGTAATGCTGTCGGATGCTATTGTACAAACGAAACTTAATACATATGCTTAGATATCAGGGAGTTTTCTTGATGAAAGTGAGTATATTGTTTCTGTAGCTTTTCTAAGGTTGTGCTATGTATTTGTGCATTCCCTGAAGCTAAGATAACAGGGTGATTTTCTAAAGTAAAATTGTCTTTTCTAGAGTTCAAAGCATGACCAAATATATCTGTAACCACGCCTCCTGCTTCTTCTACTAAAAAGGCCCCTGGAATATGATCCCAGGCACGTGTATGCGAGATCGCAAAGGGATAACGAATAAAGAAATCTACTATACCCTCAGCGACCATAGCATATTTATATTGGCTATCTACACGATAAGCCTGAGGTTGACCTGGAAGAGATAAACTCAATAATCTTGTAGAGTGATGTTGTTGGTTTCGTGCGGCCAGTGAAGCCTCGCAAAATTTTCCTGTCATTGTTTTCCCGGCCTCTAGACAACGCCGCCCTTGTATGGCGGAACCAAATAAGGAGGCTCCATAATTCTTAGCTGCAGAATAAATTTTAAATGTATGTAAATCGGGAGATGGACATGCCATTACAGCAAGAATTGGTTGATTATTATGAATCAAAGATAGCGCTATGGCAAAGAATCGGTTTTTAATAAATCCTGCCGTGCCATCAATAGGATCTACAAGCCAGTATAAAGAAGAAGGATCTTGCTCTGTCAAAGGTGTTTCTAAGAGATCTTGATCAGTAACTTCAGGATCAAGAGCATGTATAAATTCTAAGATTTTAGAACATTTATGTTGATCATGAGTAGGATCAAGGATTTCCTCACCTATAAAGGGAATATGGGGGAAGGCTAAACAGAGTTTTTTCTGTAAACAGAACTGCACCCCATAATCGGCAGGAGTGACAAATGAACCATCTGATTTTGTCCAAAAAGGAACTATAGGTAAACGAGTTCGGTAACGAAGTAACTCAGTAATTGTTTTCTCAATTATGTCTTCTGCGACTGTTTGATAGTCTAATAAATGAGAGGGCATAGTTATTTTCCCCACAGGTAAAACTAAGCCATGTTATCAAAAGATAGGATTATGTTAAACTAACTAGAAAGCCTATTTATTGCAAAGGGATAGGAAAATGAAGATATGCAAGTTATGGCGGGCTATTTATGCAATTTATGGTTTTCTAATTGGTTCGGCTTTAAAATTGCGTTATCGAATTCAAGTAGAAGGAGAAAAATCCTTAAATCCTCATCCTAATCAAGGATGCTTATTTTTATCCAACCATGTAGCAGAAATTGATCCCGTTATTTTGGAGTATCTTTTTTGGCATCGTTTTCATGTCCGCCCTTTGGCTGTTGATTATTTATTTAAAGATCCTGTAGTTCGGTGGTTTTTAAACTCAGTACGTGCAATTCCTGTCCCCTCTTTCGTTTTGGGAAAAGCAGGTGAAGATACATTAAAACAGATGGATGCTTTCTATACTGAGGCAAGCCAGATTCTCAATAATTGTGGAAGCCTTTTACTTTATCCTTCAGGAAAGTTGTCAAGGAATGGTAAAGAAGAAATCATTAATCAGTATTCAGCATATGTGATATTGCATAGATCTAAAGAGTGTAATGTATTTCTAGTACGGATTTCTGGTTTATGGGGCAGTGCTTTCTCTCGATACAAAACGCAAATGTCACCCAAATTAGGTAAGGTGTTTAAAATGGCATTGAAAGCTCTGTTACGTCGTGGGATATTCTTCCTCCCCAAGCGTACAGTTAAGGTCACTATACATCAAATAAGTTACGAATATCTAACTCAGTTTTCTAACAAACGCGACCTCAATGCTTTTTTATCTTCTTGGTTTAATGAAGGACAAGTAGACCTACCTATAGAAGTTCCTTACAATTGACTCGGAGGAACCATCTTATGCATGCATGGAATCTTTCAGACAAACAGCGTATTAAATCACGCGAAGGGGATACGGTTTTAGAAAGATTTTTAGCGCTATGTTCTGAATTAACTTCTGATGCTATTTGTTGGGACGAGCAGTTAGGTGTTCTATCATATAACGATATGCTTAAATCCGTTATCGCTCTAGCTGTTAAGATTTCTCGTTATCCTGATCATTGCATAGGAGTAATGATGCCCGCATCTGCAGGAGCTTTTATTGCTTATTTTGCAATTCTTCTCTCAGGGAAAATCCCAGTTATGGTGAATTGGAGCCATGGTATTAAAGAAATGCAGTCATGTTTAGAGCTGGCAGAAGTTCGCTACATTCTTACTTCTAAGAAGTTAGTAAGTCGTTTGCGTCAACTGCACGGAGGGAAATATCCTGCTGAGTTGATCTATATGGAGAATATACGTAAGACACTTTCCCTATGGGATAAGTTACGCATAGGTATATATTTTTCTCTTTCTACTCGGTGGTTAACACGTATATTTGGTGTTGCAAACCAAAATGCTGAAGATATTGCTGTTATTTTATTTACATCAGGGACAGAAAACCTTCCCAAGGGAGTACCTCTAACTCATAGTAATCTTTTGGCTAATTTAAAAGCATGTTTGAGTTTTTTTGATCCTAAAGAGACAGATGTTATGCTTTCTTTCCTTCCTCCTTTCCATGCATATGGATTTAACTGCTGTTCTTTATTTCCCATGCTGAATGGCGTCCCTATTGTTTTTTCTTATAATCCTTTACAACCTAAAAAGGTCGTTAGGAGTATTGAAAAAATGAAAGTTACCTTTTTAGGAAGCACACCAGTATTTTTCGATTATCTCATTAAAACTGCAAAAAAATGTCGAGCTTCATTACGTTCGTTAAGATTTGTTATTTTAGGCGGAGATACTTTTAAAGATTCTTTAAGAGAGAGAACAAAAAAAGATTTTCCCCATATTATTCTCCGTCAGGGATATGGGACCACAGAGTGTTCGCCAGTTGTGACGATTAATGATGAGAATAGTCCTGAAAAAGCATCTTGTGTAGGTATTCCTATCGATGGAATGGATGTATTAATCATTTCAGAAGACACTCATGTCCCTGTTTCTTCTGGGGAGACAGGACTAGTTGTCATTCGAGGTACTTCTTTATTTTCTGGTTATTTGCGGGCAGATCCTCATCAAGGGTTTATTTGCCTCGGAGGAGAAGATTGGTATGTTACTGGAGATCTAGGATACGTTGATAAGCGGGGAGAGTTGTTTCTACAAGGCAGACTGAGTCGTTTTGTAAAAATTGGTGGAGAGATGATAAGTTTAGGCGCTGTAGAAAGTTTGCTATCACAGGGCTTTGGTATTCCCCAAGACCAAGAAGGAGTTTCATTAATTGTATGTGAGGTTCCTGATAGTGGCGGTAAGTTATGCTTATTTACTACATTTCCTACTACATGTGGAGAAGTAAATCGTATTCTAAAAAACTTAGAAGCGAGTAACATAATGAAAATCTCCTATCACCATCAGTTAGAATCCATCCCTATGTTAGGGGCTGGGAAGCCTGATTATCGCGTGTTGAACACACTGGCAGGTACGTTATTCCGTGAGAAGAAAAGTTAGCGATACTAAAGTTTACAGAGATCTTTATGATAAATACTTCTTCGATAGATTTTATAACTAATGATTTTTTAGGTTTCGCTCGATCTAACAAATTGATTAATGATGTTGAACAGCGCTATCGCTTGTATTGCAAAGAATTCCCTCACGCACAATTAGGGGCATGTGGATCGCGAGCTACTTTGGGATCTTCACCTATTCTAAATGATTTAGAAGAAAAGATTTCTCGTTTCCATGATGTAGAAGCTGCATTCGTGATTAATAGTGGTTCTATGGCTAACCTTGGGCTATGTTACCATATTACAGAAAACACGGATATGATCTTTTGGGATGAAGGTGTTCATATCTCTGTTCATAGTAGCTTGCGAGTAATCTCGGGGAACCATAAATCGTTTCCTAATAATGATCTCCATACTCTAGAATCTTTATTACTTGCTCATAGGTCCGCATCTTCTGGAAGAATTTTTATTTTTGTATGTTCAGTATACTCTTGTTTGGGAACGATAGCTCCTCTAGAAGAACTACTTATACTCGCAAGCAGGTATAATGCTTTTTTAATTGTAGATGAAGCTCATGCTTTAGGACTTTTCGGAGAGGATGGCCGTGGTTTATGCCACCAATGGGGATATGAGAATTTCTATGCTGTTTTAGTAACGTATGGCAAGGCTATGGGAGCAGTAGGTGCCGCTATTCTTTCTTCTATAGAGGTAAAAGCAGATTTAATGAATAAGGTCCCTCTATTGCGTTACACAACGACTATGGCTCCCCATACATTGTTGACGATAGGAACAGCCTATGATCATCTTCCTATTGAGGGAGTGCTAGCACGTAGTCGTCTTATGGAGCTACAAGCTTATTTCACAAAACATTGTGATATCCATGTTCTTGGTGGGGGAGTCCCTATGTTTTTCCCTGATCATATTATGGAACTTCTGATTTCTGAGCTCCGTGTTGCTAATGTACATGTGGGGAAAATTCATTTTGTTAAACGACCTTGTATTCGCATTAATTTTCATGCATATAATACTGAGAGCGAAGTCGATATTCTTGTAAACACACTCAATAGCTGTTTAGAAAAATGTGGTTATGGGATCCACGTCGATAGTAAATTTAACTTTCGGAGATAATTTTGTAATCACTAATGTTTCGTGGAGTTTTTGATTTACAGGAAGTACTTGTTTACTTTTTATTAAGAATTGATAACGAAAGACATCTCTGATTTTAAAATGACCACAGGGGGTAATTTCCATAACTTTAGCCTGTGTGTCTAATTTTTCCTTTAGTATGCTGTGAATACGTTCGGCTTCCGATCTGGTTAACTGAGGACATTTCCCTAGAAAGATACATCGAATTAAACGTGTAAATGGAGGATAAACGCATATTTCTCTACCAGAGATTTCTTGAGAATAAAAGGCTGAATAATCTTGTTGCATAGCACAACGAATAGTACTGTTCTCGGTGAGAAAAGACTGAATAAAAACTTCTCCAGGGAGATAACTACGCCCAGATCTTCCCATGACTTGAGTAATCAATTGAAATACTTGTTCTGAAGCACGAAAATCAGGAATATATAGTCCAGAATCCCCATTAAGAATGACAGCTAGAGTTACTGCAGGAAAATGCATCCCTTTAGCAATCATTTGCGTACCAATGAGAATATCAGCTTTCCCTGTAGCAAATTGTTTTAATAGTACCTCATGGCTTCCACGAAGTTTAGTAGTATCCGAGTCAATACGTAGTGTACGAGCTTGAGGAAAAAGACTATGGAGCATCCGTTCGATTTTTTCTGTTCCTGATCCACGATATTGCAATGTCAATGTTCCGTGACATTTGGGACAAGAAGTTTGTGGTTCTTTTAGAGAAGAATTACATAAGTGGCAGAGAAGAACATTAGCATATTTATGAAAAGTTAATACCATGTCACAACGAGGACATTTCAATACATGCTTACACGATGAACAGGAAACATTAGTGTGGTATCCGCGACGATTAAAAAAAATTAATGATTGTTCACCAATAGCTAGTCGTTTTTCAATGCTGCGAATAACTGCTTGTGAAAATAACGTTTTTGTTTTGTGTTTTTCCATTTCCAGATTCATGTCAATAAGAGACACTTTTACTGTAGAGCTTGCAGAAGCTCGAAAGGTAAGCTCAGAGAGAATATATTTCCCAGACAATGCATTCGTATAGCTTTCTAAGCTCGGCGTAGCACTACCCAATATAACGGTAGCTTGCGCCAATTTTCCTCGCATAACAGCCACATCGCGTGCATGGTAACACGGATGACTTTCACTATGTTTGTATGCTGAGTCGTGTTCTTCATCGACGATAATCAATCCTAAGTTTTGTACGGGACAGAATAGAGCAGATCTCGGACCAATAATGATATTGAGTTTTCCTTTAGAAGCGTCTCGCCACACTTTATTTCTATCACTATTAGACAACTTATAGTGAAGAATGCCAACTTTTTCTCTAAAATGTGCTTTAAATAAGGTAACAATTTGTGTTGTTAAAGCAATTTCTGGAACTAATAGGATAACACTTTTATTTAATTTTCTAGCTTCTTGCACAGCCTGAAAATAGACTTCTGTTTTTCCACTTCCTGTGACACCAAAAAGAAGATGCGTTTGAAATTTTCCAGAAGATAAGGAAAGAGAAATTTTATCCAAAGCATCACGTTGTTGCTTGTGTAATGGATAGGAGTTAGGAGGGAAAAAAGTTAATTTATTTTCTTGAAGCTCTAAATCAGTGGAGTTGACTATTTTTAAATAACCCAGTTTTTCTAGAGAATGAATAGGCGATGAGGAAACCTTAGCTTTTTCCATAAGTTCCGATAATCCTGGAGGAGATGAACAAGACAACAGTGTTTTTAACGTGGCAGCTTGTGCAGGAGAATCTTTACTAATAGCAAGGATAGCTTCTTGGATTTTTGTTTTATTTTGTTTAAGGACAACACGATAGTGTTGTTTAGGTTGTATAATATGTGATGTAATTCCAGGAAGAACTAGACGCACAATCCTCCCCAAAGGAGTAAAGTAGTACTGACTCATCCAAAACATTAGTTGTAAAAGGTCAGAAGGTATGACAATTTCTGAAGCAATAACATTTAAAATAGGTAGAACTTGTTTACAAGAACTTGTTGTTTTGATTTTGTGAACAATACCATATGTTTTTATTCCCCGTAGGGAGACACTAACACCAGTTCCTACAGTAATGTGTTCAAAATCTTTGGGAAGACCGTAGTCTAATATCTTATTGATATTCGAGTTTACGATAACTTCTGCGTATAGGCGAAAGGAAGTTGATTTAGTCGAGCCCATAGATCTCGTTTTAATTTCGGATCATTTTCATAGTATACCGAAGAATAAATAGGAATCCAAGTGCTCTCGTTTTTTGTGAATGGCTGATGATAACGCGCATTGGGAATTTTATAATATATCATTGTTAGTGGTGCTAAAGATAAAGAAAAACCTTCATGATTATGAAAAATATCCTTATTTCTTATAGAGAGTACAAGTGTTGTAGGAAATATTTGCTGAGTTAGAATTTTTGCAAGTCGATTGAAAAATAAAATCTCTTCATTTTTTTCTTCATCTACGAAAATCCTACAGGGAATTTCCATTGGAGAAGAAAGAACATAAGGGTGTAATGTACGATAGCTTAATCTCAAGATTTCTACTTTTGAAAGATCAGAATGAGGAGAATGATATTCCCAAGAAGAAGTTTTCCTTTGATCACGAATAGGAAGTAGTTGTGGTTCTGAATTATTTATTATGATTTCTGAGGCTTTATCCGGTTCACTAGAGATTTTTTCTATAGGTTGTTTGGGAGCGGGACTCTCATTGGTATAGGGAGTAGGTAGCGAATGTTTGGAGAAACACAAAGGAATCAGTTGAGATAATGTAGGATAGTAGTGATCTAAATACCGATGAGCAATTTGTTTTAAAATTACGTATGCAGGTGAGTCAGAATTTTCCATTGTGGATATGAAAATAGAAAAGATATCTGTAATTCACTATAGATGCAGATAGTTTATTCATCTAGGTTCTTTATTTCATAAATAGAAAATTTTATGTTTATAGCCAGTGCTATCCATTCAGTAACGAAGAGAATTATTTTAAGGGAAAATTATTATGAAGCACATATTACAAGGCAGTCTAATAGTATTTTGCTTGTTATCTACTCTCCCATGTTTTGGGGAGAGAAGATGTTCTCAAACGCATGCATCAAACTATCTAGTAAAAGCAACAAGCCTCAAGTGGTTAACTTATCAAGAAGCTATAGAGCAATCAGAGAAAGACAAAAAAACAATTGCATTATTTTTCACTGGTTCCGATTGGTGCATTTGGTGTAAGAAAATGGAAGATCAAATTTTACGTTCTCCAGAATTTATTCGATTTGCTTCTCAGAATTTGTATATGGTGGAGATCGATTTTCCTCAGTCAAAGCAACAATCAGAGAGTGTGAAACAGGAAAACCAATTCTTAAAGAATAAGTATCAAGTCCGTGGATTCCCAACATTAGTATTTATTGATAGTCAAGGTAATGAGCAGGCCCAAATGGGATTTGAGTACGGTGGTGGTGAGAATTTTGTTAATAAAATAAAGATGAAATTGAATAAGAAATAGCCACATCTTTCCTTGAGAACTTTAGAGAGGAATTTTCCTCTCTAAAGTTTATTTCCTGTAATTAAACATTCATCTTTTTTTTATTTTTGAGAAAATCCTACTTCGTATTGAAATAGAATTGTTCTCTTTGGGAGACTACTTGCTTCGGGAAGCTAGTTTTTCAGCGAGCGGAGTACATCTAAAATCAAAATCATGCGTAGAAGGATAAATATAAGACATGTCAGAAGTAGAATACCTAAAAAACGAAGATTTTCTTCATAGAAGTAATAAACTCCAAGAGATCATAGCCCTAGGTATTCATCCCTATCCTTATGAATTTCCTGAAGCTACAAGTGTTAGAGAAATTAAAGAGAAATTTGCTGCTCAGCCTCTAGGAAATAGCGAGGATGCAATAAATAAACAAACTCCTAAAGTAAGAATTTCAGGAAGGATGGTGCTTTTCCGATCTATGGGGAAGAACGCTTTCGCTCAAATTCTAGATAATGATCAGAAAATCCAAGTAATGTTTAATAGGGATTTTTCTTCTGTTTTCGGTCTTCCCGAAGATGCTGAAATTACTCCCATGAAGTTTATTGAGAAGAAGTTAGATTTAGGCGACATCCTAGGTATCTCAGGGTATTTGTTTTTCACTCATTCAGGTGAATTGACTATTCTGGTAGAAACAGTGACTCTATTATGTAAGGCATTGCTTTCTCTCCCCGATAAGCATTCAGGATTAAGTGATAAAGAAATACGTTATAGAAAACGATGGTTAGATTTAATTTCTTCTGAAGAAGTACGCCAAACTTTTTTAAAAAGAAGCCGTATTATTAAATTAATTCGTGAGTATATGGATGCTCATGACTTTATTGAGGTTGAGACTCCTATATTGCAAAACATCTATGGTGGAGCCGAAGCTACACCATTTACAACAGAACTTAAGGCATTACACTCTAAAGTATTTTTACGAATTTCTTTAGAAATTGCTTTAAAGAAGATTCTCGTAGGAGGCACTCCACGAATATATGAAATAGGTAAAGTATTTAGAAATGAAGGAATTGATAGAACACATAATCCTGAATTCACAATGCTTGAGGCCTATGCCATGAATATTGATTATCATGGGGTCATGGTATTTGTAGAAAGACTTATTGAGCATCTAGTACGATCCATAAATAATGGCAGTACTATTCTTACCTACTCTCATTTGCAACAAGGACCGCAAACTGTAGATTTTAAAGCTCCATGGATTCGTATGACGATGAAAGATAGTTTGAAGACCTACGGAAATATAGATGTAGATCTTCATGGAGATCATGAGTTACGCGCCATATTAAAGGAACGCACGTCATTACCCGAATCTTCATATGCAACAGCTTCGAGAGGTTTATTAATAGCAGCCTTGTTTGATGAATTTGTCTGTGATCAATTAATTGCTCCTCATCATATTACGGATCACCCTATAGAGACTACTCCTTTATGTAAGTATTTGCGTTCAGGCGATACAGGATATGTAGAACGTTTCGAAAGTTTTTGTTTAGGTAAGGAACTATGCAATGCCTATTCTGAGTTAAATGATCCTTTCCTTCAACGTAAGTTGTTAGAACAACAAATGGAGAAAAAAGCTCTAAATCCTGAGAGCGAGTATCATCCTATCGATGAGGAATTTTTAGAGGCTTTGTGTCAGGGAGTAGGACCAGTAGGAGGATTCGGAATAGGTATCGATCGTTTGATCATGATTTTGACTGATTCTGCTTCTATTCGGGATGTGCTGTACTTTCCAGTAATGCGACGTTTAGAATCAGAACGCGAATAAGGAAGTTAGATTTTTTTCAGTTGAGGTCCTGATTTTGCATCTTCAATGGTGTAGCCAAGGGCCTCCACTTGATTTCGAAGATCATCAGCTTTCCTCCAATTCTTCTCTTGTCTGGCAATTTCGCGTTCTTTCACGAGTAGCATAATGTGTTCAGGGATATCTTTATGAGTAGAATCAGGTAGGATCCCAAGAACATCATTGATCGTATTTAAAATATTTAACACATATTGAGCGTCTGTTTTTGTAAAATTCCCTATATCAATCAGAGAATTAATTTGATGGATAAAATCAAATAGTGCTGCCAATGAAGATGCAATATTTAGATCATTAGCTAAACCTTCTGTAAATGCGTTTAGAAATTCTTCGCCATAGGTTGTCGCTTCTGCTGAAACAGATTTTCCTAGAGGGTACGGATATTCTAAACGAGAAATAAAGTCTCTCAGACGTTTTAAGGATTGACGACAAGAAAATAAACCTTCTTTAGTGAAGTTAAATTGGGTTCGATAATGGCTTTGTAAGAGCATATAACGCAACTCATGACCAGAAAACCCTTGATCTAGTAGTTGGCGCAACGTAAAAAAGTTCCCCAGACTTTTGGACATTTTTTTCCCATCAACAAGAAGATGTGCCGAATGAACCCAGTAACGAGAGAAAGGTTGTTTTGATAGAGATTCTGATTGAGCAATTTCATTGTCATGATGTGGAAAAATATTATCAACTCCACCTGCATGAATATCTAAAGAGTCACCTAGGAGTTGCATAGCCATTATAGAACATTCCAAATGCCATCCAGGACGCCCCTTACCAAAGGGACTATCCCAATAAATACTCCCATCGCGATCAGGATCGTATGCTTTCCATAGGACGAAATCTGCAAGATTTTCTTTGTCATATTCATCTGTAGTAATTCGAGAGCAATAATGTAGGTCTTGTAATTTTAATTGGGACAATTTCCCATAGGTAGGAAACTTCTGTATGGAAAAGTAAATAGAACGATCATGACCAATATAAGCAATGTCCATGTCTAAAAGTTGTTGGATAGCTTGGATCATTTGAGGGATATAATGTGTAGCACGGGGATAGACATCCGCAGGAAGAATATTCAATGTAGAGAGATCTTCAAAGAATGCCTGGATGTACGGAGCCGTGTATTCATCAAGAGCAATTTGTTTTTTTTGTGCTCCAATCAAGGTTTTATCATCGACATCGGTGATATTCATCACGTGTTTGACTGAATACCCAAAGAATAACAGAGTACGTTTTAATAAATCTTCAAAAACATACGTACGAAAGTTTCCAATATGAGCATAGTCATAGACTGTAGGGCCACATGTATATAATCTGACAGGGTCATGCAGGGGAGAAAATACTTCTTTGGTGCGCGATGCTGTATTATATAAATACAGGGTATAGGGTTTTTCAGATAATTGTCTCATTGGGGTTGATTCTCATATTGCTAAGATAAAAGTCTTAAAGGTGCACTAAATTACGAAAGTTTTAATAGCAAGCAAATTAATCAGACTTTTGAAGAATGCTAACATAAGATTGTTTCACAATCTACGGTTTTTCTAGCATGTTGTTTATTGACTCTTTGAGCTTTGTAAGAACTCAACGAGTAGGAGACCATAGAAATAAATACCGATATTCTTAATATTTTTACTTGGCTAATCTGGTTGGGATCAAGAGGGTTTTACTGCGACAAGGATACAAATTTTAAGTAGTGTTTTTTATTTCGTTTTAATAAAAAAAAGACTATACAACAAGAAGCGAGTGGCAGAATGCTCCGAGAGCTATTTGTCGTGCCTAAATAAACGAGTGGCATTCTGAGAAAAAGAGAGGGAAACCATGATCGTATCGCAGATTGTGAAGAAATGTTCTTTTAAGCAACTGAAGGTATTCGCAACGCTTCTACTCGGTGCAGGTTCTTTGAATTTGCAAAGTGCGGTACAAGATAAAAATTCTTCTCAGCTGTTTTGGCATGTAGATTATAAGGAAGCCGTGAAGAAAAGTCGGGATTCCGAACTTCCTATGCTGATCTTCTTCTCTGGATCTGATTGGAATGGTTCTTGCATGAAAATTCGTAAGGAAGTTCTTACTTCATTAGAATTTGCACAAAAAATTCTTGGTAAGTTTATTTGTTTAGAAGTGGATTTCCCTCGACATTCTGAGCAAAGCAACGCTTTACGCCTACAAAATAATGAATTGAAGGTTAAATTTCAGGTAGATGAGTTTCCCTCTCTTTTAGTCATTTCTCATGATGGTAGAGAAATTTATAGGATGGGATCTTTTGGAAATGAAACAGGAGAAAATTTAGGGGAAAGTCTATGTCATGTAGTTAACAGTGACTTTTTCATTAACAGCGTTAGTCCTATAATCCATACATTATCCATGGAAGATCTACAAAAATATTACCGTCTTGCGGAAGAAATTTCACGTCGAGATTTTATGGAGAAGGCACTAGAATTAGGCGTCCGTAATGATGATTACTTTTTTCTATCAGAGAAATATCGTCTACTTGTAGAAAGTGGCCGGATGGAATCAGAAGATTGTCAGAGAATTAAACATAAATTGCTAAATAAAGATCCTGAGAATAAGCTACATACTCATTTTACGGTTGCTTTGATCGAATTCCAAGAATTAGCGAAAAGATCTAAAGCAGGTGTCCGTCAAGATGCTAGCAAAGTAATTGCCCCTTTAGAGGCTTATTTAGCTGCGTTTGGCCAGCAAGATCAAGAAAATATATGGAGGATTGAGATGATGATTGCTCAATTCTATTTGGACTTTGATCAGTGGAAAAATGCCTTACAACATGCTGAAATCGCTTTCGAAACTGCCCCTAAGGAAGTTCAATCTCATATTTCTCATTCCTTAGACTATATCCGTCATCAGTCATAGACACTTTTCTTTTCTAACTTATTTTTTAGAACATCGGGAATATAGTTGATAAAGTCTTGGAGTAATCCTTGAAACTTAGGTATATGTTTTTTTTGGGCATTACCACAACTTGACACACAGGCAACTGATGTCGCTGTTGCCTAAAAGCTTCGCGTACAATACGTTTAAAGTAATTTCTTTCATGAGCTTTGCCAAATTTCTTTGACACAGTGATTCCCAACTTACAACATCGAGAATTTCTAGATGGAGACACAAGAAAATCTACCTGGCTTCCATGACAAAATAACCCAAATCGGGAAACATAAATAAATTGTTTCCTCTTTAGAATGCGAGAATTTTTAGGTAAAGTCGAACGGCACACAATAAGAAAATTATATATTAGACCTATAGGTCGACAAGATTATGTCTACCGTGACGTCGGCGACGATTCAATAAGTTTCTTCCATTTTTTGTAGCCATACGAGTCCGGAAACCTACAGAATTTCTACGTTTTCTCTTACTGGGTTGATAAGTACGTTTCACAATATTTCCTTAATTACTGTTGAAGTTGGGTTTTGTCAATTCCAGATAGATCAAAAAACTAAATTAGTTATCAAAACTTGCCGCTAGTTTATAGGATTGGATTAATAAGTTCAAGAGAACTCACGTTTCCTTTTAGGGTTTTTCTCTAAGTCTATTGTTGTAAAAAAGTGCCAAACGGGTTAAATTAGTCCATTAATTGGAATTCCTTATAATTTTGAGGAATCTCTCTCAACAGAGAGTTTATCAAGGTAGTTTTTCATGAAAGTAAGTTCATCTATCAAAGCAGATCCATCTAAGGGAGATAAGCTCGTCCGACGTAGGGGTCGCCTTTATGTTATCAATAAGAAGGACCCTAATCGTAAGCAGCGCCAAGCAGGACCTGCACGCAAAAAATAATTTTAATAATTTTAGGTAAGAACGCATGGCGAAAAAGTCAGCAATAGCAAGAGAAAATAAGCGACGTCTCCTAGTAGCAAAACATTATAAAAGGAGAGAGGAGCTTCGAAAAATTGCTAAGGATTTAACCGTTAGTGAAGAGGAAAGAGAACGAGCACGCGAAGCATTAAACAAAATGAAGAGGGATACTTCCCCATCACGCCTACATAATCGTTGCTTGCTAACAGGACGTCCTCGAGGATACTTAAGAAAGTTTGCTATTTCTAGAATTTGTTTTAGACAGATGGCTTCTATGGGAGAAATCCCTGGAGTTGTTAAGGCAAGCTGGTAAAATCAGTTTTTTATTCTGAAAGTTTTTCAGCTTCTAGTTGAAAGCTTTCAGAGCAGCCATTATCTCAGGTACATTTCTTACTTTTTCCCAGTTCTGCATCCCTTTTTTCCACACCCAGATGTTTTGAGGATCACTATCCTCCTCCCCGTGTTTTCCCTTGTCATTTAAAAAAAGAAGTAAGTCCTCAAAAGACATCGGTCCAGTAGCATGTTTTTCTTTATTAAGATAAAACCATTTTTCAGTACTTATATCCACTTTATCTATAGAAGATGCAGGCCCCGCTAGAGAGGCATCCTCTAAAAGAGAATGCAAAATATTGTTAGTAGTCTCGTTTTCATTGTCAGACAAATCTAGGTTTTTATTTTTGTTAGGTAAAGGAGGAAGAATAAGAAGGAAAAGTATCCCAAAAAGTCCAAAAAACATTCCTGCTAAAAACCAGCCAATAGGGTTGCGATTTTTCTTTGTAGCTAGGTAAGCTGTTAGTAAACCAAGAAGAATTAAAAAAAAGACAACAGGCTGCATTGAATGTAGCATATTAACCGCGAGATCACTAGACTAATCATCTAGAGCCTATTATTTCTATAGAGGATATTTCTTGCTAGTGAAATAGGCAGATAGGAGGAATATGGATAAACAGAATTTAAAGCTCGATGTTAAAGAAATCGAATTCCCAGAAACTGTGTTTAGTCGGGATATAGAAACTCGTGTTATTCAAGTAATTATCTTGCATTGTTTGGCAAAAATTAATGGGGTGTCTCTTTTAGGCGGGAACTTAATCGATACCCTGTTTGGTAGAGATATTGAAAGAATGAAGGGAATTTATGTAGAACAAGATTCCAAAAATCATTTAGTTAAGGTTCGTGTCGAAGTCAATGTAGATTATGGAGTCTCAATCCCAGAAAAAACCGAAGAAATTCAGGGATGTATCGTTTCAGAAATTTCAGAATATACAGGATTACACGTAGCCGCTGTTCACGTAATTGTTAAAGGGTTAACACAACCTAAAGATCGTTCCGAATCAGAAGAAGAAATTGAAGAATTATGTGCCGCGGACTTGCCCTCAGCAGAAGATTTCCTTGAGGAAATAAAAGAAATAGAAAGTTAAAAGAATATTTATTCTTTGTCCTTTGTATGATTTTGACTTTGCCTAAGTAATAATTGTTGTATGTCTTTTTTTGTTAGTCCAGGGACAGTTTCCAACTCTCCCTGGGAAGCCTCCATAACTTTTTTCCAGCTCTTGAATTTCTGCAAGAGTCGCTTTCTTTTTATCTCTCCAATACCTGGAATTTTTTCTTGAGGAAGCAGAACGTATTTATCACGTTTTTTAATATGCTTATTGATAGCGAAGTGATGAGCCTCATCTCGTAATCTTTGAAAAAATTGCAATAATTTTGAAGAGGGATCAAGCTGTACTCCCTGAGGAAAGTTATCACAAAAGATTTTTTCTTTACGCATAGATCTACTATGGTTTCCCGTTTCTTTGGCAATAGAAACTACTTGAATCCCAATAAGGTTCAATTCTTTAAGTATTTTCTTTGCTTGAAGATATTGTGCTTTTCCTCCGTCTATAACAATAATATCGGGCAATATAGAAAAAGAAGAGAATCGACGCGAAAGTACTTCAGAAAAAGAAGTAAGATCATTTTTTGAAGAAGAGAGAGAATATGCTCTGTATTGTTTAGGATCTAAAGCATCATTTTCATAGACGATATAAACACCAACATTATGAGAACCTTGTAAGTGCGCATTATCATAACATTCTATACGGTAGGGATAATTAGAAGATTGTAAAATCATCTTCATCTCTTCATAAGGAAGAGATGAAGAGGGTGTTGTATTTTGTATCTGTAATTCGGCATTTTTCTTAGCTAGATGCAATAATTCTTTCCCATATCCTGTTTTTGGAGAACGTATTTGAGGAGAAGAATCTTTATTTAATAATCGAGAAAAATTTGGAATTTTTATAGGTATCGGGGTCAAGATTTCTCTAGGGAGATGAGGCTGATTAGAATAGTACTGTAAAATAAATGAAGAGAGAACATCAGGGTCTTCTTGTGCATTTTCAGAAAAGAAAAAATGGCGAGCTCCTAGGAGTTTCCCAGACCGTACAGTGAGAACCGTAATTATGATTTCTTGGTGTCTCCTATATAGACCAATGGCATCAATATTTTGGAAATGAAATTTTTCAACGTGTTGCTTTGTCATTGCCTGCTGAATTAGTTTCAGGGTACGATAATACATCCCTGCTTGTTCGAATTTCTGTTCTTCCGAAGACTTCTGAATAGCAACTTCTAACTCTTGAATGATTTTAGTAATTTTTCCTTTCAAAAACAAAATAGCTTGTTGAAGAGTCTCCTCATATTCTTCATGCGAACATAGGTTAATACAAGGAGCTAAGCAGCGCTTCATTTCATAGAGGATGCAAGGGCGTTTTCTAGAGGCAAACTCATGATTAGAACACGTGCGAAGAGGAAACCACTGGTTAATAACTTCTAAAAGTGTTCGACAAGCTTCTGCACTAACATAAGGACCAAAAATCAACTGCTTTTTAGAAGAAATCACAGCTTTAGTACGAATGGCATCAATTTTTGGCCAGGGATGATCAAGAGATATCGAAAGACAAAAGAAGGTTTTATCATCCTTCAGAAGAACGTTGTATTTAGGACGGTGTTTTTTTATCAAATTGTTTTCTAAAAGTAGGGCCTCAGTTTCATTAGAAACAACAATAGTGTCGATATCTGTAGTTCTCTTCATGAGAAAAGGAATTCTCTCTCGGGAATCCCTTTGTTTTTGAAAATATGTGAGAATGCGATTACGTAGATTTTTTGCTTTGCCAATATATAGAATTTCTCCAGAAGCATCTTTCATAAGATATACGCCCGGAGCTGTAGGAATGCTCTGTGGGGAAAAGTTCTTAACCTGCATGGTTAGAATAACATTAATTGTTGCATTTTCTCTTGTTCTTGTTGACAAGGAGTTTCTTCAGGGCCTTCTAGCTGACGTAAAATATGTTGTGCTCTTGATATCACACAAAGAGGAAAGCCGGCAAGCTTTGCAACATGTATACCAAAGCTTTTTTGAGAATATCCCTTAAGGATTTCATATAAGAAAATAGGTTGACCTCCATTTTCTTTCACACCAGCGTGAAAGTTTTCCACATGCGGACAATGGTTCTCTAACTCTGTAAGTTCCTTGTAGTGGGTAGCAAATAATGTCTTTGCTTGTTTTCCTTCAGTAAATAAAAGGTATTCAACAACAGCTTGGGCAATAGCTAATCCATCATAAGTACTTGTTCCTCGTCCTACTTCATCAAGAATCACTAAGGAGCGGTTAGTAACATTGTGTAAGATATTTGCAGTTTCAGTCATTTCTACCATGAAAGTAGACATTCCTTTGGAAAGGTTATCCCCAGCACCAATACGTGTAAAGATTTTGTCAATCATGCCAATATGAGCAGATTTTGCAGGAATAAAGGAACCCATCTGAGCCATAATTACGAGTAAAGCTATCTGGCGAATATAGGTAGATTTCCCTGCCATATTAGGACCGGTAATCAGGATCATTCGTGTTGATGAGCTATCCATTGTAATATCATTGGGGATAAATGTTCCTTTGTTCAGTAGAGTTTGAACAACAGGATGTAATCCCTGAACTATAGATAATGTATTACTACAATCTATTACAGGGCGACAGTAATTATATTCCTGAGCTAGATCTGCAAGAGATACAATATAGTCAATATCAGCAATGACTTGAGATAAATTAAGAATATTTTCTCGTTGTTGAAGGATTTGTGCGCATATATCTTTGAATAATGTAGTTTCTAGATTTTGCAGCTTTTCAGATACATGTAGCATATCATCTTGAAATTGCTGCAATTTTTCTGTGGTAAATCTCTCAGCATGAAGACGCGATTGTCGACGAATAAACTCCTTAGGTAATAAGGGGGAAAACTCACTATTTACTTCTATGTAGTAGCCGAGAATTTGTGAATAACATACTTTTAGTTTTTTTACTCCGGTCTGTTCTCGAATGGTCTCTTGGTATTGCCATAACCATTCTTTGGAGTTCTCCTTCATATGGCGTAATCGCCTCAAATCAGGATGATAATCATCCGAAAAGATATTGCCATCGGAAATTCTCAGTGGAAGATCCCCTAATAAAGAGTGTGAAAGTAATTGAATTAGTGACGCCATATCCGTAGATAAGATACATCTCCCTTGGAAAAATTCAGGTAGATGTACCAGGGACAGAAGCTTAAAAACTTCCTCAATCGCGAGTAGAGAGTCTCGAAGCATACCCACATCTTTAGGTCCTGCAATTGTAGCAGTAATTTTTGTTGTCAGGCGCTCTAAATCTCGTACTTGATTTAGTAAAATACGAAGGTTTTTTCTCAATTTCATGTGATTTAAAAGAAACTCAACAGCATCTTGACGCAATAAGATTTCTTTTAGGTCATAAAAAGGGTTAACTAAAATATGACGAAGTAACCTACCTCCCATTGGAGTACTAGTACGTTCCATAACATGAAGAAGAGAACTTTTTCCTTGAGGGTCATTTAAAGGAGTTAAAAGCTCAAGGTTAATTTGTGAGGATGTGTCTATAAGTAGGTGTTTGTATTTTCCATGAGTTTTTGGAATTGAAATATGCTCTATAGGTAGTAGTAGTTTATCTTGTAGATAAGAAAGCAAAGCTCCTGCTGCATTAATTGCAGGGACAAATCCTTTTAGACCAAACCCATCTAAAGAAGATACTTTAAAATGAGAGGAAAGCTTTTGAGTAGCAAATTGATGTTCAAATGCCCAGTCTATGTAGGTGGATAAAGATAATTTTAAATGTTGTTGAATTTGTTGTAAGATATCATTGTGCTTTTTATAGAACTTATCACAACCAACGATTTCTTTAGGAGATAAGCGACAGATCTCATCAATAAGAAGCTTTGCATTATCGCATTCATGCAAAGTAAATTCTCCTGTGGAAAAATCTAAGCAGGCAAATCCAAACAGTGTTCCTACACGTGTTAGAGATATAATGTAGTTATTTGTTTTTTCTGAGAGTAAAGAAGAAGAAAGTAATGTTCCAGGAGTAATGATTCTATGCAATTCTCTAGGCAGGGGCTCTGTTTTGCTTTTGTTCGGTTCAGATTCTTCAAATTGTTCTGCAACTGCAACTTTTAACCCTTTGCTTATTAAGCGATCTATGTAGTTATTGACAGTGGCTACAGGGACTCCGCTCATAGGAATTCCTTGTCTTTGGGTGAGGGTAAGATCTAAATGTTGAGAAATTAGGACAGCGTCATCGTAAAATGCTTCGTAGAAATCTCCCATACGAAAGAAAAGAAGAGAGTCTCCTGCTTGCTCTTTACATTGATGCCATTGTTTCATCATTGGAGTAGTTTTTTTTGATGTCATGATTTCTCTGTGAAAAAGATATTATTTTTAGGAATTAAACTGGTCGAGTCCACTATATTACCGAAGTCCGATAACTTATCAGGTTAGCAAACTTCAGCAAAAGACCCTAGAGTTTTTGCTGAATTTTCCTAAGTAAGGGTTGAATGTATATCTTGGCCTTTCGATTCTTTATTGGTGAATTTGACTAGGCAGCTTTTTTTAAACTAGAGGGTATGGCATAACCAAAGAACAGTATTAGTTGTACAGTATGTATACAGAAGAAAGTTTAGATCATCTTAGACATAGCATTGATATTGTCGAAGTACTTTCCGAACATCTCCATTTAAAGAAAAGTGGATCTACTTATAAAGCATGTTGTCCTTTCCATGCTGAGAAGACACCATCATTTATCATCAATGCTACGGGGGCGTATTATCATTGTTTTGGATGTGGGGAACATGGTGATGCCATTCATTTCCTAATGAAATATTTGGGGTATTCCTTTAGCGAGGCCGTGCTATCTTTATCAAAAAAATTTCATGTTGACTTAGTCCTTAAATCTAAGGATACGCGCTCTATATTTTCTACAGGTGCTAAAGAGGAACTAAGGCAAATCAATAGTGAAGCTGAGAAATTATTTCGTTTTTGCTTGTATTTTCTTCCTGAAGGTAGAGAAGCAATGCAGTATTTATATCGTCGAGGTCTTTCCCCAGATACCATAGAGCGTTTTCATTTAGGTTATGCACCTGAACAATCGTTATTTGTTCGATCTATGCAGGAAAAAAATATTTCAGAAAAGCAGCTAGAAGACGCTGGTTTTCTAGGGAATAAGTGGTTTTTATTTTCGAGAAGAATAGTCTTTCCTATTCATGATGCTTTAGGTAATACCATAGGATTCTCATCAAGGAAGTTTTTAGAGACCACACGAGGTAGCAAGTATGTAAATACTCCGGAGACATTAATTTTTAAGAAATCACGAGCTTTATTTGGTTTACATTTATCTCGGAGAAGAATTTCTAAAGAAAAACGAGTGATTTTAGTTGAAGGACAGATAGATTGTTTACAAATGATCGATTCAGGTTTGAATTGCACATTAGCAGCTCAAGGGACAGCATTCACTGAAGATCACGTGAAGGAACTGACTAAATTAGGAGTTCTGAAAGCTTATTTGCTTTTTGATGGTGATTCTGCTGGGATACAAGCTGCAATGCGGGTAGGGGATATTTGCCAAAAAGCAGGAATTGCTGTATTTGTCTGCCGTTTACCTCAAGGTCAGGATCCAGATTCTTTTTTACTTCACAAAGGTGTAAAATCTCTGGGAGAACTCCTGGACCACGGAGAGGATTACCTTACCTTCCTTATTAGTGAAAAAGTTCGCTCTTATCCAGATTTCTCCCCTAGAGAAAAGGCAAGTGTTATTGAGGAGCTTATTACACAAATTAAGCAATGGGGGAATCTCGTTGTTGTTTATGAGCATTTAAAGCAATTAGCATCTTTGATGATGATTCCTGAAGCTATGGTATTTTCTTTGGCGAAACTAGAGACAGGAGGACTATCTTCTATAAAAACATCTATACCTCAGAAGAAGATATCTAAAATTCATCCCGATGTCATTATTGAAACAGATGTTTTGCGTTGTATGTTATTTTGTAAACCACAGAACTTAAGTATTCCGCATACAGCAAAAAGCTATTTTACTCCCGATGATTTCAAGCATCCTGAGTGTCGGAAGCTTTTCTCTTCTCTTATTCAGTATTACGAGCAGCATCACTCCAACCTCCCTTTGGATGAAGCCTTAACTCTTCTGGAAGATCCAGTGATTATAGATCTATTAATCAAGCGTCTTGTAAACACCGGTTGTCTGGAGCAAGTATTTATACAATCTTTACAGAAGCTGGCAGATCGTCAGTGGAGAGAAAAACGCCACCCTCTTTCTATATCTCCGAGAGGAGATCATTCTAATATCTCTGTTCTAGAGGATTATCTTCGTCTGCGTAGCGACAGATTGATAATCTCTCTTCTTGATCCCCAGGGTTTCTAATTATCTTATTCAATTTACATCTTTATAATTTTTTTAAAATTATTGAGTTTTATTAATTTTTAATGTAAAATGCTATTGTTAATTTTTTAATTAATTTCTTGTTTATTATGAAACTTTATAAGTTGTTTCTACCAATTCTTTCTTGGGTTTTATGTTGTGGTCATATGACGACTATGATGTTCACAAGTAATCGTGCTGGAGGAATCATTGTTGCTGAATCTTCTGGGTTAGCCTTTCCCAAGACTCCTGACTCAGTCATACGTGTCAGTGATTTTGTAAGAGCAGCAGGTCTTGGTTATGGAGCTACTGTAGTGCTCAATGAATTGCAAAATCAACAGACTTTGGAATTGGAGACCTTACTATCTAATAAAGGCGCAGTATAGTGCTGCAAACATTCAGTCGCCACTAGCATGGGATGATTATTTCTCTATCTCTATGCGAATATAGTATTTTGTTTTTACTTGTATGAAATAAGATGTTTTGTCGTTCTTGGTTAATTCTTGTTATAACTGTTTGTTGTTGCTTTTTAGAGGGATTCGGAAGTCAATCGGAGACTATTTTACAAACGGTCCCTCCTCAATATCGTATTTTGAGTAGCGGCAATAGGATCTATTATTCCTATTCCGCAGCTTTAGAAAATGCAATTGCTCATCATAAGCTAGGAATCATTGTTTTTTTAAATCCCTCTTCTGATGATGTTTGGGAAGATATCACGAAGAGAGATCTCTATCTTTCTAAAGATTTAACCTCTGTCTTTAATTTTGTTATTCTACAGCCTGGTTTGATCAATTCCATGGAGTTTCATCCTAAAATAGACCCGATGATTCATCATATAGTAGAGTTTCAAGAGCGTTTCTCTAACATAAGTATTCATGAGCCTTGCATTGTACTCATTACTATTGACTCACAGCAACAAGATAGTATTCAGCATGTTTTTCCCCGGGAAACCACTTTCCTAGATGAATAAGATTGTTTTGTATAAGAGTCAAACACGATTCTCATTTTAATTTAGTAATGTGTTTATTCATATATTTTAAATCCACTTTTCTGTTAGGTTTATAGCCTATTTTTTAATCATAATTTATTGAGATTAATTCATGCGTATATTGTTCACGATATTTTCTTTTCTATTTTTATTATCTCCTATAGGTCAGAAGCTTTCTATTTGTGTAGCTGAAGAAGGTCTCATCCAGAAGAGTCGTATTTTTTACCGATATTTAGACTGTGTTGAAGCTACACGAAACGAAAAAAAGAGTACAATTCTAGTTTTGTATAGCGATGCAAATACCATAGCATTCAGCGATTTGCAAAATTTAGCTTATTCTATGGGGGAGACTGCATTGCGTAACTATGTGAATTTTCTTGTTCTTAGCCCCCAGGGAATTGGTCCTTTGATTTATCCACCGATTCCCGAACCCATGTTAGAGGAAATCAATACGCTCCAACAGCATTTCCCTGAGATTGCGTCGTTACAAGGTACCTTCCTCATTACTCTTTCTGTTTCCCAGGATGCTGTAGAACTTGTCGATGTTCTTCATGTCGATTTACCGAGCTAGTGCTTTTGACCTAGGTTCTAATTTTTCGTATTTATTTGATTTTGAAAAAATTAATATTTTTTTTAAACCGTTGTGGTAAACTCACCTGCATTTTAGTTTTTAAGAGTAATTTTAATGCGTATTTTACTATCTTTATTTTTATGTTTATTGTTTCACTGTCAGTCTATTCTTGGCGGAGAACAACCATTCTGTACTCCTGTAGCGGAGAATTCTAGTGGAGTTTTTGACAACTATGATGATGCTATAGTACATGCGAATGCTTCTGGTATACCCGTACTCATGGTGTTATTAAGCGGTTCTCCTTCTCCCATATTGGATGAAATCTTAGACAATGGTTTTGGTATAGAGGGATATTTGGACCCATCTTTGAAAGATATGGCAGTTTTGGCTGTGATTCGTCCCACAGATCAAGATAAGGATTGCGTTCAAAGTTTCTTAAAAAAAGTTCCTGAAGTGACCATAGGTCAGGAAGAAGGAATTTTCCTTATAACTCTTTTACTTGAAGAAGATGGAGTTATTGTACTCAATGTCTCTTTGCTTTAGGATCTCTATCAAAAATGACGCACTTTACTAAGTGGCCCTAGATTATATAAATCTAGGCGCCAATCCTTCATATACATCATATTTTTAATGCTTCCCATTTATAAAAAGAGAATTTTTCCATAGCAGTTAGAAGTAAGCGTATTCGTATATTTTTTAATTCCTCGCTTCCACTTGTGATATGTACTTCATTTAAAAATATATTGATGCTGTCTGTAAGTTCACCAAGAGCAAGGAAATATTCTGTTTTCAACTCCTGTGTGCTTGTAATATTCTCAAAATTTTCTAAAGCATTTTGTAAATGCAAAGCGTGAGTATCTAGTTGTACTCCTTTAGGTGTAGTTGAGGAGAACTTTAAAGAAACTAGCATTTTTTTAAGGCGATTATGTGTGGTAGTGATTTTCCTTAAGGTTACACTTTGTTCACTTTTCATCTCTTGAAGGATAGTTGCAGATCGGATGATTTCTACAGGACTTTTTGGTGCTGTATCCGAAAGAACTGTAGAAATGATATCCTTACTAAAATTCAAAGACGATAAAAATGTTTTCAACCGTCCCCAAATAAATACTAAGATTTCATGAACTACCTCAGACTTATCCCAAGAGTGCTGTTGAATAGTTGATGGAAAATGAAGAGCAAATTGATTTAGTAGAATTTCTAAATTTAAAGGAGCATTTGAAGCATGCAATAAGGTAAGGATTTCTAAAGATTGTCGACGTAACGCATAAGGATCATGAGATGACGTAGGACGAAGATTTAAAATAAAACATGAAAGTAAATTATCCAGACGATCAATTAAACTTAAAAGAATCCCTGTAGTAGAGATAGCTTGGCCATCAGTAATGTGACGTAAATGTTCTCCTATAGCTACTGACGCTGCTGTAGATAAGCCAGCATGCTTGACATAATATGCTCCCATAATACCTTGAAGTTCAGCAAATTCATTAACCACAGCAGATACCAAATCTACTTTACAATATGTAATTGCAGTAGTGATATCTTCTTGAGAAGATAGTGGCAATAAGGGATACAGAACTTTTTTGTGTTCTTGTAATCTTTCGATTTTATCGTAAAGAGAACCAAGAGAATCAAAATAAGTCACTGTTTTGAGCTTCTCAATGAAAGTCGTTAAGGGAGTTTTTAAGTCTTGAGAAAATAAGAAATCACCATCTGTTAGTCGAGGAGCAAGGGCTTTTTCATTACCTTGAATAATTGTATCATTAGGGCAGTTATCACATATCAAAATAAATTTATTTGTAACCTCTCCACGAGAATTTTGCGTAGGGAAATATTTTTGATGGTTAACCATTTCTGCGATTAATAGTTCCTTAGGTAAAGCACAAAATTTAGGTTGAAATTCAGCGCAGGTGACAAATGGATGCTCAGTTAGGAAAACAGTTTCTTCCAGTAGGCTTGAATTGGCAATAGGAAAGATATTTTCTGAACTGTGTAGTTGTAATCCTTGGGTAATAATTTCTTTACGTTCCTTATGAGAGACAATGACACAGGCATCACGCAGGGTATCTCTATAATGCTGACAGGAAGGGATAGAGATTTTTCTAGGGTCTAATTGTCGATGACCGTAGGAAATATTAGAAGCTGAAACTTTACCAAAAGTAAAAGGTAAAACTTGTGTTCCGTATAAAGAAACCAACCAACGAATAGGACGGGCATACTCTACTCTACTATCATCGTAGACCATTTTCTTAGGAAATTTTATCGATTGGATTAATTTAGGTAATTCCTCATGAAGAATGGTTGTTGTATTTTTATATGTTTCAGCATGAGATATGAATAAATAGGGCACAGAGTGTATCTGACGAATAGTAAATAGAGGATATTGAGCAAGTTCATCGAAATGATTGATATATATATTATATGAAGCAAAAAATTGTTTTCCCTGCGGAGTTAAATCCCCTATTTCTGTGAATAGAGAAGATAGAGCGGGGCCTTTCTTTTCTACAGCTGGTTGTATGACTACGGGATCAAGTTTATAAATGCATAAAGCAAGGCGTCGTGGGGAACCAAATACTTCTAGATGTTCATATTTTATATTGTGATCAGCTAAAAGCTTTTTAGACAAATGTTCTAGTTGCTGTATTCCTATAGGAACAAAAGTAGCTGGTAATTCTTCCGAACCTATTTCTAGAAGAAAATCTTCAGGAGTTTTTATTTCAGGGAGACTCACGGAAGAGATTTTTGGAAACTCTGTGTGTGCCTTAGGTAATAGGGGATAGTTTAAAAAAGATCTCCAGTTGACATAACTATCAGCAACAGCACGAGCTAATTGGCGAATTTTTGTAATATAACGTGTACGTTCTGTAACGGAAATAACACCACGAGCATCTAGAATATTGAAGGCATGAGATGCTTTTATAACAAAGTCATAAGCAGGTACAGGAAGCCCTTGTTCTAATGTTGATGAAACTTCTTGAGCAAAGTCTTCAAAATGCCTTAACCACATGTGCGTATTTGCTACATCAAAATTATATTCGCTCCATGCCTTTTCTGAGGATTGAATAATATCACCATAAGTTAACTCATCATTCCAAAGAACATTAAAAATTGAATTTTGGTTTTGTAAATACATAGCAATTCTTTCAATGCCATAGGTAATTTCCCCGCTAATTACATCTAATGGTTTACTTCCTATAGCTTGAAAGTAAGTTAATTGTGTAATTTCCATCCCATTTAACCATACCTCCCAACCTAAGCCCCATGCACCGATCGTAGGATTTTCCCAATCATCATGAACAAAACGCATATCATGATTTTTTAAATCTAAACCAATAACCTGTAGTGATTTCTCATATAAAGAAAGGAAGTTTTCAGGGACAGGTTTGAGAAGAACTTGTAACTGGTGATAGTTCTGTAAACGGTTGGGGTGCATACCATAACGACCATCTTGAGGACGTCGAGAAGGTTCAACATAAGCAGTTTTATAGGGTTCAGGACCTAAAGCACGTAGAAACGTTGCTGGATTAAATGTCCCTGCGCCTACTTCCAAATCATATCCCTGATGGATCACACATCCTTGTTCACTCCAAAATTGTAAGATTTTAGCAATCATTGCTTGTAAAGTGAGAGGATGTGACATTTTGAGGTCTCCAACGTTAATCTGTGAATTTTAATGTTTCAAAGCAATAATGTGTCACTTAGGAAACAGATGTTTCAGGAATAAAAGTACAGGTTACCATTACAAATAAAAACAGACAATATTAAGAGAAAAAACTAAAGAAACCCCTTCAAAAAATAGTTTTGTTTGATTACAATTTCTTGAAACTTGCACACTAATTCTCATCTATTTATTTGTTTTTGAAACATGTAGTTGAGTTTCTAGTTAAGTTGATTTTTATTCTGAGTATAAAATGGGGCTACCTAATTATTTAACTTTTTCCCGGCTGTTTATGACACCAATTTTCATGCTACTTTATTTGAAAGGTAAGTGGCTGGGTGTTACTCCCGTAGTTCTTCCGTATATACTTCTGGCATTGCTAGGTCTTTCTGAGTTAACTGATGCTATTGATGGATACATAGCTAGAAGGTTTTCCCAAGTAACAGATTTAGGGAAATTACTTGACCCTATGGCAGACAGTATTTATAGAATTTCCATTTATCTGACGTTTACTCAACCTCCAGTAAATCTCCCTCTAATTCTTGTTTTTGTTTTTCTTGCTAGAGATTCCGTAATTAGTACGTTGCGTACTGTATGTGCCTTCCGTGGTGTTGTTGTAGCTGCTCGAGTAAGTGGAAAAATTAAAGCTATTTTACAAGGGATTAGCTTTTCCTTAATCCTCTTAGCAATGATTCCTCATTCTTTAGGAATGATTTCTGACAGTGGATTGGAACTCTTTGCGTCCATCATTGGCTGTATTGTTGCTATTTACTCGGTATATTCGGGGGTGGAGTACTTCTGGGTAAATAAAAGTTATTTGTTGCAACGAGGAAAGGGAAAATCTAACAATTAATGGCCCTCTTTATAGTAAAGAAGAATAGATTGCTACGTATTGAGATGCCATAGTATTTAAACCTGAATGACGTTGCATACCCTCTTCAATCATATGAAACCAAACATCAGGTTCATGACGATAAGTAGAGATCGCAGAGGACAGCATATGATAAAAATCATGGAAATTTTCTGTATGGGAGAACGTTAACCCATGAACATGGGGAATCACTGTATCCGCAAGTCCCCCTGTAGATCGTACCAAGGGTATTGTCCCATAGCGCATGCTAATAAGTTGTGTAAGACCACAAGGTTCAAAGTGCGAAGGAATACAAATCATATCCGCAGCACCATAGGTGAGTCGCGCTAAGGAATCATTGTAATCTAGGACAATACGTATATTGGGAGTTGGAGTTAGAGATTCTTTTAGATTAGCAAATTGCCGTTGTAATTCTTGATCATAACATTGGCCGATGATCACTAGAGAATAAGCATTTTCCATAGCATGAAGAATCGTTGCCTTCATAAATTCAGGACCTTTTTGCTCTACAATACGAGAAATGATGCACATCAAAGGTGTGTACTCATGAGATAGGCCGAGTTTGTCGTATAGAAAGGCTTTATTCTCCTCCTTTTTCATAAAAAGAATATCAGGTTCTTCTAATAATTCCGCACTATAGTTTGCAACTAAGCAAGGATCTGTTTCTGGATTCCAGAGATTTTCATCTATTCCATTGAGAATTCCACAAAAAACATCACTCTGAGAAACAAGTGCATCATGCATTTCATAGTCGGAGTAATCTTGAAGAATATCTTGAGCATAAGTAGGGGAAACCGTAGTCACATAATCAGAACAGTACAATGCCCCTTTGAGTAAAACCGAAGTATGAGGATCACGAAATAATTGATAATTACTTAGACCAAAATCACTAATTCCTGAAGCTGCTAATAATTGTGTACTACAGTAACCTCGATAATTAAAATTATGAATAGTAAAAATTCTTTTTGGATAGTATGTACGGTCAGGATCTTTTAATAATCCTGCTAGAAGCCCCATATGCCAATCATGCATATGTACAATGTCTACTTTGTCAGAAATATGGATATAGGCAGAAACAGCAGAGGAAAACGCCATAAAGCGTAAGGTATCATTTCCAGTATAGATTGTTGGCGTGGCGAATAAATCTAGTTGGGAGTCTAGCTGAAGAATAGTGAGAAGCATATTCCCATAAGAATAGGAGAGGGCTGTTGCAGTTTGTTGTCCTAAGAACTTATAGAAAACAGTTTTCTCATCTACAAGAGGGAAAGATAGTTTCGGACAGATAAGAGGATAAAAAGGAAGAACAACTTCAACATGATGGTTTTCAGCCAATCCTTTGGATAGGCCATAAACTGCATCTCCTAATCCCCCTGATTTTATGATAGGAGCGAATTCTACTGCAGTTTGTAGGATTTTCATAATTTTTTTTCCTCGGGGAGATTACTTGCGTCATAACAAGTCGAAAATAAAAATCACAAGGTGAAAAGTAGTATTTTAAATGGGTTGGGATAAAAATTCTAATAACATGAAATTTTCCTATTCGCAAAAACAAGAATTTAGATAAACTGTGACTTTAGCCTTTAGTACTGGGGTGTGGCCAAGCGGTAAGGCAGCGGTTTTTGGTACCGTGCATCGGAGGTTCGAATCCTTTCACCCCAAGATTTCTGTTATTTCTTTTTTTTATTATTCGTCGGCATAACATTATCCTTTTAGTTTAATTAGTATTGTTTGGGAAAAGATTGACTTTTTCCTAGGTAGAGTTATAATTTTGCCTCAAAAACTATTCGGATGCATGTTTTAGACATGGCAGTCAATGGTCCCTGGCAAAAACAGCTTCTCGAGTGAATTTGCAGAGGGTTCTTTAGCTGAAGATTAGGGAGAAAGCACATTATGGAGCTTGTGGTTACAAGTCGTGAGACAGATAGAAAATCTTTTCTTAAAAAAATTCGTCAACAAGGAGGTATCCCCGCCGTTATTTATTCCAAGGGGAAAAGCCTAGCTAATATTGTTGTTGATGCTCATGTGTTTAAGAATTTTTTATCTGGCTTAGAGAGTGGTTCATTATCTTCTACCATTTTTTCTTTATCCTATGAGGGTCGTATAATTAGGGCTCTAATTAAAGATATTCAATATCAAGTGACTACGTATGATGTTATTCACTTGGATTTTGAAGAACTTGTAGAGGAGAGAGATGTAAAATTAAATATTCCAATTCGCTGCATTAATGCTGTGGATTGTATTGGTGTGAAATTGGGGGGATCCCTAAGACAGATTATCCGCTATTTACGCGTTGTATGTAAGCCTAAAGACATTGTGCCCTTTTTAGAATTAGATGTTCGTTCTTTAGGATTATCACAGACTAAGAAATTGTCCGACATCACGATTCCACCGGGGATTCGTCCTATCACTTCTCTTAAAGAAGTTGTAGTAACAGTGTCTAGAAGATAGTTTATGATGCGACTAGTTGTTGGCATAGGAAACCCGGGGCGTCAGTATGCATGGACGCGGCATAATATAGGGTTTCTTTGTGTAGACAGATTAGTCCAAGGGTTTCCTGGAACTCAATTTAGGGAAGTCCCTAAATTTTTTTCTGACATTTCTAAAGTGGAATCCCCTTATGGGCCCATAGTATTCATTAAGCCCAGGACTTATGTGAATCTAAGTGGTAAGGCTGTTAAAGCGGCTAAAGAATACTATAATATTAAAGAAGACTGCATTATTGTACTTGCTGATGATGTGAACCTACCCTTTGGTAGTGTTCGTCTTCGACAAGACGCTGGGAGTGGTGGACACAAGGGAATTAAAAGTATTACCCAAAGCCTTGGATCTAGTCATTATTGGCAATTGCGTTTAGGAGTGGGGCGACCTAAAGAAGAAAATATGGGACTGTCAGATTTTGTTCTTGGGCAGTTTTCTAATGAAGAACAATTGGGAGTGCAATCTCTGTTATCTGAGATGGCCGTATTATTTGTTCAATGGTGTTCTGAGGAAAATGGTCCTCAGGGAAATAAACTACTCTAGCTATGTTTAGGAGTTTTTAATGAAGAAAAAAGCAACCCGACTTTACGAAGGTGCCTATGTATTTAGTGTTACTCTTAGTGAGGAAGCTAGGCGCAAGGCTTTGGATAAAGTAACTTCAGGTATTATCAATTATGGTGGAGAAATTTTAAAAATTCACGATCAAGGGAGAAAAAAATTATCTTATACTATCCGAGGAGCTCGTGAAGGCTATTACTATTTCATTTATTTTTCCGTCATTCCTGAAGCAATTGCAGAATTATGGAAAGAGTATCATTTAAATGAGGATCTGTTAAGATTTATGACTCTAAAAGCAGATACTGTACAAGAAGTTTTGGAATTTGCATCATTACCAGAATAAGTTGTTAAGGAGAAAATATGAGCAAGCCTGTTCATAATAATGAACACAGAAGGAAGCGATTTAATAAGAAATGTCCTTTTGTTTCCGCAGGTTGGAAAACTATAGATTACAAAGATACAGAAACCTTAAAAAAGTTTATTACGGAAAGAGGTAAGATTTTACCACGAAGAATTACAGGTGTCTCTTCCCGCTTCCAAGGTATGCTTACTCTAGCGATAAAAAGAGCGCGTCATATGGGGTTACTACCTTTTGTAGGAGAAGATTAATTTAGAGGAAGAAGAACAAAATGAAACGACAACTACTTTTATTAGAGGATGTTGATGGTTTAGGCCGTAGTGGTGATATTGTCACAGCACGTCCTGGTTATTTCCGCAACTACCTTATACCAAAAAAGAAAGCTGTCATTGCAGGAGCAGGAACTCTACGCTTACAAGCACAGTTAAAAGAAGAGCGTATGCGTCGTGCAGCTGCAGACAGAGAAGAATCAGAAAAATTAGCAGAGACCTTAAAAAATATTGTTCTCGAGTTCCAAGTTCGAGTAGATCCAGATAACAATATGTATGGTTCTGTTACTATTGCTGATATGATTCAAGCAGCTGCTCAGAAGAATATCGTTTTAACGCGAAAAAATTTCCCCCATTCTCATTATGCAATTAAGAATCTTGGGAAAAAGAACGTACCTTTAAAATTAAAAGAAGATGTTCCTGCAACTTTAATTGTTGAAGTAGTTTCTGAGAATTTATACGTTGCTTCTGTTCTCGATCAACAATCCCCTTCAGAAGAACAAGACAAAAATTAGATAAGAAGCATTGTGTAGAGGGAAAGTAATGTTTCCCTCGCTCCTTTTCCTCGATTTGATATAGCATGCACTATTTTTCCCCAGCAAAGTTAAATATTTTTTTAAAGCTTCATGGTAAGTGCAGGAATGGATTTCATCAAATGACTTCCCGATATCAAACGATTGATTTTGGGGATGAAATTTCTTTGAGAAAAGGAGACAAGGATATTCTTATCTGTAATATTCCAGGATTAAATACACCTGAAAATAGTCTCTGGAAGAGTCTATATTTATTTCGAAAATACACAAAAATTTCTACACCCATTGTTTGGAATCTATATAAGCGCATCCCTATAGGGTCAGGTTTAGGAGGAGGAAGTAGTAATGCTGCAACAGCCCTATATGCATTAAATCAGTATTTCCAAACCCAATTATCTAACGATGTTTTAAAAGAAATGGCAAAAATCTTAGGCACCGATGTCTCTCTATTTTTTTCTTCAGGATCTTCCGTAGGTGTAGGTTGCGGGGATGATGTTATTCCCTGGGAAGAGGGGGAGAGTTGCCCTCAACGCTATGTACTCTATTTTTCAGAAAAAGGTGTACTTACGAAAGAAGCTTTTTCCTATGTGCTTCCCGAAGATTTTGTTAAAAGAAAACGGAACATAATGGATTACAAACATGTTAGGGAAAATGATTTAGAAAAAGCTGTGTTTCGTTTCCGTACAGATTTATTAGAAAAAAAACACATGCTAGAAAGGATATGGAGTCCTTATCCAAGTCATGTGAGTATGTCGGGATCGGGAGCTACTCTATTTGTAAGTTACCCCAAAGAAATAGAAAAAAATCCTCAAATAGCGAGTGCTATTCGCAAATTAATTCAAGATAGCCATGGTATACTCACAAATTCTGTTTGTAAGACCAGTGGATGGTATTAAAAATAGAGAGCTACTTAGAAGAACGATAAAATAAAATATATTCTACAACAGAAGCAATTTTATTTGCTTCTACAGAAAGAGTACTTTCTGCTTGGAAAACTTCGTAAGGTTGTTTCTTATTTTTTGTTTCATACTTACTTTTCAGAACTTCCGAAGAAGCTAAGGTAATCTTTTGAAGATTATCCTGAATTTTTTCAGTGTTGTGTTCTTCAGGTAATGTGATCGTGTATGACATAGCGACATCCCCCATCTCCTTCTTTTACTTAATAGAAACAAAAATTTTTTTACAATTTCTTTTCTGAACATAAGATTAATAACTAGACAATTCTATCCTTCTTATTGCTAGGGGAAAGGTCTTTGAATTTTTCTTTTTACTCGCAATATCTTTATTGATAGTTATAGAAATGGGATTCGTTTTGGGAGATTTTTATGATTTTACCGCAGTATTCTTCATCATTGCGAACTGGTGCTACCGTACTATTTTTCTTCTCCATAGTGCATACGTTTCTCACCCCCTGGTTTCATAACCGTTTCCAGATATGTCAACATAAAAAAATGATTTTTCCAGAGAAATGGAAGAAATATTTATGGTTGAGCGAATGTTATCGTTTACTTGGTAGGGTGGAGGTTGTTTTTATTCTATGGGCAGCGCCTCTGTTTCTATGGTTTCTCTATTCTGAAGGCTATAAATTGACCATTAGTTATTTTAATAGCAGGAATTACATATTTTCTTTGTTTATTATTATTATGCTGATTCTCTTAGAATCACGCCCCATAGTATATTTATCAGAACGTATTTTCTCGAGTATTGCTAAAATAGGGAAACAATCTCCACGATGCTGGTGGTGGACACTCATGATAGCACCCCCATTATCTTCCGTTCTTCTTAAGGAAACAGGAGCAATGATTATAGCGACTACATTACTGTGTAGGAGTTTTTATAAATTTTCACCCTCTCCACGCTTCGCTTACGCAACTATGGGATTATTGTTTTCAAATATTTCTCTTGGAGGATTAACAACAGGAATATCTTCTCGAGCATTATTTATTATTCTTCCCTCAGTTAAATGGGGCAACGGCTTTATTCTAAAATATTTTTGTTGGAAGGCAATTATCGCTATGTTGATTTCGACAACTATTTATTATTTAATTTTTAGAAAAGAGTTCACCAAATTTCCTAAGGCAATCACTGTTTCTTCTAATGTGAAAGAATACATTCCCAAATGGATTATTTGTATACATATTCTCCTTGTATGCGCTGTCATACTCGCTCGTTCTGTCCCATTGTTAATGATGGCTATCTTGATATTTTATTTGGGATTCCAAAAATTTACTATCTTTTATCAGCATCCTATTCGTATTGGGAAAGCTTGCTTCGTTGGGTTATTTTATGCAGGATTAGTAATTTTCGGTGAGCTGCAAGAGTGGTGGGTGTTGGAACTCATGCACAGGATGTCAGACTTTGGCTATATGATGACTTCGTATGTTCTATCGATCTTCTTAGACAATGCATTAGTAAATTATCTTGTACATAATCTACCTGTAGCTACGGATTGTTTTCTTTATCTTGTTGTTGCAGGATGTATGTCCGCTGGGGGATTGACAGTCATCTCCAATATTCCCAACATTGTTGGTTATCTAGCGCTTAGGCCGTCTTTCCCCTCTTCATCATTTTCTTTGGGATGGTTATTTTTATTTTCTCTAGGTCCTTCAATCATAGCTCTAATGACTTTTTGGATTTTCAAGGATATCCCCACTTTTGTCTATTGTTTCTTTAGGTGAGCATACAGATATGGATGTAGCCCCATGTACGTATATAGAGATGTGTTTCCCTAATTTTTCATTTAAAAATTCCTGACAGTAATCCTTAAAAGTTACGTAATCCATGTTTTGAGCTGCAGAGATTTTATCATTGTTACGGGAAAATTGTATTGAAGGTTTGTCAAAAGCTAAAGAAAACAAAATGGAATTCATTGTTTCTAAAGATTCCGAAGGATGTATAAGATTTTTAATGTATGCCGAGCGTAAGTCAGAAAAATATTGAGGAGACATCCCATATGTTTCTGGGGAATGTGCTACTTTCTGTATAAAATCTCTTGTTTTTTCTACAAGTTCTCCTGGAGAATAAGCATCAGAACGAATATAGAATATCCCTGCAGGGAGCAATAATGCTTCTTGATAACAAGCCCCCACAACGTAGCCTAGCTGTTGTTCCGTACGTAAGTGCATGAATATTGTATGATGTAACCAAGAAAACATCATTTCTGTAGCAGCCAAATGTTCTATAGAAGAAGAAAGTTCATCTTGAAGTACTAATAATATAGCATTCCCTGATAGGGGATAGCTCGTCTGAATATTTTCGCTATTCTTTTCTTGCCTTTGGTAATAGAAAGGAGAGGCCTCATAGGGAATATGAGAAGAAATAAAATCTTTAAGAATATCTGTGAGTTCTTGTTTACATTTTTTTGGAGGGCCGAGAATCATCCCCTCAATAAACACTTGATTCAATAAATTCTCTGCAAAATATTGCATCTCCTCAAAATTTATAGTTTGTAAGACAGCTATCTTCTCGTCATATGCATAGACATTTTGGAGAGAATGAGTCCATAGGGTTTGTATACCTGTACGTATAGGACAGCTAATTATTTTTTTCTGATAATTTTCTAACAATTGCTGTTTATAAATAGAGAACTGTTCTTGGCTTAAAGTGAGTTGTAAAGATGAGAGAATTGATTTTAGTAGAATAGGAACAGTTGTATCATACCCAGAAATACTTAAACCTAATCCCTCTCCATGTAGAGAAGAAGAAAAAGTAAGACCTGCTTGTGTCGCAGAGTAATATTCATGGGTTAGAATGTCATCAATCGCTAACGAATATATGTCCGTCATAATTAAAGAGCGGAGATTTTTAATAGAAATTTCTGGGGAACGGATACAAAGATCTATAGCAAGTTTTGGGAGAGTATAAAATTGATCTTCACAATAATACAGTGTAAGACCAGGACCTTTATAGGCTAAATCTGGAGAAAATGGAAACTGTCCATGTACAGGTGCTGTTGTTTTTACTATTTCGATATCTTTAGGGATATAAATATTCTTTTGAGGTAGGGATAGAGAGGAATAAGGAGGAGCTTGCTTATATCCCTCTAAATTGAGAAGAGGTTGTTCGTAGTATGACATATTAAAAATAGCGTCATGATGTTGAACAGCCGAGGGGAAATATTCTAGATGTTTTGTTGATAGGATATAGCGTGCACGATAAGGATCAGAAAGAGTATTTAGAATTGCTTTCTCTTCTTCAGAAGAATATTTGGGATATACCAGTGTCTGATAAGGATAGGTAGATAGATCTTCATGTATAAGAGTAGAAATTTGCGTGTAGAGAGTTTTGAAAAGCTCTGTATTGGAACTATAACAATAATCTAGAGCATTCATAGTCGAAATGTCATTAAGACAGTGATTAGGGATACTTTGCTCTTGAATATAATGTAAATAAGCAAAAGTTTTCATTAAGATATCAGAGTAGTTTTTTTCACCTTCATCAGTAAGTTGATATTCAATAGTAAATTCACCGGTGTCTTGTGATGTTCTATAAAAACCAGACGCTGCTTGAGTGATGAGTTTCTCTTTTTTTAGTACCGAAATTAAACTATTGGGTCCTTCATGATTCAGAATATATGCTATTGATGCAAAACATCCTAAGGGGAATGACTCGGCGGTGTTATGGAAATTCCAGTATACATGAAGACGAGTAGTGGGTTCTACAGCAGTATTGATATAGAGTTTCCCGGAGGAACTGTTATCCTCAATAATAGGTCGTGATGGCTGTATGCCTCTGTGTTTTTGTTTCGGAATCTTTGCAAAGAGCTTTGTCAGGAATTTTATTGTTTTGTTTAGTGGCTCCGACGTATGAACAATAGCAATCATATTGTCAGCGTGGTAGTACTGTTGAAACCATGTTCGCATATCTTGAGGAGAAACTTTTGCTAATGTTGTTGCATTACCACAACCAAAGTGATTTATAGGGCTATTTTTCGGTGCTATAAGTTGTTGAATACGGAAGATACGACGATTATCTTTTGTTGGATGTATAGCGAATTCTTGGTGTACAGCATTCTTTTCTTTATCTAAGGATTCTTGGAGAAACAATGGATCGATAAACAAATGTACGAATTGATCGATAGCTTCATGAAATACAGAATTATCTACTGAAAACAGATAGCTGGTACTATGGGAACTTGTGAAAGCATTATATTTCCCATTATTATTACTTAAAAACTGTGAGAAGCTATCGGGAGAGGGATATTTTTGATTCCCCAGGAATACACAATGTTCAGTTAAATGAGCGAGTCCTGGGAATTCCTTAGGATCAGAAGAATTTCCTGTTTTTACTGCTAAAGCAGCTCCAGAAATAGGGGATTCAGGATTAGAGATAATGAGTAGTTGCAGGCCGTTAGGACAAAGAACTTTAGCTATCTTTTGGTGAGCTAATGAGGGGGTGAGAATTTTTAAAGGACATTGATCTGGAATAGTTTTTGGATAACAAGAGGTCAGGAATAGAGAAATTAATAGTATATTGGCAGACCACGTTTTCCATTTCATGTTTGTAGTTCCTCATACAATTGAGATAAAATTGCAAATGCTTTGTTAGATCTCAAGATCCGTTGATTATGTTTGTCGTAATTTTTCAGTTCTTCTTCAGAACATAACTCATCTAATAAAATTTCTTCGCCAAATTTAAAGCATATGGGTGCATAGAAAATGGCTCGATATTCTCCGATAGTATTCTCAATGGTTGGAGGTGGAGGAAGAATATCATAGGTTTTCAGAGCAAAGGGATAGAAATGAGCAGGTTTCCCAGAAGCTTTTGTTAGAATACGAAACATTTCAATACTTTCTGGTTGAAATTCCGCCGGATATAAGTTGTTTGTAATTTTTCTATCTCTTCCTCCTGCAGGAGCTACATAAATAAATTTACCCCCTTCATGAAGTAGAGATTTGAGAATTTTCATACTCTTTTGGTTATGATGCAACTTTTCTTCTTTCTGTTCAGGTGGTGTATGGATATGACGCTTGGAGTATATACACAACAAGTCACATCCCATACTGAAAGGACGTGCTAGAGGATCCGAAGTCACACGGTCGCCGGCAATAAAGATCATGTTCTCTAATAATTCAGGATGGGTTTTCCCCAGGGCATAATACATTAACTGGGGATCGCATTCAGTTTGATGATTTGCTAAGAGAATGACATTTTCTTTGCGTAGAATCGCTTTTTCGATATGGTCGAGTTGTTCAGGATTTTCTACACGAGAATTGGCATCATCTATCAAAACAGAGAAAAATTCTTTCCCAAATGTAAATAGGTCAATAGGATGGCGAATTTTTTTATGATACGGAGGAAAGATAAAAGGGTTTTTTAAATCTTCAATAACAATTTTAAGCCACTGTAGACATAAGGCTTCTGCTTTCTCCAGAGAACATTTTTTGGTCGCTGCCTCAATATAATTTTGATGATATATCTGAAATTTTTGATACAGAGGCTCTGGTAATGATTGATTTCCAAAAGCTTGTGATAGATATGTAGAAAAATGCATAGCTATGCCTTAATTATAATTCCACACTTTCTCCTGTAACAAGTGAGAAGAATTGGTAGTGATTGAGATGAAGCGAATCGGAGGTGTTGATCTGCAATTTAGCTTTTAGTTGCTTAGCTAAATTTATTAATTCGTCATCATTTTTTTCTTGTTTCATGTAGTTAGCTATTTCAGGATGCACAACTAGACACAGGTGGGTGTGTTCTTTATGATTAATGACTTTCTTCATGTCTCTTTCAATTTCAATTACCACACTTTCAGGGGTTTTGATAATTGCATTGCCGCTACAATAAGGACATGTAGTAAATAGTGTTTGCATTAGAGATTCTCGGTTCCTTTGGCGAGTCATTTCTACTAGACCAAATTCACTCATACTTAAAATTGTACAACGGGCGGCATCGTATTTCATATGCTCTTTTAAACGTTCTAAAACACGGCGTTGGTTTTTTCTTGATTTCATATCAATGAAGTCAATGATTACCAGCCCACCGATATTACGTAGACGAAGCTGGCGAGCAATTTCTTCAGCAGCTTCTAGATTAATTTGTACCAGAGTTTCTTCAACACCACTTTCTAATTGCGTGCTTCTCCCTGAGTTTACATCGATAGTGTGCATAGCTTCAGTTTTATCAAAAAAAAGATATCCACCGCTGGAAAGCCAAATTTTTCGTTTTGTAGCCTTATCGATCTCTTTTTCAATATTAAAGCGTTCGAACATAGGAATCGAATCACGATAGTATTCAATTTTTACTGAGGAATCAGGTGAATACTTTTTCACCATGCGTTTACATTTTTGATATGTAGCATAGTCATCTACTAAGAGACGTTTGTAGTTTTTATCAATACAGGTGATCACTGCTTTTTTTAAAATATCAGTCTCTTCATAAAGTAGGCATGGTTGGTCTGTGGCATAGAATTTTTCTAGGATCCCCTTCCAAGTTAAAAGTAGATCATGAGCCTCATTTATTAAAGCTTCTGTTGATGCTAAGACGCTTGCCGTACGACAAATAAGTCCCATATCTTGTGGCATTTCGAAAGAACGGATGAGTTGTTTTAACTGGTCACGCATATGTGGATCCTCAATTTTTCTCGAAACGCCCCGATGGGGAGAATTAGGCAATAAAACAAGGTAGCGCCCCGGAATGGAAATATTTGAGGTTAATCGTGCTCCTTTTGTTCCTATAGGTTCTTTGACAACTTGAACTAATACTGGACTGTCTAATTTAAGTAATTCTTCTATAGGAGCTTCTGTTTGTTCTTCAGATGGTGCCTTAGGAAGAACATCAAAGTCCATGTCAAACATTTGTTCAAATTTTCTAGAATTTTCTAAGACATCGGAAATATGGATGAAACCATTTTCTCTCTCGTCAATATTAATGAAGGCAGATTGAATATTTCGTAGGATATTTGTTACCCGTCCACGATAGATATTCCCCTTTAATTGTTTGACCTTTTTTCTTTCAATGATGAGATCAAAAAGCTGCCCGTTTTTCAGATGTGCGTAGCGAATTTCTTTAGACTCTATATTTAATAAGATATCGTTTTCCATGATTATCCTTAGATGCCCATAAATCGGCTATTGCTTATCCAAATACATTTACTTTGCGGGGATTAGTCCCTATTCCTTAGATGTTTGCCGATGGGATGTAAGGGAAATTATAAGAAAAATAGGTAAAAAATTCTACAGAAATGGATTTTTGATGATTTTAAATTAAAATGATAGTTTTGTTATTGTCACATATAGATTTAAAGTATCTCTTTGTTTTCTATAATTATCTTGTTTGGTAAACTCTTGTTTTCAAACCGAGAACAAAACGAACAGGGAGTTCTAGAATTTTTCTTATGGGATGTAAAGATGATTTAAAATTATATATTTGTCGATTAAAACTTCCTGGAGAAAAAGAAGAAATTCGTTATTCTTTAAGTCCCGATTTTATTTGTGAGCCCGGTGAAGAAGAGCTTTTCCCCGATGAAATTGTAGTATCAGGTAGCTTGGAAAGAATAGATCATGAGCAGTGGTTCCTTTCCCTAAATATATCTACGCAATTGAGATTGCGTTGTTGTGTTTGTGAAAAAAAGTTTTTGTATCCAGTAAAGTCTATAGAAGTCGCTCATCTCATTTGTTTTGATGATGCTAAGTCGGGGGTTTTTGATTGTAAGGATCTAATTAGACAAGAACTTCTTTTGGAGAGTGATCATTTTCAAGAGTGTAATAAAGATGGCTGTCCAGAGAGGGAAAATATCGTACAATTTTTAAAAGATAGACAGAAAGACAAGGGAAATAGTCCCTTTGATCATTTGTAATATAAAAGGTTTAAAAATATGGCAGTACCACGTAATCGACATAGTAATGCACGTAAGAATATTCGCAGAAGTCACCATGCGAAAAAAGCGCAGCACGTAGCTGTTTGCACTAATTGTAGACAAGCATTTATTCCTCATACAGTATGTGCTTCTTGTGGTTTTTATAATGGTAAAGCCGTTATGACTATAGAAAAGAAATAATAATTAAGTTTGTGTTGTATGAAAGTATGTATTGGCATAGATCTCATGGGGGGAGATCATTCTCCTTTTGTTATTTGGGAAGAGCTAATCAACGTACTGAAGTCAAGAGACTCAAAAACACAAATTGCTTTTACAGCTTTTGCTACTGAGGAAGTAAGAGAGCAAATTCTTTCTCGCGGTATAGGGAAAAATTATCCAGAAATAATCGTTGCTAACGACTTTATTACTATGGATGATTCTCCTTTAACCGCTATCCGCAAAAAGTTTTCTTCCATGGCTTTGGGATTGGACTACCTTAAAAGTGATAAAATTGATGGTTTTATTTCCACAGGAAATACCGCGGCTTTAATCACCTTGTCTCGTAGGAAAATTCCCATATTCCCCAATGTACGTCGTCCCGCTTTACTTGTTCGTGTTCCTACCATGCGTGGGTGTGCAGTTATATTAGATGTCGGAGCCAATGTTTCTGTTAATCCTGAGGAAATGGTTGGGTTTGCCCGTATGGGTTTAGCTTATAGACAATGTCTAGGGAAAGTAGAATTCCCTACCATAGGTTTATTGAATATTGGTTCTGAAGAAAGGAAAGGTACCGAAGCTCATAGACAAACGTTTCGTGTCCTTAGAGAAACATTTGGCGAATCTTTCCTTGGGAATGTTGAAAGCGGTGATGTTTTCAGTGGACGCATTGATATTGTTGTAGCCGATGGCTTCACTGGGAATATTTTTTTAAAAACTGCAGAAGGGGTTTTCGATTTCTTACGCCAAATTTTAGGCGATAAACTGGAAACTGATGTAAAACAACAGCTAGACTACACCATTTACCCCGGTTCCATGGTTTGTGGGTTATCTAAATTAGTAATCAAATGTCATGGGAAGGCTTCTGGACAATCTTTATTTAATGGAATTTCTGGATCCATAGATTTAGCTCAAGCACGTGTTTGTCAACGCATTTTATCAAGTCTATCTTAATCCTAGAGCTTGCCTAAGGTAATCTTTTCTTTGTTGACGGTATCCTACTGATAGTGATAAATCTGTTGAAAAGTGAATACTGCAACACCTCTGAATTAGGTTTATGATGGTCGCAAACAAGGTATCAAGATTTCAATCAGCATTTTCTCGTTCTATCGTAGTTACTATACTGGCCTCTATACGCGGGTTATATGGTTATGAATTAGATTCTCAACAAACATTATCTGAATCATTTTCTTGGAGACAGATTCAGTCAGAATTTATTTCTACTGGCATTTTGAAGAGAGATAAACCCATAGAATTCAAGCAAGAGAATCGTGTATGTGGAGACAAGTCCGTATTGAATAATTTGTCTTCATATGTTCCTTATGTCCTATCTTTTGCTGAAGTAGCCCAGGGGCAATTTTTTACAAATAAAAGCCATTTCTTCCATGTAGGCGAACTATTCTTATGGACGAATATCGATGCATCCTCAGATAATTCATCCTCATCTATTGTTGTTCCCCTTAAACAAGATTCTGAGGAAACAAAAGTTCTCAGTAATTACGCATTAAAGGATGCTAACCATGGGTTAGCGTTTTGTTACAAATCTTCCTCTAATGGTGATGCAGACGAACAAGGTAATTTAGGATTTATAGGTCTTGCGTTTTTAGGAACTGGAGGAAGAACGGGTCTTTCTTTCTCCTCACTAAAGTCTCGAGAAGATGGAGCTGCAATTTATTCTGATAAGGATGTCATTTTTGAAAATCTCAGGGAAAAACTTGTTTTTAATGAATGTGAAACACAAACAAATGGAGGAGGTGTTGGAGCACAAAGTATTGTCGTGAATAACTGTTCTGATGTGTCTTTAACATATTGTAAATCGCAATTGGATTTACTCAGTTCCCATCAAGAAACAGATTTATCACGGGGTGGAGGAGCAATCCATGCAAGTTGTTCTCAAGGAACCTATCTTAAATCTAGTTTCCCGAATGGTTCTATTATTTTATCCAATAATGACGGAGTTGTTCTAATAGAAGGAAACCATGCGGATAAAGCAAACGGTGGTGCTTTAGCATGTAGTCATTTCACATGTTCAGCGAACCATAAGGATATTTTTTGTCTAAAGAACCAGGCTCTTTCTGGAGGGGTAATATCATCAGAACAAGTCATTGATATTTATGGGAATGTAGGTTTTTTAGAGTTCACGGAGAACGCAGCATTAATTTCTACATCAACAGGTACCTCTACATTACTAGGTGGAGGAGTTTTAGCTTCCGGAGAAGAAATCAATCTATGCAATAATAGTCGATTGCATTGTTGCAAAAATTCTTCTCAATCCTATGGAGGTGCCTTTGTATCTAAAAATATCAAGATTGTAGAGAATGTAGGTGATTTCCTATTTAAGTCAAATTCAGCGAATCTCTCTGGTGGAGCAATTAGCTCTCAGAATATGGTAGAAATTCAGAACAATTTTGGATCGCTAATTTTCGAAAAGAATGAAGCACAATATGGTGGAGGAGCAGTTCATTGTTATGCTTCAGTAACATCGCAGGAGTCTTCAGAAACATCACAGCAGTATGGAGAAATTAAAATCCTTAATAATTCTGGAGATGTGAGTTTCATCTCTAATACAAATAAACTAGATGCAGCTACTGTGCCTAATTATATGGGTGGAGGAGCTCTTTATGGAGATAGTATTGTTGTTGCCGGAAATAGAGGATCTGTTGCTTTCTCTAAGAACTCTATGATTCAACCTGTGTCTTCAAGTACTCATCTTGGTGGAGGAGCTATTTTCGCTCATAATGATGTTGTTATTTCAGGTAATTCCGGTTCATTAAGATTTTCTTGTAATTATGGAAATACAAGATCTACTCCCACTCAATCAACACCAGCAATTGAAGCCTCAGAATCTTCAGCCAATACAGAATCAGCCGATACAGCAACTTCATCTACTGAAGCAGACACACCCTCTACTGTATCAAACAATGAGGCAGCACAGCTTATGGATTTAGGAATCCAGGGTGGAGGGGCTATTTTTGCAAAGAAAATTGTTATCCAAAATAATTCAGGAGAAGTCGATTTTTCTGAAAATTGTATGAATATTCAGGAAGGTTATCGACAAAAATCAGATATTATAGGTGGAGGTGCTTTATTAGGAACTGATGAAGTACATATTTCTAATAATGCTAACCTAGTGTTTTCTAGTAATTATGTGCTTGGAGGATCTGCAAGCGGTGGAGCAATTTTATCTAAAATTGTAGACCTCTCTAGTAATCAAGGCATGTGTTTTATGCACAATTCTTCCTTATCTTTAGGTGGCGCAGTCTGCTCTTTAAATGCATTGAATGTGGATAATAATAAACAGGATATTTCCTTTATTGCTAATAGAACAAAGATTGCAGGAGGTGCTCTTGCTAGTGCTGAAGGATGTGTTTCTTTATCTGCAAACGAAGGAATCATAGAGTTCAAAAATAATGGGATGCTAGGCTCTTCTGATTCCGAGAATTACAGTGGTGGAGGAGCGATATTTGCTAAACAAAGAGTGGATATCAGTAAAAACAGTTGTTCTGTTTCTTTTTTAGGGAATAATGCAGGAAATTTTGGTGGAGCAATTCTAACAGGATGTATGGAATCCCATCAAGAAGACGAGAAGAATGTCGTAACACTTTCTGGAAATGACTCTAAAGTAGTAATCAAAGAAAATTCTGGTGACGTTATTTTCTCTGGGAATAGTGTGTTAAACCATAATTCTACCAATGAGTTCGGCGGAGGGGCTATTTGTACTCAAGATTTAGTTATTCAGAAGAATTCAGGTCTAGTCGCCTTCTATAATAACTACGCCCCTACAGGTGGAGCTGTTCGTATTTGTGAAAAAGGAATAGTAGTTTTAGAAGCTTCAGAAGGAGACATTCTTTTTCAAGGAAATAGGAATTCATCAGATTTGTCTGACGGCTTGTATTTTGCAGGTAAGGAATCTTCTTTAATAGACGTGTCTGCTTCTAAAAATCATAGTGTATGTTTTTCTGATGCGATCATATTTGAAGATCTCACTTTAAGAAGAACAAATTCAGAGCATTCGGATATTTTAAAAGACCCCACATTGAGATTAAATAGTAAATCAGCTGAAGATTCAGTAGAACATACAGGAATCATACGCTTTTCTTCTGCTACGTCGAAAATTCCTCAAGTGGCCGTGTTAGAGTCAGGTACGTTAGCTTTGTCAGATCAAGCTCAGTTATGGTTATGCGGACTCAAGCAGGGAGAAGGAAGTAAGATTTTGTTGGCTTCAGGAACTGTACTAGGTATTTTTGAACCTTTGAAGGAATCAGAAAATTCAAATTCTGAAGGACTCAATTCTCCATCAGCAAAGTTTCCCTATTCTATGGATACTACTAATGAGAATGACCAACTGAATGAGGAAAAGTTATTAATGGATGTCAGTTCTTTTGACATAGACCTTGCTTCTTTTGTTTCAGAGCCTGGTACAACTCCTCTTCCTCCACAAATTGTCATTCCTAAAGGAACTGTAATTGGTTCTGGAGCTTTAGATTTAACGCTCATAGATACAGCAGGTATAGGTTATGAGAATCATGCGTTGCTTAATAAGGAAACAGATATTGCCTTGATTACTTTTAAGACAGATTTAACAGAGTCTGTAGATGCAAATCATGTTTTAGAGTCTTTAAAAGTAAATGTTTCTGTTCCTGAAATAACAGAATCTACATATGGACACACAGGGTATTGGTCTGATCCTCAAGTAGTTCATGGGAAGCTCATGATTAACTGGAAACCCACAGGCTATAAATTGAATCCAGAAAAATCAGGAGCTATAGTTTTGAACACATTGTGGGGGCAGTACGAAATCTTACGTGCTTTGAAACAACAGCAAATGTCACATAACATCACTTTACAGAGAATGGAAATGGATTACTCAACGAACATGTGGGGATCTGCTATGGGAACATTCTTAAATTGTGCAACAATCGCTCAAATAGATGGCTTTAACCATCGTTCGGGAGGTTATGCTCTAGGGCTGGATACCCAATTAATAGAAGATTTCTTAATTGGGGGAAGTTTTGCTCAGTTCTTCGGTTACACAGATAGTCAATCTTATGCATCTCGAAGTGAGCAAAACGGTTATTTGGGATCTGCTTATATGAGTATTTTCTCTGGCTCCTGGTTATTTAAGGGGATGTTTATTTATAGTGATGTACATAATCATTTGACAACGACATATTCATCTGATTTAGGTAAATCTCAAGGATCATGGAATAGCCGCGGTATATTAGCAGATGCTAACGTGAATTATCGTTATATCATTAATTCTCGTAGGCTCATTTCATCTTTAGTATCCGCTTTTGTTCCTTTTGCGGGAGCTGAATATTCTTATATAGAATTACCTACATTTTCTGAAATAGGTAGTGAAGCACGAACATTTGCAGAAGGAAATTTACAGAATGTCTCTGTCCCTGTAGGAGTTTCTCTAGAACACAATTATTCAAGAGGACAGCGTTCAGAAGTAAATAGTTTACGTGTTTCCTATGCTTTTGATGTTTATCGTCAGCAACCACATGTTCTAGTTAATTTGCCCGTTGCTTCTTATAGTTGGGAAGGAGTCGGTTCTAATTTATCTAGGAAATCTATGAAGGCTCAGTTTAATAATGATACAGAGTGGAATTCCTACTTTAGTACATTTTTAGGGATGTCTTATGAATGGAGGGAACACGTAGTAGCTTACGGTATAAATGGAGGAGCTCGTCTGATTTTCTAAGAATTGCTATTAGCATATAATTGTAAAACGCATTGTTCCCTAAGTGCAATGAGACGGAAAAATCTACTCCATGGTTAGGGAAATAGATGTCGGAAGAACAGTGAGTAAACTCCTTTATGGACTATTTACTGTTCTTCTAATAATTCCAAGATTCCCTCACGTACCAGTAGGTAAATAATTGCGATTTTACATGGCTTATAATCTTCTTCTTCAGGGAAGAATATTTGCATGAGCTCTGACACATGTTCCTGAGGCGCTACTGCTTCTAGGTCAGATAATATTATTTCCATCAAAGTATTCAGCTGTTCTTGAGATGCTTGTTTCGCTTGTTCTAAAACAAACTCTACCATGTGTCTTGCACATGTAGCATAGTATGCTACAAATCGATCATATTGCTGCGCAAGCTCTTCACGGTTTTCTGTTAACTGCCGTGTGTATGAATCAACAAATCCGGGATCTACACCAAGAGGCTCTTGATATATTAACTTAAAGGCTGATTCTATATGCCATTGTGGCGCATTTCGATACATGTCGCGAATCGCAAGATGTTTGAATGCCTGTACCCAAGTGAGAAGTAGATCTCTTCCATGTGTGCTAGAATTTAAATAGAGCTCTAGCTGGTTATTTGATTCTGTAATCCAGGTAGGGGCACAGCGATCACTATAGGAGGTAATATTTTTCAGAATAAGTTTTTTCTCATTCTGTGATAGATTTGTTCTTGACAGAAGTTGGTATAGCAAGTGCATAGTTGCTCGAGCTGATGCTGCAGCTTCATCGGTATAGTTTATGAGATGTTCTCTTTCAGCAGCTAGGTGGTTAATGATAAATACCATGCTCCGTGTAGTCGGATTATTCCTTCCACAGATATCTTCAACTAATTGTATGAAACTGTATTTAAATTGTGACCATTCTGGTTGTGATTGTGATAAAGCTTGTAATAGGGCATTTGTCGAAGGTACTAGAGGAAGACTGTCAGGTCGAGTTGTTATTGGCTGGGAAAACTTTTGTTGTAATAATGCAATGTATCCGGAAAGTTCTCTTGCAGTCATGTCTGGAGAAACAGGAGGCAGTAATCGGCGTATGATTGCGCTACCGGAGCCTGTCTGTTCTTCTTCTAGAGAAGCAATAGCGTGTTCTCTTTGAAGGAAGGATATAGCAAGTAATTCGTCGTATACTATAGGTAGTAGGAGTTCAGGTGCTGAACTCCAGTGGGCAGATTGTTGGTAAATGCTATTCAACATCTCAATCTTTAAAGATATAGGGAGAGATGTTTGTGTGAACAATGTGAGTAGGCACGAGAAGTAAGCCCGTGCCGTTTGTTGCACAGATGGATCTTGCAGAGGTGATTCTTCTTCAGGATTAGCTATTCTCTGAATAGCATCTTTTAGGTCAGCTGCTCTGGAATCTCTTATCAGTAAGGAAATGTATTGGTTTAATTTGTCTATGAATTCCCAATCTGACGGCGCTTCGAGAAGGAGGCGATCCGTAAATGCTTGCTGCCATATTGAAGGATGCTCATTTTCAATAGATTCCAGGATACTTGTTGCTCCTGATTCTTCTAGTGTAGGGGAAGTTGGAGAAGTTTCTGCGGGTACAGGAGGCGTCGGAGAGATAAATGCATTTGAGGGAAGATCATGAGGACTTTCGTTTTTCAATAACTCCAGAACGAAAGGAAAATACTCTGGGTACTTCTGTAAGGGTAATTCGGGAAGATGGCGTTGCAAGAATTTAATTCGAGCATCTTGCATTATACTTTCGGGTAGTGGAGAAGGTGGGACTTCTTCGACTTCTTCCCTTGAGACATCTTCTGTTTCTGATTCTTCTTCTTCAACGGATAATAGGGGAAGAGTAAGGGCTTGCTCCATATTCGGAGGACTTTCGAAGAAGAGATGGGCTGGTAGATTGAGTATAGATTCTGTGTCTTCAGGAAAGTCCATTCCTTCTAGGGTAGTGCGAGCTATAGCTATAACATCAATACGATTTATAGGAAGATGAGAAAAGTACATAGAGAGATATTCTCTAAGAGAGGGCTCTACAGGCTCTTCTATAACATCTGCGGGCTCTTCTTCTATAACATGAGAAGAAATAGAGTCTTGCCTATCTTGGAATGGGGGACGAGGCCTTTTTGAAGAAGGTGTTTCTAAATCAGGAATTGTAGTGCGACGCATTTTACAACATAAGAATCCCGAAAGTAAGACAAGTTTAACAGGAAGTAAAAGAATAGCAATGATAACAGAAGAAATAGCTGCTAAAATGGATACAAATACATGGAGCGGGTTAGAGGGACGCGCGCGATTTAGACAGCAACAAGAACTCAGGAGATCTCTGCACTTGTTGTAAATAGAGGTATAGGAAGTTGCCTGGTAAAATGTTATCAAGGGATGTTGTGTAATACTTGGATAACACTGTGGTATACTAGGATCGGAAGCTAATGTCATAAAAGCTTTAAAAATTTATAATTTAAAAGAATTTTACATGGCATTTTGATTAAAATCAATTATTTCTAAAATAAAAAGTTTTTAATTAATTTTTTTATTAAAAAATGAAAAAGAAATAAATTTTTAAAGCAACTTTAAAGAATTTTAAAATTTCACTTTTGTAAAGTGATTGTTAATTTTCTTAAATTCAATTAGAAAACAAAATGATTTTTACAGAGATAGAAAATACTTTAAAAGTACCCCTCTAACCCGTCGTATATGGCGTGTTGCACATCACAAGCCAATGTGCTTATTTTTCTACAGTACTGGTTCGTGTTATTGATTTTGTAATTAAATCATAGACATTCTCATTTGTATATCCAATGTATTAAGAGCGAGTCAGAGAGAATCTAGGAAGGTCACCTTATAGCTTATTGCTGATTTTTCTCTTGATGGAGGAGTGGCTTGACTTTATGAATAAATTACTTGCATTTTAAATCTTGCAGCAGCTTAATTTTCAACTTAATTATTTTAATGTAAGCAGCTTATGGCTTCAGTGTTGTCCCCGAAAGATTTACCCGTGCCTTTAAATATCTTCCATAGCTACATCTGAGAAATCTTCATTAAGAGAAAACGAGATCAATTGTCAGATCGAGTAACCTCGCTTCAAAATAAGGTGGAGATTTTGAAACAGACAGTAGACTATCTGGAAAGTGAGAAAGCAATATTGTTAGAAGAACATCTAGAAGTTTAACAACGACGAGATGACTTAATTCTAGCTACAGGAAAAAATAGAACGTGAATGGGTGGAGAAAGGATTACAGATAGCTGCACTGCAATCATTGACTAGTAGTGAGGATCAAATCTCAGAACAAGTAGATAGCCAAGAAGGAGAGCAATTAAGACTTTATTCACTAAAGAAACAAACAGAAAATAATATTGGAACAAGTCCTAAATTAAAAAGGATAGTTTATTATGGTTCTTCTTGTTTTTTTAATTTTTTAAGGTCTTTATTAGCTTCTTATCTCATGCTCAAAGTACAAGGTTTTTTCTATGCATATGCCTTAGGAAAGCGAATTAAGGATTAAATTATTTTCGCCATCCGGTAAGTTTGTCTGTTTGTTTTGGTATCTAGTTTATGAACTTATGATTTTAAAAGAGCATGTTCTATGGAAATTACTGCTGTTTGTAAAGAGAACACAAATTTAGTTCAAAACACGGATTCTTCAGTAGACGCGTTTTCTCGGTGCCACTCCATGTCATCTACGGTCATTGCTATGCTATCATCGTGCGTGTTACTTGGTCTGGAAATTACTTCCTTAGTGCTTATTGCATTGATGAGTCCAATGAATTTCATTTTGATCTCTCTTTCTTCTGTAGTTATTGCTATTACTTTGATTTTGTCGTTTATTATTTTTTATAAAATTTTTAAGGGACATCAAGAGATAGACGACATTAAGAAAAATAGAGATTCTCTTTTAAATGAACTGAGTCAATATGATCTACAATTAAAAGAATATCAGTTTCAGTTAAGCATTACACAGGCTGCTTTAGATAATAACGAGATGGAACTTATTGATAGTTCTCTTATGTTTACCACAAAAGAGGAGGAATTTGCTGAAGTAAGTCGTGAATCTCGTCAAAGAGAGATCGAGTTTCTACGTTCTCAGAAACAAATTACCGTTTTACAGAGAAGATTAGATAAAACAGAGTCCACGCTATTAAAGCTGCAAACTTATGTACAACAGCTAGAGGAAGAAAACTGGTCTCTTAAGGAAGCCTCCATATAAAAAAGACATGTTTATTTTGATTATAAAGAATTTTTTATAATCGTTCTTATATTGAGAATAATTTCCATTTGTAGGATCTTTGTAAAATAAGTTTTTAATAATTTAAGATAGATAGATTGCCTTATTGTGTTTTTGAAACATTATTTTAGTTGAGCAGAGGCATGGTTATGGTTTCTCCTACTTCCCCAGAGAATATTGTCAGCACACAATCGACGACACAGCTTCAAAGTTCGGATAAAGTTAAGATTGTATTGATCACTTCTCTAGCGGGGCTTATCATCGGCATTTCGATATTGGCAATTGGCGCTTCTCTTTTGGGGGTTTTTTGTTCCCAGTTACCTATAGCGTTTCATTTGCTTATGGGGTCGGTACTTTTTGGTATTGTTTTACTCTTAATCCTTGGCTGTGTCTATAGTCGAGCTCTCTTTAAATTACTTCAGTTGCATGGCTACGAAGCTACTAATGCTTTATATTTTCAGCGGATAATTCTTGAAAAAGAAGAAGCACTCAAGGAGCTAAATAAAGTGTTAGATGAAAAAAATAAGGAATTAGGGAAAGCTCTTGCTTCTAATCAAGTTCTTGTTAATGAGAAGATGGGGATGGAATCCACCGTGAATAGATTGAATTCCGAACTTATGAAGTGTCAGAGGAATTACGTCAATCAAGAAATCGCTTCCAAGATGATTATTAGCAAAATGAGAGAAAGTTATAACGAGTTGTTTTCTGAGACAGTTATTTTAAAGCAATCCTTAGACATAGAAAAAGGAAGAAATAATAGTTTACAATCTCAATTGCAAATAGTTATGAATGATCTAGAACTTAAAGTCGGAATTGTGCAGTCACAAGAAGAAGAGATGGCCCAACTTAGTGAGAGAGAGAAAAATTTAAGAGAAGAAATAGCTGGTTTGCAGCGATATATTAGTGATAGTTTAGATAAAAAATAAGAGTGGCTTAGGCTTTTTATGAACATTTTCCCCGCGTGTTTAGAACACATGATTTCCCCATGCATAACGAATAGCAAGCATCATTGCTTTGTAGCGTATACGATTTCAGTGATTGTGGCAGGAATATTGTCTTTGGTAATCAATATTATAAGTTTATTTGTTACCACTCAAGTTTCTTTAGGTTATTTGATTCTAAATGCGCTCATATCTTTTGTCTTGATAGTCTTGGGAATTCATTTTTTAATTAGCCAAAGTAATGCTTTAAGAAATTATGTTAGGGCTCAGGACGAAGCAGTTAAACTGAGTAACCATATACAATGTTTAGATAAGCAAATTCTTGGATATCAAGATCAGGTAACACAACTAGAAGATAAAGTTAGGCATCTAGATAAAAGTATAGACGCATTGAAACAGGAAAATACTTTTTGCAAAAATAATTATTTAGCAGAGTTGGATTCTCGAGATGCATACGAGTTCTATATTCAAGACCTGACTCGAAAATTACAAGAAATGATTTTATTATAATTCTTAAGAAGATCCTAATGTCTAGAGAGTTTATGCTTTCTTTCTCGGATTGTTGTGTAAACACGACTATTGTTAGAAATTATCCTTCCCTCTGATAGAGTTCATTGTTGCCGTATTGGAAATGGTTAATATCATTTCTGAAATAAAAAGATAGGGTATCCATTTGCTTTTCATTGCTTAATTTTTATTGTCAATAGCCTTATCCCTTTATCTATGACTTGCGTTAAAAGAATGTCTTATTATCTAATCTTGGCCTTTTAGTTTTAGGTAGTGGTAGTGATAAATGCTTGTAAATTGTTGTTCTTTTAGAAATGTAGAAAGCAATCAATCGCAATATGATATTAATAAATCTACGGCGTGTAAAGTTATCAATGTTTTACTTTTAGTCGTAGGGATACTCGTCACCTCATTGGGGGGGGGGGGGGGGTTGTTGCCTCTGTTGTTTTTGGCATTGATTTCAGTATTTTCTCTCCTCTAGTTTTAGGAGTCACTATTGGTATAGGGCTTCTTCTTTTAGTTTCGGGAATCCATTGTTTAATTTGCAGATCTTTAGTTTCTAAGGCTCAAGCAAGTAGACTTCACCTACCAGGAGATCAGGACGTCCTTATTTTACGAAAGGCTGTAGCTGAAAGTCAGGCAGCAGCCGCAGCAGCGGAGGCAAATTTTGATGAGCAGATACGGAATTTCACTGTTAAACAACAAAGTTATCAAGGGATTTTAGATCGAAAGAAGCAAGAGGCGATTAAAGTTGCTGAAGCAAAAGGAAATTTACTAGCTACGAGGGAGAAAATCCAGAGTTCTACTGATTCTGAGACGCTCCAATCTAAATATTTAATATTTTCACGTGTTAAAGAAGACTCTTTAGACTTTAGAAAGTTTGATTTGTGTTTGCGAACTTATTTGGAAGCTGTAGATGGTTGGAGTAGTGTTAGTATACAATTAGATGATGAACAACCTCAGGTTGATTCACTCATGCATGCAGCTCAAAATTTATCTAGGTGTGTTGAAGAACTCCTTAAGAATAGTAGGCAGTTGTGTAACTTACTGGAAAATAAAGTTTCTGAAGATCAATTAAAAATAGACGGGTTAAAAGTTAAAATAGTAGAGTTAGAACAGAAGATTCAGGACCTTAAAATTACAAATTCTACTCAAGATGAAACGATAAAAATTCTTAATCAGCAGTTAGAAGATCTTAGACAAGCAAAAGCTAAACTAGAGCAAGATCAAGAGAAGAAATTAGCCGATATATTAAGAGAGAAAGCAAGTATTACTGCTAAACTAACTGCTACAGTAACAAAGTTAGAACGAGATAAAGTTCGTGGTAAGCTTCAATCACAACTAAGCCAAATTAGTGATAAACTTAAAGAAGAGAAAGATAAGGTAGAAGATCTAGAGCAGATTCTTCAAACTGAAAGAGCAAAAGGACAAGCTTCTGAAGAAGAAATATTACGATTAAATCGAGAGTTAGAGTCAAGACAGAATAAGATCAAGGAACTAACAGAAAAGATTCAAAATCTCGAGATTGTACAAATACGCTATACGAGTCTATCAACAGAGTTATCATTAGAGAAACAAGAAAAAGAAAATGAGCGTTCACGAAATGAGAAATTACTTCAAGAGCTTGAGTCTTTAAGAGAGAAATCACGATCTGAGATAGATCTGCAAGTACAGAAGATAGTTCATCTTCAAAAAGAACTTGATTCTATAAGTCAAGACAACTCTGAGTTGAAAAATACTTTTGAGTCTTTAAGAGAGAAATCACGATCTGAGAAGGATCTGCACATGCATAAGATAGTTAATTTTCAAAAAGAACTTGATTCTATAAGTCAAGACAACTCTAAGTTGAAAAATACTTTAGAGTTGTATGAGCGAATGTTCCGTGCCTTCGAAGAAAAATTAGAGAAGAAAAAGCATAAGGAATTAGCAGCATTTAAGACTGTTAGAGAGAACTTAGCTGCTTTCTCTCATTATTCTAGAGAGCATATTTTGACTCTTTCTCAGAATGAGTTATATAAGAAAATTGATGAGCAGAGCAAAGAATTACAAGAAGAAAGGGAAAGAAACCAAGAATTGCAACAGCGCATAAATCAGTTGGAATCACAAATAACCTCCCTATCGGAGACAACTACAAAACAACTGGAACAGATAGAATCTAAAGACAAACAAATTGAAGAATTGCAATCTAAGTTATTAGAATCTTCGAGAGACGTTGCATCTTCAAGAGCTTTAAGAGCTTTGGTTCAAGCAATGGCAATGAGTTTACCTGAATCGAGAAGACAACAGTTACTTTCAACAATTCTTCCCAGCCAGGAATCTCCTGATAAACAGCCTCCACAGCATTGAGATTCTGATTCATAAAATTAAGAGTGTGATTTTGCTTGATTGAATTTTAGTTCGTAACATAGTTTGTTTATGGTCTAAGAAAGTTCTATAAATAGAATCCTTTATTTATTGAACCCATTGGACGTTGTTACCTACTCATTATGAGTATGTTAATGACTGTGTTAGGTTTGAGTTTTTACAATGAATTTGTTATTCTGTTTGGAAAGGCGAATCAGAGAGATTGAGGACGTGTAATCTTTTGGTTTATCTAAGGATATGATTATTAAAGTTCTTGCGTTTAAAATCCTCGGCTAATTTCGATTCTTCCATTTTTTATGAAACATGATGGTTCGTAATGGTTACTGCATTAGTTCCTCAAAGTATTTGTTCCCAACTAACAAATAGTTGTCGTATTTCTTCACGCTCACTTCTATCTATAACTAATATTTCGACTATAATTCTTGGTTTATTACTTTTTTGTTGTGAAGTAGGAGCGTTATTTTTTTTCTCATGGCAAGTATCCGTACTACTTAGTGTGTTTATGGTCATGATTATGACTCTAAGTGTTGTTCTCATTTGTAATATGGTATATCAATCTCTAATGAGAGGAAGTCTATCTATAGAAGTAGAGGAGCAGGCTCAGAAATTACAAAAATTGGAGTCAGAAGCTGCTAAAGTGCAAGCTTTAGAGGAAAAATTATTAGATGCTAAAGCAATAATTCATAGGAAATGCAATCGTATTTTGTTTTTAAAAGACCAATTGCAGTTAGCTCAGCAAGAGATTAGCTGGGGTGAGAATAATAGAACTCTTTTAGAAGAAATACAGAGAAGGCAGTTTTTACTGGAAGAAAAGAAGTTATCTTATGAAGAGATAATTCAAAACTTGAAAAATAAGATTGCACAGAATTAGAGCGAAGAATCTTGAGGAATTTAATGACTCTTTATTATACTTTTAAATTTTTAATTCAAATAATTTTCTATATTTTTATATAAGCGGGCATTTTATGGCGGTCCCTAATTTAAATGTTGACTCAGGTGTTTCTTCTTCTATTAAAACGCAATGTTCGCCTGCGAAGCCTTGTTTTCCCTACATTCTAACTATTATCACTATAACAACAGGAACTCTACTTATGGGCTTTACATTGGGGGCTTTGGTAGTTTTTTCTTTTCATGCCTTCGGATGTTTAGCGGCTTTATCCGCAGTTGCTATGATTTCAAGTGTGATTTTGTTCATTATTGCCATGTATGGGAATAAGAAGTTGATGCTGATATCAAGAGTTTTTCTATTGCAATCACAGTTATCAAAAACTCAAGAGGAATTAAAAAGTTTGGAAGAGACTAATAAAGAAAACGAACTTCTTTTGAAAAATGAACGCGTAAATCTACAAGATCTTTTACAAAGGGAAAAATATCTGCGAGAAGAATTACTTCATGCGCAAGAGGAAGTAAGTAATAAGCAGATTTATCACAGAATGCAACAAGAACTGGAAGCATTGGAACAAGCATCATATCAATATGAAGTAGAAGCCATAAAAAAGATTCGTGAGTATGAAAATGAACTTGTTCGAAACCAAGAAATTACATCTCCTTTTTCTAAATCTAATATCTATACTATAGAAGAAAAGGACGAGAAAGAAGAGCTGAGATCTCAGGAAAGTCCTTTTTAAAACTGACTCTAATTATTAGACTTATTTTTATTTGAATACGATTGCCCGTATATAGCTTTTAAGCATTCTTGAGGGGTTACGACATTTTTTGTCATAATATCAAACAAGGATTTGCACGCCTGTTTTTGGTTTTCTTGGACTTTTGGATTTGCTAGGACATCTATAGCTGCAGCTACTTCTTCGTGTGAGAAGTCATACTTTCCCCCTATAAATTCCGGGAAGATTATGGAATTCGTAATGATATTAGGAAGAGAATATGCAGGAAGAAGAATTTTGAATATGTATTTTGCTAAAAAAATTGTCAAAAGATCCTAACAAACATGTAACAATTGTAGGAGTTTGATGAAGAGCTGTTTCAAGGACAATAGTTCCACATTTGGCTAATGCGAAATCACAAGAGTGCATTAATTGATAGCGTAGTGTGAATGGAATTATTCGACTATTTTCACATCCTTCTTTTGTAAGTAGGTCAGAAAGAATATGATCATATTTAGCGTGGGACGAGGAGACGAGAAGTTGATGAGTACTTGCTAGTGATGATGCTAGAAAAGCACGTATTTGCACGGTTAAATTTCTTGTGATATCTCCTGGTCGACTTCCAGGGAAAGCAGCAACAATAGGTTGATTAGAAATAGCCAACTTCTCTTTCCATATATCGCTATGTTGGAATTTTTTAGCAGTTTCTACTAAAGGGTGCCCTAAATAGACAGTTTTTAGTGGGGAGTTCTGAAAGATGTCTTGTTCGAAGGGTAAGATTAACAGGAGAATATCAAGATTTTTTTCTAAAATTTTTTTTCTATTTTGTCTCCAAGCCCAAATGCTAGGACAAACATAGTGGATAATTTTACCCTGATATCCTGATTTTCTTAATTTTTTGATTAGAAATAAATGAAAATCAGGGAAATCAATAAAAAGAACAGTTTCAGGATTTTCTTTCAAAATAGCTTTATGTAATTTTCGGTATTTAGCAAATAATCCAAATATAGAAATGAAAATCTCTAAAAATCCTGATACTTGGAATTTTTCCATAGTTATGAGAACTTCTAACCCTTCTTTACGCATTAAAGGGCCGCCAACACCGAAGTATCTCCTATGAGGATCGATGGCTTTCATATGGTGGAGAATATGACTTCCTAAGGTATCACCGCTAGCTTCTCCTGCAGATAAAAAGCAACTGTAACTGTAATTGCGGTGATCAGGAAGACGATATTTTTTGTAAATGATGCGTAAATTAGCTAATGAAGGAAGTAAACCACATCCATAACTGATTATGTTTACGGGATCCCCAGTGCGTATAAAATAAGTGAACGCCAAAAAGCCTCCTAAAAAACCTACAAGCCAAAATAATGCAGGTAACGAGGAGCTTTTTTTTGTTTCTAAATAGCACCATTGCACGAAAAATCGAGACGAAAAAATTAATAATCCCAAACAGCCAAGAATATGCCAATATTGATTTGGCGGAGGGAAGGGAAGATGAAGTATATTTGGTGATGCCATCCATTTCATATGGGGATAGTAGTACGACTCTATGGCAAAGGGTAGGGTTGTAAGCATTAGGGAAAGAACAAGGATCCCTAAAGTAGATACGAACGATAATTTATAAGAAGAGGTGATATTCAGATTTCTAAAATAGATAACAAGATTTGCACTATGTAGGAGTGAAATAGGATACTGACTTTGTATGAAACCATGGGTAATCATCAGCAATGCGCCCATAGAGGACAGTATCCAGAAAATTTTAGGAACACAGGCTTGTTTTTGTTTGAAGCTAGAAAACCATTGTATAGTAAATGCGCAGCCAAAGAATAAATTAGCTAGTAATCCTACAGGATACAATACATGAACAAGAGACGGAGAGAACACGTTGCGCTTATCTTTATGATGATTCCTTTTTAGATTGTGAAGATCGATAATGTCGAATCCAAGCGACATAGATCTTATCGAGCTTAGGATACACTAAGCTACGAATTTCTAATAGAGAAAGAGCTTCAGAAAAACGTACATGATTTAGAAACTTACGGTTAAAAACATGTTTTTTTTTACAGCTAAAGGTGTTAGCCGATATTGCATCTGTAAAATCAAAGCTGTTAGAATAAAATTCTTTTTTGAGCAGCTCGTGAACGAATCCGCAAAGAATTTTCCTAGAAAATTTCTAATGTAATCGAAGATAGCGTTGAGAGAAAGCCCCGGATGTTGTTTATGTTTGTATCTAACGTTAAAATTCACAAGAGGAAATAGGAAGATAGCCATGAGTTGATGGCGTTCGTAATGATGTTTTTTCTTTAGAATATTTTGGTCTAACTTATCTAAATAAGAAAAAGTTTGTTCCTTTAATTTAGAATTTAAGCGAAAAACTTTAGCCATATAGGGAAAGAGGATTTCTAGAATTTGGTACTTAGCTGTTAATTTAAAGAATTCAGATGACACACCAGATCCTAGCATTTTAATTAACTCTTCAAAAACACGCGCTTGAGAACTTTTAATTAATTCATAACGACATTGTTGTAGGGCCTCCAATGTTTTAGGATCGATTGTAAATGCTGTTCGGGACAAGATTTTAAGTAAACGAAGCATTCTTACTGGGTCTTGTTTAAAACGGACAAAAGGATCCCCAATAGTTTGTAAATAACGATTTTGTAAATCGTTTACACCTCCGGTATAATCAATGATAGTTTCTTCGGCGGGATCATAAAAAAGACCATTAATTGTAAAATCCCTTCTTAATACATCTTCTTCTGCTGTTCCCCAGAGGTTATCCTTCGTAATTAAGCAATCTTCATCGGGGCTTCCTGAACGAAACGTAGATACTTCGATAATTTGATTTGCAAAACGGACATGCGCTAAGCGAAATCGTTTCCCTACTAGGATACAATTTTTAAATAATGTTTTAATTTCTTCAGGTTTTGCTGATGTAGAAATATCAAAATCTTTTGGTGTCGTATTCAATAACAAATCACGAATACATCCACCGACAATATATGCCTGATGCCCAGCTTTCCTTAATGTTTTGATGACAGAAAGTGCATTATGGGAAAAGTCTTGGGGCTTTATATTGTAACTCGCTGCAGAATAAATGATTGGAGTAGGTGCGGATTTAGAAATTTTTCTAAACAATTCTAAGCCTCTATGGAAAAGAGTTTTATTATCACAGGCCATGTGTTATAGATTTTAATTTAAAAGTCTTGGAAGAAAATGTATTTAAGTACTCTTTTTTCTAGGGGAATTTCACCATAGCAAAAATCTCAAAGTTTGCAAGTATAAAATACCCAGATAAAGACCTCTTTTATATCTTATATCAAGATTTTATCTTACAATTTCTTAAAAGAATTTTCATTCTCATTTTTATGTATATCCTGGTTAAGTGGCTAAAGGATTCAGTAGTAAGGGTATTATAACATTAAGTTTCAGGAAGTGTTTTTACCACATCTATGTATTGTCTCAGTCATAATGATTTCTCTGATCACAATTTGAGTTTTATGTTAAAACTTTTAAACATAGAGAAAATTAAGAATAATTTTTTCTTTATAGCATCAAACTTGCTGGTCTTCTTATTTTGTTTGGAAAAGAATCTTTGGGCAAGAAAAAAACATCTTTAGGGAAATAATGGCACAGGAAATAAAACAACTGTTTGGTACTGATGGTATTCGTGGGAGAGCAAATTATGAGCCCATGACTGTAGAAATTTCTGTTTTACTTGGGAAAGCAGTAGCAGGTGTTTTACAGGAAAATAAACCAGGAAAACATCGTGTAGTGTTGGGCAAAGATACTCGTTTGTCTGGATATATGTTTGAGACTGCCCTAGTTGCTGGATTAACATCGATGGGAATTGAGACTTTAGTTTTAGGCCCAATTCCTACTCCAGGAGTAGCATTTATTACTCGTGCATATCGTGCTGATGCAGGAATTATGATTTCTGCATCGCATAATCCTTATTGGGATAATGGGATTAAGATTTTCTCTTCGGAAGGTTTTAAAATTTGTGACGCCATAGAACGTCGTATTGAAGAAATGGTTGCCAATAATAATTTTGGAAATTTCCCTGAAGATTATGCTTTAGGGAAAAATAAGCGTGTTGTGGATGCCATGGGACGTTATATTGAATTTGCTAAAGCTACCTTCCCTAAGGGGAGAACATTAAAGGGTTTAAAGATAGTTTTAGATTGTGCTCATGGTGCAGCTTATAAAGTGGCTCCCTCAGTATTTGAAGAGCTGGATGCTGAGGTAATTTGTTATGGATGCGAGCCTACAGGAATTAACATTAACGATAATTGTGGAGCTCTTTTCCCTTCAGTGATTCAAAAAGCAGTAATCGAACACAAAGCAGATATAGGGATTGCTTTGGATGGCGATGGTGATCGCGTGATTATGGTGAATGAAAAAGGTCAGATTGTTGATGGAGACATGATTTTGGGAATTTGTGCTAACGATCTGAAAAATAAGGATCTATTGAATCGTAATCATGTAGTGGCAACTGTAATGACTAACTTTGGTGTATTAAAATATCTTGAAAGTATGGGTGTTGGTATTTTGATTTCCTCCGTGGGGGATCGTCATGTTCTGCAAACAATGTTGGAAAATGAAGCCAATTTAGGCGGTGAGCAAAGTGGACATATGATCTTTTTAGATTATAATACAACTGGAGATGGCATCGTTTCTGCTTTGCAGGTACTGCGCATTATGATTGAAAGCGAATCTACTTTGTCTGATTTAACATCACCTATTGTTAAGATCCCCCAGGCATTGATTAATGTTTCTGTGAAGAAAAAAGTGCCTCTAGATACTCTACCTATGGTGCAAGAAGCTTTAAGAGATGTCCAAGCTACTTTGGGGGATTCAGGACGTGTTTTATTAAGATATTCTGGAACAGAAAATATTTGCAGAGTTATGGTGGAGGGGTTAAAGAAACATCAAGTAGATTGCCTAGCAAAGACAATAGCGGATATCGTGGATTCTGAACTTGGGGCAGGCGCTTTAGATTAAGGTTATGTATGTGTGGAATATTTGGGTATCTAGGTTCTAAGTCAGCAATTCCTTTGATCATTGAAGGTCTCGAGAAGTTAGAATATCGTGGTTACGATTCTACAGGTCTAGCAACTATTCATGCAGGTCAGTTGTTTGTAAAAAAAACTACAGGACGTGTAGACGAATTAAAATGCTTTTTAAAATGTGATAACGTTCTTTCTAATTTAGCTATAGGACATACCCGCTGGGCTACGCATGGAGTGCCTACAGTAGATAATGCACATCCCCATGTAGATTACAGTAATAGTTGCGCTATTGTTCATAATGGAATTATTGAAAATTTTAAGGAATTAAAATCGCAGCTTCTTACTCAGGGAATTCTCTTTACTTCGGATACAGATTCTGAAGTTATTGTACAGTTGTTTTCTTCACGTTATCAACTCACACAAGATCTTCTCCATAGTTTTTCATGGACTCTTTCCCAACTTAAAGGTAGCTTTGCTTGCGGCTTGATTCATAAAGATCATCCTGATGTTTTACTTTGTGCCGCACAAGATAGCCCTTTACTCATTGGCTTGGGAGAGAAAGAAAGTTTCATAGCCTCGGATACACGAGCATTCTTAAAACATACGAAAAACGTACAGTCTTTAGCTTCTGGAGAATTGGCTGTTATAGGTTTGGGTACTGTAGAAACTTACAACTTTGCGTTAAAGAGTATACAGAAGGAAATACGTCAAGTAGCTTATACGGATTCTTCCTTAGATAAGCAGGGATATAGTTACTATATGCTTAAGGAAATCTATGAACAACCTGATGTTCTAGAGCATTTAATTGATAAATATTTTAGCGATCAAGGACATATACGATCTAACTTTTTAGAAGGTTTTTCTTTAGAAAATTTTAATGCAATTTCTATTGTTGCGTGTGGTTCTTCTTATCATGCTGGTTTGTTAGCTAAGTATATTATTGAATCTCTAGTTTCAATTCCTGTGTATATAGAAGTAGCTTCAGAATTTCGTTATCGCCAGGCATATATCGGAGAAAATACCCTAGCTATTTTAATCAGTCAATCTGGGGAGACTGCAGATACTCTAGCCGCTTTAAAAGAGTTTCGTCGGAGGCAGGTTACTTGCATATTAGGAATATGTAATGTAGAAGAGTCAGCACTTGCAACAGGAGTAGATTACTGTTTGTTTTTAGAAGCAGGTATCGAAGTAAGTGTGGCATCTACTAAAGCCTTTACTGCTCAGCTTCTTTTATTTATTTTATTTGGATTGAAGCTTGCTATGGTTAAGGGTGCTTTAAAGTTAGACGACCATCTTGCTTATGGGAAAAGCATTCTAGAGATTCCTGAGTTATGTCGTCGTCTATTAGCAAACGAACATCTTCATTCTTGGGCACTCCAACATACTCATGAAGATCGTTTTATATTTTTAGGCCGTCGTTTTATGTATCCCGTTTGCATGGAAGCAGCTTTAAAATTAAAAGAAATAGCTTATGTGGAAGCTAATTGTTATCCTGCAGGTGAAATGAAGCACGGACCTATTGCTTTAATTAGTACAGACTCTCCAGTGATTACTTTCTGTGGTGATCCTATTGTTTACGACAAAATGGTAGGATGTATCATGGAAGTGAAAGCTAGGCGAGCTCGTGTTACTGCCTTAGCATCGGAATCACAACAGGATATAGCTGCTGTTTCCGATTCTCAGATATATATTCCCAATAGTCATCCTCTTGTAGCTCCTATTCTTTATACTATTGCAGGACAGATTATGGCATATACTATGGCTTTGCAAAAAGGAAACGAAATAGACTGCCCTAGAAATCTTGCAAAGTCAGTAACTGTTGAATAAAGTAGAAGTTTGTTCAATACATCTTAGTTTTTAAAGCAAATTTATGAAGAAAGGTTTCTCATGTCTAGTAAGATTTTAGGAGGTTCTCTAATCGTTGCAGGTACAGCTATAGGCGCTGGAGTGTTAGCAGTTCCTGTATTAACAGCATATGCCGGATTCTTTCCTACAGTTTTGCTCTATAGCCTTTCTTGGTTGTTTTCTATGCTATCAGGACTATGTTTATTGGAAGTTATGACCTGGTTCAAGGAGAAACAACAAATTAATATGTTATCTATGGCTCAGTATACTCTTGGAGGTATAGGTAAAATTTGTCTTTGGGTTGTCTATTTATTCCTATTTTATTCTCTATTAATCGCTTACTTTTGTGAGGGTGGGAACATTTTATTTCGAATTTTTGGATGCCAGGGATGTTCTTTAACTTGGATACGTCACCTAGCACCTTTGGGATTTGCACTCATCATTTGTCCAGCATTGCTTTTGGGGACAAAAGTTATAGATTATTGTAACCGTTTTTTTGTTTTCGGTCTTGGTGTTGCATTTATAGCATTTTGCATTTTAGGCGTTTTCAAATTAAAACCAGAATTTCTTTTACGTACTTCGTGGATAGAATCAATAGACAATCTACCTGTACTTTTTCTTTCTTTTGGTTTTCACAACGTTGTTCCTTCTTTATATTATTATTTGGATAAGAAGGTAGCTGATGTTAAAAAATCTATTATTATTGGGAGCCTATTTCCTTTAATCTTATATATTATTTGGGAAGGTTTAGTTTTGGGAGTAGTCCCCATGAATTTTCTAATTGATGCTCATGCACACGGATATACTGCTGTAGAATCTATGAAAAATGCTTTACAATGTTCTTTATTTTATGTTGCTGGTGAGTTTTTTGGATTTTTTGCTTTAATTTCTTCCTTACTAGGTGTTTCCCTAGGATTGATGGATTTCCTATCTGATGCATTTCATTGGAATAAAAAGACACATAGTTTTTCAATGTTATTTTTAACGATCATGCTCCCCTTAGCTTGGGCAATGTGTTATCCTGAGATAGTATTAAAATGTTTACATTATGCAGGAGGGATAGGAGCATCTTTGATTATTGGAGTTGCCCCCTTACTCATGGTGTGGAAAGGTCGTTATGGAAAACATAGTTATAAAGCAAAACATTTAGTTCCTGGTGGGAAGATTGTTTTGTTATTAATGTTTTTGGTAATAGTAATTAATTTTGGTAGCATTTACTATGGGTTTAAATAAACAATGGTAAGTTTTTAATTTGTGTGAGTAAAGGAGGTCCCATGGGACTATACGATCGTGATTATGCACAAGAATCTCGTTTGTCAGGTACATTTACATCTCGAGTATATGGCTGGATGACTGCGGGACTTGCAATAACGACTTTTGTATCACTAGGATTGTATTTTTCTGGATTATATCGCGTCTTGTTTTCCTTGTGGTGGATTTGGTGTATTGCTACCCTGGGGGTATCATTTTACATTAATTCTAAGATTCATAAACTTTCTGTCCCCGCAGTTATGGGATTATTTTTAACATATTCTGCACTCGAAGGATTATTTTTCGGGACTCTTGTTCCAGTATATGCACTTCAATATGGTGGAAATGTAGTATGGGCGGCTTTCGGCTCCGCAGGATTGATTTTCGGTATAGCAGCTGCTTATGGAGCATGTACAAAAACAGATTTAACCCAAATAAGTAAAATTCTATCTTTAGGATTGGTTGGATTTGTTTTAGTCTCCCTAGTATTTGCTATAGTTTCCTTATTCGTATATATGCCATTATTCTATTTGTTAATCTGTTACATAGGATTACTTATGTTTGTTGGGTTAACAGTAGTAGATGCACAAACTATTCGTAAGGTTTCTCAAACTGTAGGAAATAACGGAGATTTAAGTTATAAACTATCTTTGATATTAGCGTTGAAAATGTATTGCAACGTAATTATGGTATTTTGGTACCTTTTACAGATTTTTTCTTCTTCAGGAAGAAGAAATTGAAACCCTAAATTTTAAGAAGTAGGGAATAGTTTTTCTAAGAATCTCTCAATGTGAAATTCTTCAAGATCCTCTACAGATTCACCGTAACCAACGAATTTGGTGGGGATTTTTAGCTGTTTGGCAATACGGAATAATGTTCCTCCTTTAGCAGAACCATCGACTTTAGTCAGGATGATTCCCGATAAGGGAATCGTCTCATGAAAAATACGCACTTGATCTACGGTATTCCCTCCTAAAGTTGCATCTATTGTCATGAACTTTTCATGGGGAGCACCTGGAAGTGCTTTGTTACATACAGACACGAGTTTCGATAGCTCTTGGAGGAGATTCGTGTGGGTGTGTAACCGACCAGAAGTATCTATAAGAACACGATCATATCCTCGAGAAATAGCTGCAGTGATACCGTCATAGGCAATAGCTGCAGCATCTCCTTTAGGTTTCCCCGAAACAAAACCACAATGAAGTTTCTCTGCCCAATAACGCATTTGAGTCATACCCGCAGCACGAAAAGTGTCTGTGGCAACAATCATGACTTTCTCTGAACGGTTTTGGTAGTAGTGGGCAAGTTTAGCTATTGTAGTAGTTTTCCCCGATCCATTAGTTCCAAGAACGAGAGATACACTAGGAGATTGGATAGGGCTGTGTAGAATAGGAAGACCTTCCAAAGTGTCTCGTAGCAGAGAAGTAACTAGCTCTTTGAGTATAACTTCACTGGGTTTCTGACACTTGAGCAAACGTGAACATAGTTCTTCTGTTAGATCAGAACCAAAATCTGCTTCATAAAATAAACTTTCCGCAGATTCTAAAAGATCAACAGAAGGAGCTTTTTTAAATAAAGATTGAATCTTGCTACTAAAGAACTTAAACATTGATTAGAGCAAAGTTAGTTGCAGCAAAAAAGATGATACAAGATAAGGAGGAAAATTTAAAGGATAATCTATGCACCTCCATGAATACCAAGCTAAGGATCTACTAGTATCCTATAAGATCCCTACTCCTCCATACAAAGTAGTGACTTCTCTTCTAGAGTGTGAGCAAGCGATTCAGGAACTAGACATCCATTCTGGAGTAATTAAGGTACAAGTGCATGCAGGAGGAAGAGGGAAGAATGGAGGCGTGCGCATTGCTAAATCTATTCCAGAAATCAAAGATGCTGTTCAACAACTGTTAAATATGCATTTTGTTAGTAACCAAACTTCTGGAGAGGCTTTACCAGTAGAGAAAGTTTTAATCACACCTTTAGTTTCAATTTCTACCGAGTATTATCTAGCCATCATTATAGATAGGAAACACCATTGTCCATCCGTCATGTTATCTAAGGCAGGAGGAATGGACATCGAAGAGGTAGCAAGCAAATCTCCTGATCAACTATTAACCATTTCTCTCTCTCCTTATGCACGTATACATAATTATCAAATTCGAAGAATTCTTAAATTCATGCAGTGGGAAGGAGAAGTAGGAAAACAAGGGATACAGATAATTCATAAGCTAATACAGTGTTTTTATGATAATGATGCTTCTTTATTAGAAATTAATCCCTTAGTTCTAACTACAGAGGGAAATCTTCTTATTTTAGATGCTAAGATGACTATCGATGACAATGCTCTATATCGTCATCCTAAATTAGAAGTCCTATATGATCCTTCTCAAGAAAATATTCGAGATGTTCTTGCTAAACAGATAGGCCTTTCTTACATCTCTCTAGATGGAAATATCGGTTGTTTAGTGAACGGTGCAGGATTGGCTATGAGTACATTAGATATTCTGAAGTTTTATGGGGGAACTGCTGCTAATTTCCTAGATGTAGGGGGTAGCGCTTCGGAAGAACAAATTCAGAAAGCAATTTCTTTGGTGCTATCGGATGAGAATGTCAAAGTACTTTTTATTAATATTTTTGGAGGAATTATGAATTGCTCCGCAGTAGCATCAGGACTTGTAGCCGTTATGCAAACAAGAGAAAATACCGTCCCCACAGTAATACGCTTAGAAGGAACAAATGTAGAACAGGGAAGAGAAATTGTGCAACGCTCGGGAATTCCTTGTCTCTTCACTAATTCATTAAATGAAGGCGCAGAATTAGCTGTAACGTTGAGTAAACAGGTTTAGGGAGTCTTATGTTCTGTTCATTAAGTAAAAATGTACCTATAATTACTCAGGGGATTACAGGGAAAGCAGGTTCTTTCCATACAGAACAATGTTTAGCTTATGGATCCTATTTTGTTGGCGGAGTTACTCCAGGGAAGGGAGGCACAGTCCATTTAAATCTTCCTGTTTATGATTCTGTTTTAGAGGCCAAGCAAGATACTGATTGCCAAGCAACTATGATCTTTGTTCCCCCCGCTTATGCTGCAGAAGCTATTCTTGAAGCTGAAGACGCTAAGATTCCTCTTATTGTATGTATTACTGAGGGCATTCCTACTAAAGACATGCTTGAAGTAAGTGACGTCATGTGTAAAAGTTCATCTCGCTTAATAGGCCCCAATTGCCCTGGAATCATCAAACCTGGAGCATGTAAAATTGGTATTATGCCCGGATATATTCATCTTCCAGGAAATGTGGGAGTTGTTTCCAGATCAGGGACTTTAACTTATGAGGCTGTATGGCAGCTAACTAAGAGAAGTATTGGGCAGAGTTTATGTGTGGGAATTGGGGGCGATCCACTGAACGGAACATCGTTTATTGATGTTCTTGAGGAATTTCAAAAAGATCCACACACAGATCTTATTTTAATGATTGGAGAAATCGGCGGAAGTGCTGAAGAAGAAGCTGCTGAATGGATTCAAAAATATTGCACCAAACCTGTAGTAGCCTTCATTGCTGGGGAAACAGCTCCTAAAGGAAAGCGTATGGGGCATGCAGGAGCTATCATTTCTGGAAATCATGGTGACGCGAGAAGTAAAAAACAGGCATTGAGAAATGCTGGTGTGTCAGTAGTCGACTCTCCTGCTTGTATAGGAGAGATAGTAGAATCTGTACTACGTTCATAATGATGATTATTAAAAACTACAGATTAAAATACTTCTATAATATGAATTACTATCATTTATATTAGGATAATTATAAGAAAAAATATCTGCTGTTATTAGTTTTTAAGAGAAAAAAATCTTTGTAGTAATGTCTAGCTGCAATATAATTTGCTTTTCATAATTTTTCCAAAAAAGTTTATAAGATATTATACCTGAATTTGAAAATCTCTGTTTGCAAAAGTATTCAGATCAAGTAAGTTTCCATGGTTGTAGAGGTAATCTAGGGACTATCATAGGTAGGGAAGAAAAGTATGACAAAGAAGCCACTATATATATTATTAGCTGTAATAAGTTTTTTAGGTATGCCTCCCTCTCCCCTGGGATTTGCGGCAGGGAAGAAGGATAATCGGATATCCGAAGTTCCCCAAGAAGTATTGCTAAAAGAAATCTCTGGTGGATTTTCTAGAGTTGCTGAACAAGCAACCCCAGGAGTCGTATATATTGAAAGCTTCCCAAAAAGTAGTCGTTCTGTTCAGCCTACTCCAGGACGTAAGGGGCCCTATGATAATCCCTTTGATTATTTCAATGATGAATTTTTCAATCGATTTTTTGGCTTGCCTTCTCAAAAAGAACGTCCCATATCTAAGGAGGCTGTACGAGGTACTGGATTTATTGTTTCTTCGGACGGCTACGTAGTAACGAATAACCATGTTGTTGAAGATACAGGAAAGATTCATGTTACTCTCCATAATGGTCAGAAGTACCCTGCTAAAGTTGTGGGGCTTGATCCTAAAACAGATTTAGCTGTCATTAAAATTAATGCAAAAAATCTTCCTTATTTGAATTTTGGAAATTCTGATGATTTGAAAGTAGGTGACTGGGCCATCGCTATTGGAAACCCTTTTGGATTGCAAGCGACAGTCACTGTAGGAGTCATTAGTGCTAAAGGTAGAAATCAGTTACATATTGCGGATTTTGAAGACTTTATTCAGACTGATGCTGCTATTAATCCAGGGAATTCTGGTGGCCCCCTGTTGAACATTGATGGACAGGTAATTGGAGTCAATACTGCTATTGTGAGTGGTAGCGGAGGATACATAGGTATCGGTTTCGCGATTCCTAGTGTAATGGCCAAAAGAATCATTGATCAACTAATTAGCGATGGTCAAGTAATTCGAGGTTTTTTAGGCGTTACCCTTCAGCCTATAGATGCCGAATTAGCAGCATGTTATAAATTAGAAAAAGTGTATGGAGCACTAATCACGGATGTTGTTAAGGGATCCCCTGCTCATAAAGCAGGATTAAAACAAGAGGATGTTATCATTGCTTATAATGGTAAAGAAGTAGAATCTCTGAGTGCTTTTCGTAATGCTATTTCTCTTACAGACCCAGACACCCGTATTTTGCTGAAGATTGTTCGTGAAGGGAAAATTATTGAAATTCCTGTAGTGATTTCTCAAGCTCCGCAGGAAGATGGAGTATCTGCTTTACAGCGAGTAGGCATTCGTGTACAGAATCTAAACGCAGAAACAGCAAAAAAATTAGGTATCTCCTCAGATACCAAAGGTGTTCTTATTGTAGCAGTCGAAGCTGGATCACCAGCAAGCTCAGCAGGGATAGCTCCAGGGCAAATTATTCTTGCTGTAAATCGACAAAAAGTTTTCTCAGTAGAAGAACTCAATTCCGTATTAAAAGACAACCATAATGAAAATATTCTTCTCATGATTTCTCAAGGAGAGGTAATTCGTTTTATTGTCTTAAAACCTGATGAATAACGTTAGGGATAATATTAACTAGTGAAACATGTTTCACTGTGTTTACCTAATTTATCGAGAAGCTGACAAATAGAGAGGAATCCATTTCGTAATTGGTCTTTAGAGAAATTTTCTTCCGCAGCATGAATAGCATCACTATAATAAGATACCCCTCCAATCACAGGCTTGGCTCCAGAAGCCTTTTCTAAAAGTGGAGCAATCGGAATGGTTGCTTCCATATATGTTGTAAAACAAGGCCGATGGTATATAGATGAATAGACATCATTTAATATGGAGATTATAGGGAGATCTTTTGGTTGCCTCCAGCCTGGTGATCCTTCAAAAATTTCATAAGAAAATTCTAAAGAAGAAGGTACGCGGTTTTTTAAATGTTGTATGATCTGTTCTGCTACTTTCTTTGGGCGTTGATAAGGGACAAGGCGACAAGAAAGATAGGCTGTAGCTTGATGTGGAATAACTGTTTTAAATCCGGGTCCCGTATACCCTCCTGACATACCATTAATATCTAAAGTAGGATAGAGACGTACCGCTTCTTCGGAATTTGTAGCAGGTGCATAGAGGACGGGAGAAAAATTAGCGTGATGAACATTTTGACCCTCAAGAATTTGTATTGGGATGGCTGAACCTTCTTCAGGTAAGGTAACATCTTGATAGAAATTTTCTACGGCTATAGAGTGATCAGAATGATATAAGGAAGACAAAAGTTGTGCTAATGCACGATTCACATTGTAGGCCTTGCCTCCAAAGATTCCCGAATGCATGTCTTGGTCGCCTTCCTTTAATGTCACTTTCATCGTTACTAGACCGCGAGCCCCAATATTTATGCAGGGAAATTGAGCAGATGGAAAACCTCCATCTAAAATAAGACAATGATCCGCATGAAAAGCGCTTTCTTTTTCATGAATAAATGTCTGTAGAGCTGGGCTCCCATGTTCTTCTTCTCCTTCAATAATCCAGAGAATGTTTACAGGGAAACATTGCCGTGATTGATAATAATACTGCAAAGCTTGCAGAGCATAGAAGCATTGTCCCTTATTATCAGAAGCTCCGCGAGCAAAGATCTTATTTCCACATTTCCTCATAATAAAAGGATCCCCTAACCATCCATCAGAAAGATCAGCGGGCTGAACATCGTAGTGATTGTAAATAAGTAACGTAGGCTTAGACGGATCTATATGCCTATGATAGGCATAAATAACGGGAGGATGTCCTGGATATTCCCATAACTCAGTTGTGAATATGTTTTGAAGCTTTCCGGTTAAAAAATGTGCACAGTTTATACAATCAGTAAGATAGCGGTTATCTGAAGAAACAGAACGAAAAGAAAGAAAATGAGCAAATTCTTGGAGAATTTGTTCATAATGACTTTCAAAATATTGCAGATCATTGTTCATAACTTTCTCTAGGAGTTATTGAAAATAATGCCTAAGTTAAATTAACTTTGTTTTTCTGGAAAGTAAGGATACGATCTTACTATTAATCTTCTAGATTTAAAAATAACAAGCACACCTAATGATAATTAAGGGATTCGGATCAATGAAGGTTGGAGACACCTATAGAAATTTTGTCATTAAGTTAAGCCAGGAACTCCCTGAAATCGAAAGTAAATTACTAGAGATTGAACATAAGCCTTCAGGTGCTTCTATCATGATGATCATCAATAATGATGAAGAAAATGTATTTAATATTTGTTTGAGGACATGTCCTCAAACATCAAATGGTGTCGCTCATGTTTTAGAACATATGGTTCTATGTGGATCGAAAAATTATCCTGTACGTGATCCTTTTTTTTCCATGACGCGACGTAGCTTAAATACATTTATGAATGCATTCACAGGAGCTGACTTTACTTGCTACCCAGCAGCATCACAAATTCCTGAGGATTTTTATAATTTACTTAGCGTATACATTGATGCCGTTTTCTATCCTTTACTTACAGAAAATAGCTTTTTACAAGAAGGATGGAGATATGAATTTTCTCCTGAAAACTCTTTAACTCATACGGGAGTTGTATTTAATGAGATGAAAGGAGCAATGATGTCGGGTGAAGCACGATTATCAGAAGCCCTAAATGCAGCTTTGTTTCCTTCTGTTACTTATGGAGTGAATTCGGGAGGAGATCCTAAAGATATTCTTAACCTTTCTCATAGCAATATTGTGGCATTCCATCAGAGCCAATATACTCTAGGGCGCTGTTTATTCTATTTTTATGGAAATATAAAACCCGCAAGACATCTGGATTTCTTAGAAGAAAAATTACTCAGACATGTAGGGAAGTTAGAAAAGCAAACTTTTTCTGTCCCGCTACAGAAGAGATTTAAAGAGCCAGTAAGAAACATTTTGAAGTATCCTTCAGATAGTCAGAATCAAGACAAAGTACTTTTTGGATTATCTTGGTTGACATGTTCTATATTAGATCAGCAGGAATTATTAGCATTGTATGTATTAGATATTGTTCTCATGGGTACAGATGCTGCTCCTTTAAAATCACGGCTGCTGAAATCTGGCTTTTGTAAGCAAGCTGATATGGGAATCGATGGAGAGATTCGTGAAATTCCCGTTACAATTATATGTAAAGGGTGTTCCCATGGAGGAGCTCAAAAGTTAGAGTCTTGGATTTTTGCTTGTTTAGAAGAGATCATAAGAGAGGGAATTCCTCAACATCTTGTTGACGCTGCTGTCCATCAACTAGAGTTAAATCGTAAGGAAATTTCAGGCTATTCCTTACCCTATGGATTATCATTATTTTTCCGTTCTGGCTTATTGAAGCTACATGGAGGAAATGCTGAGGATGGCTTGAGGATACATAGTTTATTTATGGAGCTTCGGGAGAAACTACAGCGTCCTGATTATCTAGAGAAGTTAATTCGGAAGCATTTTTTTAGATAATCCTCATTTTGCTCGAGTTATTCTTCTCCCAGATTCAGATTTGTTATCCATAGAAAACCAAGAAGAAGAAGCTCTTCTTAAAGATGTGGAGAATAAGTTATCTTCAGAGGAAAAAGAACATATTCGTCATACTTCTAAAATGTTGGAAGAATATCAACATCAAAATGAAGATCTTGATAGAGTACTCCCTAATTTTTCTTTAGATAAAGTACCTCATTCAGGAAGAGAATATAACCTAGTTAAAGAGAATGTTACTTATGGCGAAGTACTTCATCACGAATGTTTCACCAATGATTTAATCTTTGCTGAACTCGTTATGAATGTCCCTCCTTTATCTGTTGAAGAACTTCCTTGGTTGCGTTTACTTGTTTTTCTCATGCCTCAATTAGGGTCAGGAGAAAGATCATATAAAGAGAATTTAGAGTTTCTTCTTGAGCACACAGGAGGAGTAGACGTTTCTTATGAGTTTTCGCCTCATGCCAATAATAATACTGTATTATCTCCTTCAGTGAGTATTCGTGGAAAATCTTTGGAATCAAAAGCTGGTTATCTATTTCAGGTTTTGATGGACATGGTAACTCATGTGGATTTTACAGATGTTGCAAGAATCAAAGAATTGCTCATGCAGCATAATGAAGCTTTAACAAATAGCGTGCGTAACAGCCCTATGGGTTATGCTATTAGTATGGCTTGCATGGATAAATCCTTGACAGCATCTTTGTCTTATTTAGCTTCAGGAATACCTTATGTTAAGAAGATTCGTGAGATTACGAAAAATTTTGATGAGTCTAGTGACGAAATTATTGCTATTTTACAAGATCTATATAAAAAATGCTTCTTTGGAAGGCGTCAGTTAGTCATTAGCGGTAGTCAAAGTAATTATCAGCATTTAAAACAGAAGAATTTTTACGGAATTTTAGATCAAGAAATAGTCCCTATTGCTTCCTGGGAGAACCCTATTATAAATAACTCGGTGATTTCTCAAGGGTTATATATACCTGCACGAGCAGCATTCAATGCATTAGCATTTCCTATTGGAGATCTAGCCTACGATCATCCCCATGCTTCTGCGTTAACTGTAGCTGCAGAAGTATTGGATAATACCGTTTTGCATACGAAAATTCGAGAACAAGGTGGGGCTTATGGCTCCGGAGCTGCTGTTAATCTAGGCAGAGGAACATTCTATTGCTACAGTTATCGTGATCCTGAGATTTTTAATAGTTATCAGGCATTCCTACACGGTATTAATGAAATTTCTCAGGGGAATTTTTCAGACGCAGATATTCATGAAGGAATTTTAGGGGTCATCCAAAGTTTAGATTCTCCCATTGCTCCAGGAAGCCGAGCTTCTACGGGATATTATAGATTACGTTGCGGTAGAGTTCCTGCTTTAAGACAAGCATTTCGTAGGTCAGTTCTGAGTGTTACTAAAGAACAAATTTGTACAGTAGTGAAGAAATATCTACAAGATACTATAAATAGCGCTACATTCATTTCTTTTGCAGGAGAAGAAATGCTTCGTGAAAATATGAAAAGTTTTGATCAAGAGTTTGCTATAACATCAGCATTATAAATATTCATGTTTCTTCTTTAACGTAGATGCTTCAGAATACGTATTTTCTTATTCTGAGGGATTAGGTAAAAAGGGCTTGGTAGGATTACAAATACTAGGCTCTTCTATCTTGTGCAAAGAAGAAGTCAATTCTAAGTCCTCGAATTTCCTGAGTGTTGGAAGTACTCTATGTTGTAGGCTAGAAGCCATGTCATTATAACTTTGGACAGCATTATTTAAGTTTTTTCCAAGTTTATAAAAGTGATTAAAAACAACATGTAAACGATGGTGAAGCTCTTTCCCCAGTTGGCCTATTTCTTGGATTTGTTTCTGTAGATTTTCCTGTTTCCATGTATGAGCAATTGTTTTAAGCAATGCTAATAGTGTTAAAGGACTCGAGAGAATGATATTAGAAGCCGCTGCAATATCAATGAGCTCAGGAGCTATACGCAAGGCATCATTAAAAATACTTTCTCCTGGAAGAAAGAGAATAACAAATTCAGGAGAGTAACGGAATTTATCCCAATAACTTTTTGATTTTAAAATTTTAATATGTTCTTTAATTTTCCCAACAAGTTCTGATTTATCCATATTCTCATCAGAGAAATATGTTTCAGAAAATGGAGCTTTAGCATCAATAATTAAACAACGTTCTTGAGGCAGGCGAACAATCATATCCGCACGAACAAGACCTTGAGGATCGCTAGCTTGTGTTTCGTAGTCACAATATTTAAGCATTCCAGAAAGTTCTAAAATCCTTTCAAGTTGAATTTCTCCCCAACGACCACGTGCTCCTGGATGTTTTAAAATATTTGTAAGAGACTGTGTTTCTTTCTCTAATTTTTTTTCTACAGATAATAAATGCGTGATTTGTTCTTTTAACGCTCCACGATCCTCAGCATGTTTAGTTTCAAAGGTCTCTAAATTTTGTTTAAAAGCAAGTAATGTAGTTTGGACTGGTAAAAGCAAGGACTCAATAGTTTTAGATTTTTCAGAAAAATAAACTTGAGTTTCCGCTTTCATATCTTTAATCAGGGCCTGACATGTCACAGAAAGCTTATTGCTAAAATCTTCCATTAATTGCTCTGATTGACGAGAAAGCTCTAATGAATTTTTCAACAAGATATTTTCGTTCTCTAGTTTACGTTGTTCTTCTAAATATCGTACCTCTCTCTTGCGATAGTAAAACGATGATAACAATACTCCTAGACATAAGGATGAAGTAGAAACCACAACATGTATAAAACTCATCATGGTTATCTCATTTTTTTATAATACGCAATTGCAAAAATCGGAAAGATCACACAAACATACAACCAAGAGACTAAAAAAAATACTTCAATAAAGTGATCGATAAGACCTAGGAAAAGTAAACAAGCAACTAGCCCGGTGGTTGCTACAAGTAAAAATGAAGAAACTTTGAAACGTAGATTCTTAATTCCAGGGAACTTCCAAGGGGAAATCATAAGACTCCCAGAGAAAAGTAGGCTGAAAGAAATTAAAATAACATGCACTTGATTAGGCAACACGGTTGAGAAGTTAGAAACTAGTAGTAAGGATAAAGAAACCACGCAAGCCGCAGCAGCAGGAATAGGTAATCCAATAAAACAAGAGATGCGCGTTGTATCAGAAGGCTTTTTAGAGAATAAATTGTAGCGTACGAGCCTCAAAACTCCGCATAAGGAGTAAATAATTGACGTGATCAAGAGAAGCAAAGAATAAAAGCCCTCAGTATACACTCCATCAAGACTTCGAATGGCAATTAATGGTGGCGCTATACCAAAAGTAATAGCATCAGAAAGAGAATCAAATTGTGCTCCGAATGCACTTTCTGCTTTCATAATGCGAGCAATAGCTCCATCTGAAAAATCAGCTATCATAGCACTGATCAATAAAAGAGAAAGTCCTTGAAGTCGGTGTAAAAGTTCAATGGAAGAAGAGGTCTTTAAAATACTTTTGAAAATAATAAATAGCCCACAACATAAACCAAAGGCAGTAATAGCATTAGGAGTCACTGCTCGACGCTTACCTCGGATATCTGATTCTAATCCTACCATAAGAAATGCGAAATTTTAACTACCGCTTCAGCATAATATATTCATCTAAAATCAACAAGTTTTTGGCAAAAAGATCATGAGAAAATAACAGGACAAAAAGTGCATGAACGCCATATTTTTTCCGGAGAAAGAGATTACTTTTCAATTGCACGAAACAGCATCTATTCCTATATATAGTATACAAGCGCATAATGTTTCACTACATATTGGGTTTCTTAGAAAAACTTCTCCAGGGAAGAGGGGCTCTCTTTGTGTTTTTATTGAGTCTTAAATTTGTAGGGAAGTTACTCTAAAATGTGTAGAGAATGAGTCGCTGTTGTTTGGTTAGAATATATGTTGGCATTGAGGTGGGGGAATATGGTCGAAGTAGATGAGAAGCATTATACTATTGTGAAACGCAATGGAATGTTCGTTCCCTTTAATCAAAATCGTATATTCCAAGCTCTAGAGGCTGCTTTTCGTGATACGCGTCGTTTAGAAGATGGTTCTCCTCTGCCTAAAGATCTCGAAGTTTCCATTTCTACAATTACTCATCAGGTTGTGAATGAGGTTGTAAGGAAAATTCGTGAAGGTCAAGTCATTACTGTTGAGCGCATTCAGGACATGGTAGAGAATCAATTGTATGTTAATGGCTTACAGGATATTGCTAGGGATTATATTATTTATAGGGATCAGCATAAAAAACAGCGTGAAGGATCTTGGCACTACACTTCAGTCGTGCGCAGGGACGGCAACGTTGTTCGGTTTAACCCTATGAAAATTTCTGCAGCTTTGGAAAAAGCTTTCCGTGCTACGAAACAAATTGTTGATGTGCCTCAACAAGAGATTCTATTAGAAATCAATACTTTAACAAACAAAATTGTTGAAGAGATCTTAGCTGTAAGTTCTCCAGAAAATAGTATTGATATCGAAACCATTCAAGATATTGTTGAAAAACAATTGATGGTTGCTGGTCATTATAAAGTTGCAAAAAATTATATTTTATATAGAGAAGCTCGTGCAAGAGTACGCGATCGTCAAGAAGAAACTCCTAAAGTACAAGAAGAAGTTAATACAGAAACTTATGAAGTAATTCGACTGGACGGCACACATTATCACATAAATAAGGCTCAATTAACAGAAAGATTATTGTGGGCATGTCAAAGATTCCCAGACACTACAGATCCTCATTTGCTTGCAGAAATGGCATTTACAAATTTTTATTCAGGAATAAAGGAGTCTGAAGTCGCATTAGCTTGTATTATGGCAGCTAGAGCAAATATCGAAAAAGAACCTCACTATGCTTTTGTAGCTGCAGCGTTGCTTATGAACGTAGTTTATGAAGAAACATTAGGTAAGAATGCAACAGATCCTGATCTTGTTGAAACACAAAAACAATGGTTCAAGGAGTATATTCTGCATGGAGAACAATATCGGTTGAATCCCCTATTGAAAGAATATGATCTCGATGCTTTAGCAGAATCTTTAGATATTTCTAGAGACCAACAGTTTTCCTATATGGGAGTACAAAATCTCTATGATCGTTACTTTAATCAACATGAGGGGCGTAGATTAGAAACAGCACAAATTTTCTGGATGCGTGTTTCTATGGGATTAGCTTTAAACGAAGGTGAAAATAAAACCGCATGGGCGATTACTTTTTATAATCTTCTTTCTACGTTCCGTTATACACCGGCAACACCTACACTGTTTAATTCGGGAATGCGTCATTCCCAACTAAGCTCTTGTTATTTATCCACTATAAAAGATGACCTCGCACATATTTATAAAGTTATCGCTGATAATGCCATGCTTTCTAAATGGGCCGGAGGCATTGGAAATGATTGGACAGGAGTTCGTGCTACAGGAGCTCTAATTAAAGGAACTAATGGAAAAAGTCAGGGAGTTATCCCGTTTATTAAGGTTGCTAATGATACAGCAATCGCTGTCAATCAGGGGGGTAAACGCAAGGGAGCAATGTGTGTTTATCTAGAAATCTGGCATTTAGATTATGAAGATTTCCTAGAATTAAGAAAAAACACAGGAGATGAACGTCGGCGTACTCATGATATTAATACAGCCAGCTGGATCCCTGATCTATTTTTTAAACGTTTACAGCAGAAAGGTACTTGGACTTTATTTAGCCCCGATGATGTTCCTGGGTTACACGAATCTTTTGGCTGGGAATTCGAACAGCTTTATGAAGAATATGAGAGAAAGATTGATTCTGGAGAAATCAAATTATACAAAAAAGTCCCCGCAGAAGATTTATGGAGAAAAATGCTCAGTATGCTTTACGAAACAGGTCATCCATGGATGACATTTAAAGATCCCTCAAATATTCGTTCAGCTCAAGATCATGTGGGTGTCGTTCGTTGTTCAAATTTATGTACCGAAATTTTGTTGAATAGTTCAGAGACAGAAACAGCTGTATGTAACCTAGGGTCTATCAATTTAGTAGAACATATTGTTGACGGAACTATTGATGAAGAAAAACTTAGTGACACTATTTCTACAGCTATTCGTATTTTAGATAATATTATTGATCTTAATTTCTATCCTACTGTAGAGGCTGCAAATGCTAATTTACAACATAGGGCCATTGGACTGGGAGTCATGGGCTTCCAAGATGCCTTATATAAATTAAATATTAGCTACGCTTCTCAGGAAGCTGTAGAATTTGCAGATCGTAGTTCAGAGTTGATCGCCTACTACGCCATTCTTTCTTCAAGTTTATTAGCGAAAGAACGAGGTACGTACAGCTCTTATAAGGGATCAAAGTGGGACCGAGGCTTCTTGCCTTTAGACACTATAGAATTACTAAAAGAATATCGTGGGGAAGAATATCTTGATATGGATACTTCTTCGTATAAGGATTGGACTCCTGTACGCGAATCTATTAAGGCTTATGGAATGAGAAACTGCCATACCATGGCAATTGCTCCTACAGCAACCATTTCTAATATTATTGGGGTGACTCAATCAGTAGAGCCTACGTATAAGCATTTGTTCGTAAAGTCAAATCTATCAGGGGAATTCACAGTACCTAATGTATATTTAATTCAAAAGCTGAAGGAATTGGGGCTTTGGGATGAAGATATGTTAGACGATTTAAAATATTTTGATGGTTCTTTGTTAGAAATAGAACGCATTCCTGATGACTTAAAAAAAATTTTTCTTACAGCATTTGAAATCGATCCCGAATGGATTATCGAATGTGCTTCTAGAAGGCAGAAATGGCTAGATATGGGGCAATCTCTTAACCTATATTTATCTGAGCCTAATGGTAAAAAATTATCAGCAATGTATCTTACAGCTTGGAAGAAGGGGCTAAAAACAACTTATTATTTAAGATCTTCAGCAGCAACTTCTGTAGAGAAGTCGTTTACTGATATTAATAAACGAGGGATTCAACCAAGATGGATGAAAAATAAATCAGCTTCCACAGATATCATTGTAGAAAGGTTTAAAGAAGTGCCAACCTGTTCTCTCGAAGAGGGTTGTGAATCTTGTCAGTAATCAAAAAAGAGAGGGAGAGTTATGGAAGCAGATGTTTTTGAAGGGAAGTTAAAACGTGTTCAGCTAGACAGTAAGCGTCTAGTAAATTGTAATCAAGTTGATGTAAATCAGTTAGTACCCATTAAGTATAAGTGGGCTTGGGAACATTATCTCAATGGATGTGCAAATAATTGGTTGCCTACCGAGGTTCCTATGGCTCGGGATATTGCTTTGTGGAAATCAGCAGATCTTTCTGAAGACGAACGTCGGGTAATCCTTTTAAATTTAGGGTTTTTCAGCACTGCAGAAAGCTTAGTAGGCAATAATATTGTTTTAGCTATTTTTAAACATATTACTAATCCTGAAGCACGTCAATATTTGTTAAGACAAGCTTTTGAAGAAGCAGTCCATACGCATACCTTTCTTTATATTTGTGAATCTTTAGGTCTTGAAGCATCCGAGGTATTCAATGCATATAATGAACGCGCCAGCATCAAAGCTAAAGATGACTTTCAAATGTATTTAACTCAAGATATAGTTGACCCTAACTTTTCTACAGACTCTTTAGAAGGATTACGTAAATTTATTAAGAACTTAGTAGGTTATTATATCATTATGGAAGGGATCTTTTTCTATAGCGGTTTTGTGATGATCCTTTCTTTCCATCGTCAGAACAAAATGACAGGAATAGGAGAACAGTATCAGTACATTTTAAGAGATGAAACTATTCATTTGAATTTTGGTATTGATCTTATTAATGGTATCAAAGAAGAAAATCCCGAAGTTTGGACACAAGAATTGCAAAATGAAATTGTAGATTTGATTGAGAGAGCTGTAGATTTGGAAATTGATTATGCTAGAGATTGTTTGCCTAGAGGTATTTTAGGATTAAAATCTTCAATGTTTATTGATTATGTTCGCCATATTGCAGATCGTCGTTTAGAAAGAATAGGTCTAAGGCCTATTTATAATGCAAAGAATCCTTTTCCTTGGATGAGTGAAACTATAGATCTCAATAAAGAGAAAAACTTTTTTGAAACTCGTGTCACAGAATACCAAACTTCCGGAAGTTTACTTTGGTAGGATAGAAAACTAAAGTTTTTATTGAATGATTTTCTGCGACTTTTAGAAGATTCTAAAAGTCGTTTTTTTTGATATGGATAACGTTTCTCATATACATTAATTATCTTAGAAGAAAAATATCTTATAAAAAACTGAATGAGGTTTTATAATCCTCTGAAGTAGAAATCTTATTTCTTTTAAAATCACCATTCATCCCATTTTAATGAAGCCTCAAGATTTAAAACTTCCTTTTCTTTGGAAAGAACGGAGCCCCAGGATTCAAGATTTTATCTTATATGTTCCTGAGTATTATTTTGATCATGAACGTTTTCTCATGCCGTGGGATAGTTTTTTCAGTAGTTCTCAACCAGTTATTTGTGAACTTTGTTCAGGAAATGGTGACTGGGTAGTTTCTCAGGCTCTATCTACTCCACATATTAACTGGATTGCCGTTGAAAAGCGATTTGATCGAGTTAGAAAAATTTGGTCAAAAATGAAAAATTCGCAAGTAAATAATTTAAGAATCGTTCATGGTGCCGCCCAAACATTTTTTCGCTACTATGTAAGCGATTCTAGTTTACAACGGGTTGTCATAAATTTTCCTGACCCTTGGCCAAAAACACGACATCAAAAACATCGTTTATTTCAAAAGGAATTTGTTCAAGATATTGCTAGAGTATTACAGGATAAGGGCGGACTAACTCTCGTTACGGATGATAAAATATATCTCATTGAAGCTATAAACATCATGCAGAGTCATTTAGTCCCCAGACTGCATGAACCGTATTATCAATCGATAGATAATTATGGAGAATCTTGGTTTGAGAAGCTCTGGAGATCTAAGGGTAGGGAAATCTTTTATACAGAATTTATAAAAGATGTGGGATATAGCTGACTTGAACAGCTGACCTTCACGATGTCAACGTGACGCTCTAACCAACTGAGCTAATACCCCAATTCATAAGACTAACATGTTATTGAGAACAGAGTATCTTTGCAATAGGCATTGTATATGTTTAGAGAAATAGGCAAATATCAGGGAAATGTTGTTCACCTCTCTCATGTAATTTTTCAAGAAGTTCTTATTGCTGGAGATTGCGTTGTCGATGCCACTTGCGGTAACGGTAAAGATTGCGTAGTTCTAGCACGTTTACTGAAAGGAAAAGGAAAAATTGTTGCTTATGATGTGCAACAGGAAGCCTTAGATAGAGCTAAACACTTGTGTTTAACATCGTTATCAGAAGAAGAACATAAAATCATAACATTTAAAAAACAATCACATGAGCACATTAACGAAGTAGGAGCGAAGTTATTTCATTATAATTTAGGTTACCTTCCTCGGGGTGATAAATGTATCACTACTTTAGAAAAAACTACGATAGCAAGTATTCAGAAAGCCTTGACTTTGGTCACAAATCAGGGGGTAATTACCGTAGTATGTTATCCAGGTCATGAAGAAGGAGAAAAGGAAATGTTAGCATTAGAAAAATTAGGGAGGGAACTCGATCCACAACAGTGGGAGGTAGAAACTTTTTATGTTATAAATAGAAAGAAAGCCCCTAGATTATTAGTATTCCGTTCCCTTCAAGGAAGGCGATAGGGAATAATACGAATTTCTTCTTCTAAATTGATGCCTTGGGATTGCAGTTTATCTTTTACTATCTGAATAAGTTGTTTTACTTCATGAGCAGTTGCTCTTCCTGTATTCACAATAAAATTAGCGTGTTTCGGTGATATTTGTGCATCCCCGAAAGAAAAGCCTTTAAAACCTGCTTCATCAATTAATTTCCCTGCAGAATTTCCTTTTGGATTCCGGAAAATACAGCCTGCGGAAGGCAATTGGTATGGTTGAGATAGTAGACGGTGTTGTAATAATTGTTTTGATGTTTGTAAGGCTGAAGAATTCCGAAAGATCCTAAAGGTCGCAGATAAAATAAATTCTTTGGAATGATGAAATCGTGAAGTACGATAACCAAAATCTAATTGCTCAGCTGTATAGGAAATAATATTACCTTGAGAATCGATAGCCTCAACACTTTCAATAACTGAGGCAACATCTTGTTCTCCAATCCCAGCATTCATAAATACTGCACCACCAACAGATCCAGGGATACCTAAGGCAAATTCTAGACCAGAGTATCTACAGGAAGAAAGCGTTTTCCCTAGATAGGAAAAAGACATACCCGAATATGCTTTAACAGTAGTTTCAGAAAGAAACTCTTTTCCCTGGATATTATTAAATAAGATGAAACCATCAAAACCTTCATCATCAAATAAACAGTTTGACCCCTTCCCTATAATGACGACAGGATAATTATGGCTATAAAGAAAACGAATAACTTCTTGAGCCTCACTAACAGATTGAATTTCTTTAAAGTAATTAGCAGGTCCTCCAATACGGAATGTAGAATACTTGCTTAACCAAACACCGCGACGAACAGAGAAGGGGAATTGTATAGTAGTAGATTCTTTCACGTCGAAGATTCCCATGAAGTATTTAAGATATACTGATATCCTAGGCTAACCACATATTAGTCTAGTTTCTGAATTTTCTATGGTAGGTAAGGATAAACGGAAAATGTCGTTTAACACCGCATAAATAAGAGCGCAAGCTTCTACGTAGCTAAATTTTTTGATGAGTCTTGTAGCCTCAGCAATTAAAATAGCAGTACTTATTGGTTTATCATTATAAAAATATTCGAACAGAGTTAGACGTAATACATTTTTTTCCATTAAAGTTAGCTTACTAAATGAAATTGTTTTAATAGTTTGAGAGATTAACACGTCTAATTCTAAGGATTTAGCAAGAATTTCTTTAGAAGTGTTTAAAGCGAGGAGAACGTGTCTTTGCGCCACAGCAGTTTCAGACATTACAAGAGGGACTAAACTCGCCTCTGACGAAGGATCCATACTCAAAGCATATAATATCTGCAACACAACTTCACGCATTTTCCTCCTAGGAAGAGAGCGAGGTAGCTTGACGTAAGCCCCTGGAAAATCAGAGGTCAACGTAGACATGACAACACCAAACAAGTAAATGGTTTCCTGATTATATTAAAGTACCTCTCAACTTGCTAAATGTTAAAATTTAACATAGCCTAGAGATGCGAGACATCAAAGAGACCAATTCTATATTTAAGAAAGTTTTAATCGCAATAAAAAATTATGATTAGGATATGTTGAACACCAATGATGCTAACTTGGATATAAAAAATTTACTTGTGGATAAACATCAATTCCGGGGACAAAGATCAGTAACAAATCTTAGATAAATAATAGGATTTCAATTGCTTTTCTTTTGAGGATTCCATAAGATCTTATGCTTGCTTGTCTAGGCGATATTTGGGGTTACTCCCATAGGTTTGCTAAGCATGAATACCGGCCTCTGATCATTGTAAGGTCATGTTAACGAGTAATCGGGATAGAGTGTGGCGTTAAATTTAAAAATTAACAGACAAATACGAGCACCTAAGGTTCGTCTCATAGGTTCGAGTGGCGAGCAGTTAGGCATATTAGGTATTAAAGAGGCTTTGGATTTAGCCCGGGAGGCAGATTTGGACCTTGTAGAGGTCGCTTCTAATAGTGAGCCCCCCGTATGTAAGATTATGGATTATGGCAAGTATCGCTATGATTTAACCAAAAAAGAAAAAGACAGTAAGAAGGCTCAACACCAAGTAAGAATCAAAGAAGTCAAATTAAAACCTAATATTGATGATAACGACTTTTCTACTAAGTTAAGACAAGCACGAGCTTTTATTGAAAAAGGGAACAAAGTCAAGATTACTTGTATGTTTCGAGGCCGTGAACTTGCTTATCCCGAACATGGGCACAAAGTTGTACAGAAGATGAGCCAAGGACTGGAAGATGTGGGATTTGTAGAGTCAGAGCCTAAATTAAATGGTCGTTCTCTAATTTGTATCGTAGCTCCAGGAGCTGTAAAAACTAAAAAAAAGCAGGAAAAATTGCATGCCCAAGATGAAAAGCAATAGATCCGTTGCGGCGCGTTTTAAGCTAACCGGTTCAGGTCAGTTAAAGAGATGTCGCCCAGGGAAAAGGCACAAACTTTCAAAAAAATCTTCGCAAGAAAAACGCAACCTATCTAAACAGCCTCTAGTAGATAAAGGGCAGTTAGGTACGTATAAGCGAATGATGCTTGTTTAATGTAAAGGATTATTTATTATGGTAAGAGCAACAGGTTCGGTAGCCTCCAGACGTCGTCGTAAGCGTATATTAAAACAGGCTAAAGGTTTTTGGGGAGATAGAAAAGGTCATTTTCGCCAGAGTAGGTCTTCTGTAATGAGAGCCATGGCTTTTAATTATATGCATAGAAAGGATCGGAAAGGTGATTTTCGTAGTCTTTGGATCATGCGTCTCAATGTGGCCGCAAGAATTCATGGTTTATCCTATAGCCGTTTAATTTGTGGCTTAAAATATGCTAGAGTTAGTTTAAACAGAAAAATGCTCTCAGAAATGGCTATTCATAATCCTCAAGGATTTGCAGAAGTAGCTAATCAAGCGAAAAAGGCTTTGGAAATGGCTGTATAGGAAAGAAATCTCATGACGATTCAAGAGGAGCTTGCAGCTACTAAGCAGCAGTTTTGTACTGAATTAGATCAAGTACATTCTTCGAAAGATCTTTTTGACCTAAAGGTACGTTACCTAGGAAAAAAAGGGATTTTTCGAGGATTCGCTGAAAAATTAAGAGAGTGTCCTATTGAGGGGAAAGCTCAATTAGGAGCCTCTATCAATGATTGTAAAGCTTATATTGAAGAGTTAATTCAAGATAAAAGTCATCGCATTCTTCTTGCTGAAGAACATAAAGAATTCCTAAAAGATAAAATAGATGTAACTCTACCAGGAGAGCCTTTTTGCTCAGGAGGTAGACACATTGTTAAAAAAGTTTTGGATGATATTGTTGATATCTACGTACACCTAGGGTTTTCTGTTCGAGAAGCACCGCATATTGAAAGTGAGAAAAATAATTTTTCCCTACTCAATTTTGATGAAGATCACCCCGCTAGGCAAATGCATGACACATTTTATCTAGATCCTACAACGCTATTACGTACTCATACCTCTAATGTGCAAGTTCGTGAACTCAAGAAGAAAGCTCCACCCATAAAAATTGTGGCTCCCGGTTTGTGTTTTCGTAATGAAGATATTTCAGCACGATCTCATGTCATTTTTCACCAGGTAGAAGCATTTTATCTTGATAATCACGTAACTCTTTCTGACCTGACAGCAATGCTTACAGAGTTTTATCCTATTTTTTTTGAAAGGAAAGTCGAATTGCGTTTACGACATAGTTATTTTCCTTTCGTTGAGCCAGGCATAGAAGTAGATATTTCTTGTGAGTGTCACGGAAGGGGATGCTCCCTATGTAAACATAGTGGTTGGTTAGAAGTAGCCGGAGCTGGTATGATACATCCTCAAGTCCTACGCAATAGTGGAATAGATCCAGAAAAATATTCTGGCTACGCTGTTGGAATGGGAATTGAAAGATTAGCTATGTTAAAACATGGCATTTCTGATATTCGTCTTTTTTGTGAAAACGATCTCAGATTTTTACAACAATTTTCTTAGGGAAGAATGGCAGAGCGGTTTAATGCACCTGTCTTGAAAACAGGAGACCTGAAAGGGTCCGGGGGTTCGAATCCCTCTTCTTCCGTTCCTTTGTAAATCAGTATTTTAGATTTTCCTTTGAGGAGTTTTTCTCCTTTCTAAATATTTATTATTTTTATCTTTTCTAAATTGTTTAATTTAAACTTATAATCATTTTTTGTTTTAAAAATTAATTGATAGTAAATTTGTTTTTATAATAAATTATAAAAACGATCGAATAATAATTAATTTAGTTTTTTGCTTCTTTTCGGGTAATCATGAGAAAATCTAATTATAATTTTGAAACAGCATTACAGCATTTAGAAAAGTTAAAAAAGATTTCTTACGGTTCCTTACCTACCTATGTTTCTAGTCCTCAGAACAATGATATTTCAAGAGAAAACAGTCATGTTTATGAAATGAAACAAGCCCTTAAAAATATAGAGAGTTATCTCAAGAGAGCAGGTACTCTACCTAAAAGTGAGGCTAATAAAGCCTTACAGGAATCTAATTTTCTTATTTCCAATGTTCAGAATGTATTTTCATTTCTAGAAAGTAGAGAACGTAATCTTTATCAGAGTTTGGTTCACGATTATTCTGAATTGAATAAGGTATACAATAAGATTCAGGTTAATCTTAGTCATAAACTTGTTGATGAAGATAATCATGGAGAGATTGCAGAGTCAGAAGTAGATACAAATGAAGAAAGGTTTCTAAATAATCTAGTAGAGGTAAAGAGAGATCGTTCTTATGAATTATTTTACATATCTGATGAGGAAAATAAACGTTTTTATACAGACACACTAACCCAAATTATTTGTAAGCAAGGGAAGTTACATGAAACAGCGCATGAGGGCGATCCGTTAACAAAAACAGCCCTCTGGCATAGTGAGGAAATACATCATATAGTTTCTTCATTGGTATTTACCAATGACATGCCCATTAGAATTTTTTATAAAACTGCATTGAGTAATTTAGAAATAGAAGTAATAGAAAAAACTCATAATGCAGTTATGGCTTTATTTTTCTCCAGATATAAAGAGAATATAATAATAAATAACCCTTCTAAGGATAATATCAGCTATTTTCATGATTTTTTATATTTTCTCAGACAAGCATGGAAGGCTTTAAGCAATACAACTCAAGAAGAATTGATAGAAAAACAGTCACATCAATTAGTTTCCGCATTAAGTAGCGGGCTGTTTGAAAGTAGGCTGATGTTTACAGAGGCTGCTCGTTATCTTTATTTCCATATACAAGTACAACCTCAAGAAGAAAATAAAAAATCGTTATTATCAGGTCAGTATATTAAAGAAATGTATGACGATCTGTATCGTTTTTTATCTAAGTATCCTAACGGCCCTTTATTTAAAGCTATCGATAGGTTATTGGAACCACGTTCTACAGTTTTTGATCCTATTATTTTAGGTATGCTGCCTGGATGGGAAGGAACATTAAAATTAGGAGATAAATCTATACGTGTTATTCGTTCTCCTAGTCCAATAACACAGGGATCTATACTCTATGCAACTTGTAATGAAGAGTTTTTAAGCTTTCTTGCTGCTAAAGAGTCTCTTCAAGAGACTACGTTAGTATTAAATATCCAGAATCGCATGTCTAGAAAAGACCGTGCACGAAGTCGTGTTATAGAAGAAAGTGTAGAGAGGATTTCTAGAGCCTATATATTTTCATTTCCTGAACCAGAAGAACTATTAAAAAGTTTAGAAGATACTCATGGGGAACAAGAAACCTTTGTTGATTTCTTCTCCACATTGAAAGAAGAATTCAATAGTTCAGATTCTTTATCTCTATTCTCCATTTCTAAAACAGTTCAGGAGAATATACGTCAGTTTCTTGATGATAGTTTAGATGTATTAAGAGACACTTTATTTTCTAAGAAAAAAATCCTATTCAGAAAAGATAAGCTTCTATTACTTCACGTGGTATCCTATCTTATAGTTTTTAAACTTATAGAATTTTTTAGTCCTAATAATCTTATAGTTATGTCTAAGGATGGATTGGATTATGCTTCTGTATTTATTGCAGGATTTTCTTTCTTCTCTAATGAGAATTTCTGGGATGAACATAAATTAAAATTACTTCTAGTTAAAATTCTTACCCCAACTTTAGTAGCTAGAGATCGACTAGTTTTTGTACACCACATTGAACTATTGAGTAAATTTGTGAATTGCCTGAGAAAGAATAGACAAAACTTAGGCAGAATTAAAAAATTCTTTGATTATGATCTAGAAAAATGGGATTTTTCGGATTACTTAAGTGAAATCACTGAAGTTTCGCATAAGCAAGACTAGTGAACATAGTAAGAATGATCAGAGGAAATAACATAATTGGTAACGTAGGTAACACACTACTATTAGAAAGAACAATACCTGCTTTCAAAAATACAAAGAAAGTATTGATGGCACCTAATGGAACAATGTATGCAAGAGTTACTTTAGGTATACGACTAAACCTTAAACAAAGATACGCAGAAAGAATCATCGCTGAAATGCATGCTAAAGGGGAGATCAACATATAATAAAATATAGATAATAAAGATAAAATACGCTGAGGAATATTTGTAGATAAACCGAGTCCGGTAGCGTTCCAAGGAATAGCCCGAAAAGATTCCGAAAGACGATTTTTTCTCCCAGCCGTGAAGATCTTAGAAAAAGGATTATCGTAAAATCCGAATTCAATTTCCGGGAATTCTTTCATATCTGAAAATTCACTAAGTTCCATACCCCCAGATTCTGTCCCTGAAAAGCGAATTACGTCTAGACCAATAGGTAAAGAGGGAGTTGTAAAAGCAAGCTTTTCCATGGTGTAGATGGTCTGAGGATTTTTAATCCAAAAGACCTTATTAAGTGTAAGAGTTTTATGGTCAATAGAAGAGTATAAGAGGATTGTTTGATCTTTAAGGTAAAGAGCAGGAATTTTATCCTGAGCCTTATCTAGAGTTCCTCGATCTATATGTTCTTTGGTTGTTGATATTTTTTCACATATAGGATGAAGCCACTGAAAATTTCCATAGAGAATCAAAGTGATAAACAAGCTGGAGCGGATTAAAGGTGCCGTTAGAGATTTTAATGATAATCCAGATGCTTGCAGTAAAAGTACTTCTCGTTTGTTTTGCATGGAAAATAAGGTCATTGTTGTTGCAACAGCAACAAGTTGCGGAATTAAAAATTCCGCTTTTAGAGAAATTTGAGCGAGATAGTACAAAATAGAAAGTTTTAATGAAGCTCCTGAGGTAAGAGTGGAGGCATTGCCTTTTATAGTGTGTAAGGCATGGTGAATAGAGGCATAAAAAATAAACGATAATACAATGAGTGATCCTAAAGAAAACCAGAATTTTGTTAATAAATAGCGTTTCCAGATATACATAAGTTTATGCGTAACCTCGGTTTTCTCGATATGCACGAACAGCGAAAACAATCCATGAAACTAGTTGAGGCATAATAAATAGCATAAATGCAGCAAGGAGAGCATTTGTGTTTTTCCCTACAATTAATAAGACCAGATCTAATATAGGAAATATACAGTATAAGGTTATAGATTTCCGAAATCGAGGTTTATAAGTACCTAAAACCATACCAGAATATGTTAGGGTAATACATAATAGTCCTATGCCAATTCTTCTTAGAGTCTCTGGTAAATGAGCACGATTAAAGGATTGTTTTACTAGTTGTTTCCATGGCAAGTAATCCGTCCGTGTTTTCATATAAGATTTCCCAGCGAATAATGTAGAGGTAATCTTGGGAATAAGCATTTCGTCAAGAGTTTCAATATAATATTCATTAGTATCTGTAGAGTTTTGGGTTACTAAGTTCGCAGGAAGTTTAGAAATCATGACGATTTCTTTAGCTTCTACACTGTCATTAGCTACATTGGGAATAATTGTTTTAATGATTCCTATGTTAGCAATTTCTTCATCTCTCTTTAAAGCGATAATGACATTATCAAATTTACTTTTTGCACAATGATCTACGGCAATGAAAATACGATTATTTTCTTTCTTCTGTAGAGTTTGTAACAAAAGAGTTGGAGAAGTCATTGCCATATGTGCAATTTCTTTGCATGATTGAAATCGACAGATGGAGGCAAGTTCAGAACACGTATAGAAATTGATACAGCAAATAGCGCAGGAAATCATCAAGATGGGGAAAGAGATGATTCCCTGAGAGGCACCTGAAGCTTTGAGAAAAGTGATTTGATTGTTATCAGATAGTCGACGAAACAAGGAAAAGGAAGAAATAAAGCAGGAGACGGGAAGAATAAAAGGCAATAAGTAGGGGATTTGGTAGGCAGTTAACCTTAAGACTGTAGAATAAGAAACATCTTTTGCTATGTAACTAACAATTTCTTGAAGAGAGCTAATAATAGAAATACAGATTAAGCTTAATGTACAAAAGACCACTGTTTTTAAATAACGGAAAATTAACACTTTCCATAAAATGGGCATGATATACCTAATTAAGAGTTTTCCAAAGTTACAGAAGTAGGAAGAGCATTGGCGATATCCTAGGTATGCCGGTAACCTGAATTTGTTGTTCAAAGAAAAATTTGTAACGGACTATTGAATTATGTTACATCGTCTACTCAGAAATGATAAGCAATTAGAAGTTTTTTTTTCTTCTTTAGATATGAAAAAAAATTACTTATTAGCTTTATCAGGAGGAAGTGATTCGCTATTTCTGCTTTATCTCCTTAAATCTTGGGGAGTAACATTTGTTGCTGTGCATATTGACTATGGCTGGAGGGATACCTCTTTTATTGAAGCCAAAGAACTGGAGGAGAAATGCTTCCAGGAGAATGTTCCTTTTATTATGGATCGTGCCCCTCTAGTAGAGGGCAGCCCCAGAAACATGGAAAATTCTGCACGTCAGTATCGTTATGCTGTTTTCTACAGGCTATGCGTAGAAAAAAATTGTCAGGGATATTTTTAGCTCATCATGCTACAGATCAGGCGGAAACAGTGATGAAGCGATTATTTGAGGGCGCGCATCTCAGCAATTTAAAGGGAATGGCTCCACAGGCATTTTATCGAGGTATTCCTCTTTTACGACCACTACTACATATTCCTAAGTCTGTATTATCCAAAACTTTAGATGATGCAAACATCTCCTATATTCGGGATAGCACAAATACAGACGAGCGTTATCTTCGTGCACGTATGCGTAAGAAGATATTCCCGTGGTTAGAAGATGTTTTTGGGAAGAACATCACGCAGCCATTACTTGCATTATCCCAGGATTCTGAGGAACTTTTCCAATATATTCGTAATCAAGCACAACCTTTTCTTGCAAATATAAGCAAAAAAAACGCAAGTTGGTTTCTTGAAGTACCTAAGGAATTGTTAGAACAAGTTTTTCTTGCTAAATGGGTATTTAAAGAATTCTTTTCGAAAGCGAATATTATTGTTTCAAGACATGCCTTACAAACGGTTTATGAACATTTGGTTCGTGGATTTCCGGTGCAATTGCGATTACAAAAGAAAAGAGTAATCGTAAAAGCAGGGGTAGTAATGATAGAGTAGAAAGTATATAATAACCGACTGCGCATCTTTTAGTGAGTGAGTGTCGATAACATCAGTATGTGCAGAGTTTTCATATTTTATATTTATAACTGGGTTTTATAAACAAAATAATAAAAATTTGATATATTTAATAATTACTTGTCAGATTGATTAGCTTAGTTGTGTAGTTTATGTCTAAAGATAAAAAAATGAAGCCTGAGTCGAAGAAAAATTTTCCTACGGTCTTTTTTTCCTTTTATTTGGTGTGATTTTTGGTGTGGTTGCTATTCAAAACTTTTTGGTTGCCAAGAAAGCTCGGGTAAATTTTAGCCATCAGTTAGAGCATTTAGTAAATTTAAAGTTAATTCATCCTGAAGATAGTCGTAAGGTTGCTTTAAATGATAACTTAGTTTCATTTAGTGGGCGCTTTTATGAATCAGCACCGGAAGATAGTCAAATACGTTATCATTATTTAGAACTTATAAATCAGAGACATCAACTAGATTTTGATCTTCATGAAGTAACTAAGAACTTAACGTATCTTGAAAAAGAAGTAGAGAACTCTATTACTTGGTTTTCTGCTATTTCGGGATCACCAATTCCTGAAACGGGGTATTTGATTTCTCCCAGTATAGAATCAGGGCAGTTTTCATCACCCGCGTTTATAGTGCATGGGGAGAATAATTTTCAAATTATCAATTTGCGTTCTTTAGAAAAACGTTTTTCTACGTTACCTTCATCTTATGAAAACTTACGCACCTTTGGTTCAGATTTATATGAACTTATAGGAAAATACTTGTCACCTGCATTAGGCATTGGCTCAGATGCTTTAAAGCGTGAACTAAAGGATCTATATCAGCAAGTAGAGTCTTCTTTAACTCAGACCATGGATGCTGAGCAATTGCGTGCCCTATATCAAAGGGTAATAAGTTCTTTACTTAGAATTTCTTCTTCATTGGCTTTATCGGATAAAGGAGAGCGGTTTGAACAGTTGCGTTCGGTTCGGATGTACCGTGAAGAACGGAATAAATATGAAAAGCTTATAGAAGATAGTCATGTCAATCAGGCACAGTTAGATAAGCTTCGTGGAGAGTTGAATCAGGTTGTATGGTACTTTAATAATCAGGAAGTATCGTCTCGTGCCTTAGAGAAGCAGGATCCTGATGTTTTTGCCCATTGGTTTGCTGGAGCTAAGCAAGAATGGGAGGGATTTGTTAATAATCGCTCTTTAACATTTAAGGCTCCTGATCAGCCTAGAAATTTAGTGTTAGAGAAAACTTTTAAAAGCGAAGAACCCTCTCCTCATTATGTAGGTTATGTATTTACTTTCTTACCTATTTTATTAGTTCTTGCTTTTGTTTATTTTGTTTTTTCTCGCCAGGTGCGCGGCATGAATGGCTCGGCGATGTCATTTGGAAAATCACCAGCACGCTTATTAATGAAGGGACAAAATAAAGTTACTTTTGCCGATGTTGCTGGTATTGAAGAAGCCAAAGAAGAGTTAATAGAAATTGTAGACTTTCTTAAAAATCCAACAAAGTTCACTAGTTTAGGGGGAAGAATTCCTAAGGGTGTACTATTAATAGGCCCTCCAGGTACAGGAAAAACTTTAATTGCTAAAGCCGTTTCTGGAGAAGCTGATCGTCCTTTCTTCTCCATAGCAGGTTCTGATTTTGTAGAAATGTTTGTCGGTGTTGGAGCTAGTCGTATTCGCGATATGTTTGAACAGGCCAAGAGGAATGCTCCTTGTATTATATTTATCGATGAAATTGATGCTGTAGGTCGGCATCGAGGAGCAGGTATTGGTGGTGGGCATGATGAGCGTGAACAGACTTTGAACCAATTACTTGTTGAGATGGATGGATTTGGAACGAATGAGGGAGTGATCCTCATGGCTGCAACTAACCGTCCTGACGTCTTGGATAAAGCATTACTTCGCCCCGGACGTTTTGATCGTCGTGTTGTCATGAATCTTCCGGATATTAGGGGAAGGTTTGAGATTTTATCTGTTCATGCGAAGAGAATTAAGCTGGATCCGACGGTAGATCTTATGGCTGTAGCTCGCAGTACTCCGGGAGCTTCGGGTGCAGATTTAGAGAATTTGTTAAATGAAGCAGCTCTTCTTGCTGCACGTAAAGACCGCACTGCTGTAACTGCCGTAGATGTTGCTGAAGCTCGTGATAAGGTTCTTTATGGTAAGGAACGTCGCAGTTTAGAGATGAATACTGACGAAAGACGAACAACAGCTTATCACGAATCAGGGCATGCTGTTGTCAGTCTATGTGTCCAGCATTCGGATCCTGTAGATAAAGTAACAATCATTCCTAGAGGACTTTCCTTAGGAGCTACTCATTTTCTTCCAGAGAAAAATAAATTGAGTTATTGGAAAAAGGAACTCTTTGATCAACTAGCTGTTCTTATGGGAGGACGTGCTGCTGAAGAAATCTTTTTAGGAGATGTTTCTAGCGGTGCACAGCAAGATATTTCTCAAGCAACGAAGCTTGTGCGTAGTATGATTTGTGAGTGGGGAATGAGTGATCATCTGGGTACTGTGGCTTATGATGAACGTTCTGATATGTCTACTGGTTATGGGACTTATCATGAGAAAAATTATTCAGAAGAAACAGCAAAATCAATAGACGGAGAATTAAGAGCTTTATTAGATGCTGCTTATCAGCGTGCTTTAACTATAATTAAAGAACATCGAGATGAAGTAGAGCTTATGACTCAAATGCTTATTGAGTTCGAAACTTTAGATGCTAAAGATGTTAAAGAAATTATGGATCATACTTGGGATCCTGAAAAGAAACGAGCTCGTTTAAAAGAAGAGGGTATGATGTTCAAAAAAACATCGGATGATTTACCTCCTCCGCCTCCTCAAGAAGTAATGAAAGATGGTACTTTAAAGCTAAATAATAACCCTACAAGCTGAACCCTATCTTTCTTTTTCTATTGTTTATAGGAATAGTACAAATTTTGGGCCAAGTGCTTAAATAATAAAGCCATCTCTATGATAGAGATGGCTTTATTTATAGATGTATTTGGTTTGAAATTAATCGCTGAGAGTTGCTTTATGACTAAGTTTGTATTGACCCTTGTCATTGATGCTTAGGAGTTTTACAGTCAGCATATCTCCTTGTTTAACAAAATCACTTATATTTTCTATACGTTGCTTAGAAAACTCAGAAATATGGCATAGTCCTTCTTTTCCTGGGAGGATTTCAACAAAAGCGCCGAAAGGAACTACGGAAGTCACACGGCCTTCATAGACTTTCCCTACTTCTACTTCACCGACTAGGCCTTCAATAATTGATTTTGCTTTTTCTATAGCTGATGGGGATGGTGCCGAAATGCTGACAACTCCCGAATCATTGATGTCAATTTGTACTCCAGTTTCGTCAATAATTTGGCGAATTTGTTTTCCCCCTGGTCCAATAACAGTAGCAATTTTACTCAGTTTGATTTGCATAGTTTCAATTCGGGGGGCGTACTGAGATAAATCTGTTTTAGGAGCTGCTAGAGCTTCTTTCATGGTGTTCAGAATGTTTTGACGCCCTTCTTTAGCTTGAGCTAAAGCTGATGCCAAAATAGCAAAGGTAACTCCCTCTACTTTAATATCCATTTGAAATGCAGTAATTCCTTCGGAGTTTCCTGCTACCTTAAAGTCCATATCTCCAAGATGATCTTCTATTCCTGAAATATCAGAGAGAATGACTGCACGATCTTGATCTAGGATTAATCCCATAGCTATACCAGCTATAGGTGTTTTAATAGGGACTCCAGCATCCATTAAAGCTAAACACCCACCACACACTGAAGCCATTGAGGAAGAGCCGTTGGATTCAGTTATATTGGATTCTATACGAATTGTGTAGGGGAATTCCATAGAATCAGGAAGAGCATGACTCAGAGCTTTTTCAGCTAGCTTACCATGACCAATTTCTCTTCTTCCTGGAGCACCTATTCTTCCTACTTCTCCAACAGAAAAAGGCGGGAAAAAGTATTGTAAATAAAATTTAGATTGCCCTTCACCATTTAAATCTTCATAACGTTGTGCCATGGCTTCGCTACCTAAGGTACACACAGCAACAGTTTGTGTTTCGCCTCGAGTAAATAGACAACTTCCGTGTGTTCTAGGTAGGAAAGCAGTTTCTATAGTAATAGGACGAATTTCTTTTAAACCGCGTCCGTCAGCACGAATCCCTTGTTTAAATATTCTAGAACGTATGTAGTTAGATTTTGCTTTTTTATATGCTGCCTTAATATTAAAGGGTGTATAAATAGCATCATCTTTTTGAAGTTTTTCTATAAGTATTTCCTCTAACTTTTGAGATGCTGCCTCAAATGCCTTTTTTTCTTTTATTGTTAAGAGTTCAGCAAATTGTTCTTCTGTTAGGAGAGTGTTTACGGAAGACAATACTTCTTCTGGTAAGGGAATGATATGACGAGTGTTTTTCTCTTTTCCTATCTGTTTTTGCCATTGCTGTAATGCACGACAGATCGTCACAATGTGTTTATGGCCATATTCTATAGCTTCAAGAATTTCTTCTTCGGAAAGAAAATCACAGTGACCTTCAATCATTAAAATAGCATTTTCTGTCCCAGATAGAACAAGGTCTATAGTAGATATGTCCATTTCGGCTTTTGTTGGATTAACAATCCAAGTATTATTTACTCGACCAATGCGGACGCCAGCTACAATGCTTGTTTGAGGAATGTCAGAAATAGCTAAAGCTGCAGAAACCCCACAAATTGCTAGGGGATCTGGTGGATTGACCCCATCATAAGACCATACATAGGATAAAATTTGCACATCTTGCATTAACCTATTGGGCAAAGAGGGGCGCATAGAACGATCTATCAGTCGAGAAACTAGAATTTCTTTTTCCGTTGGTCGTCCTTCACGCTTGATAAATCCTCCCAAAGTCTTTCCTACAGCAGAAAAGCGTTCTTGATAGTCTACGCGAAAAGGTAAAAAATCCACGACTTCTTCTAAAGCAGCAGCGCAAACAGATGAAAAAACCCAAGTTTCTTGTGTGCGGGCAAGAACAGCCCCATTAGCTTGTCTAGCAACTTTCCCTGTTTCAAATACTAATGTTTTACCTTCCTCAAGATTAATAGAAATTGTTTCAAATGTCATGAAGGTTCCCTTTACTTAGGTCATTTATCAGGAGAATAAACAAAACTACTTTCTTAGATTTAATCTAGTAATTAGATTTTTATATCTTTCTGTATCTGTAGAATTAAGATATTCTAAGAGCTTTCTCCTTTGCCCCACAAGTTTAAGTAGCGCTAGTCGAGAATTTTGGTCTTTAGGAGATCTTTTCAAATGCTCTTTGAGTTCTGCAATGTGTTCAGTTAGTATAGCAATTTGTACATCTGCTGAACCGGTATCTTTTTCGTGAAGTTGAAATTTTTTTGTAATCTCTTCTTTAATTCCCTTATCCAAAGACATGGGATGTCTCCTTAAAATAATTGCCGCAAAAGCTAATTATACTTGAGGAGATTGTTAATGTACACCTTATTGGTATAGTCAACCGATTTTTTTTAAATTAGGAGGGAAGAGATTCTGTGTTTTTATTTTGATCATAAACATGTTTAAAAAGTAGTATCAGGATGTTTTTTAGACATCAGTGATGTTTTAAATCTAATTTAAATTATATTGAAAATTATTGTTGTATAGCAAGTGGATCTAGAAAAAGATATATATTTTATGAATCAAGCCTTAAAGGAAGCTCAGAAGGCGTATGAACGGGATGAAGTTCCTGTAGGATGTGTTATTGTTCATAAAAATAAGATTATTGCACGAGGGCATAATACTGTTGAAAGTCTTCAAGACCCTACAGCACATGCAGAGATTTTATGTATAGGTGCTGCTGCACAATATCTGGGGAATTGGCGATTATTGGATACTGTGCTTTATTGTACTCTTGAACCATGTTTGATGTGTGCTGGGGCTATCCAGTTGTCAAGAATTTCTAGAATTGTTTGGGGGGCTCCTGACATACGTTTAGGTGCTGGGGGGAGTTGGATAAATGTTTTTAATCAACGTCACCCATTTCATGAGGTAATCTGCAATTCTGGAGTTTGTTATGAAGAATCGGAACAATTAATGAAACAATTTTTCAAAAATAAACGTGATGCGAAAAATGAAAAAAAAGATTTTTGAATTATTGGATCAACTCTACGAAGATCAGAAATGTCGTTTGCAACGTGTAGGAGAATCTATCCTTCCTAATGTAACTTCTGATGATCTTTTACAACCCATGGATTTTTCTATGTTGGAAGAAAATCCTATTTTTCGTTTTGAAGAGGGGGTTCTCTCAGGAGTGGGCGAAGCCAGAGCAGCAATTTTTGCTCTGTTTTCTGAGGAGACTAGAAGGTGCGAATTCGATAAGGATTAGGAATTTTTTCTTTAAAACAGAATAAAATTCCTAGAAACATTGAGAAAATCGATCCAAAAAGTAGAGGGAAAGCTCCTGATAGAATCAGGATGAAGAAGTAGAAGATACTTAAAACAACGAATGCCCATTTTCTTGATAAGGTAACCGGCAAAGTAGGAAGTGCTAATCGTTTTTCTGGATCGAGAAATACCCAGATTAGCAATAGGAAACTGATTAGACATTCAGGTCCGAATAGGGCATGTGAACTATGGAAAAGTTTTAAAAGTATCCAAGTGGTAATTCCTGTGAGAAGAGTTTGTCCCACTAAGAGAAATAAAAAGGTTGTAGATCCTAATTTCCGAATAATGTGTTGAGTTGCCTTGTATAAGAAAATAAAGCAGAGAACATTTCTTATGAGTAAGCGCTGTGTAATCTCCATGCATCTATCATTATAAATTCTTAATGAATCAGAGGTAATTAGGGGGTAGGTAATTAATTGCCAAAATTTATGTTGTCGGATTCCTTCAGTTGATAGAGCTAGGGTTTCAAGAATACTTGGTATACCAAATATTTTTTTTAATACATAAGAAACAAATGGCGATACACACGAAGTTATCAAAATAAATGAGGGAAGTTGCTTAAGCACACGAGTAAGTAGTGGGCTTTTATCCTGTTTATCGGGAAAGATAACCCTCATAGAGGTTGGACCTGATTCTTGTCTTGTTAACCATATCTTATATTAGATCATAGATTGTTTTAGTAGAAGTTATTATCTAATCATCAGTTGAAGATGTTGTTAGGTTTGCTTTAATAGTATATTCTACTAACGAACTTAAGATAGCTGAGGTAGCTTGTAGCAATTTCATAGATATTGTTGTAGTTGCGTTTACTGATTTCTGGTTAGCTTGTGCCCTTTGTTGTGCTGTAGCAAGTTCTTGTTGAATTAGCTGACGGTTTGCAGAAATTTGTTGGTTAGATGCCTGGTAAGATTGAATTTCTGTTTGGTTTTTATACTCGGGTGAATCGGATTTAGAATTGTCAGTCTCTACTAAATCAGGCACTTTTAGTAGGGGAAGGTTGATTAGTTCTTTAGTTTTCTTTTGCTGTGTTAACGTATTATCTTGTAGTACGGCCATAATAGCTTGGGCGAATGCTGTTGTTGATGTAGATAACTGCAGCATTACAGAGATACAGAAATAGATGGCTGAAGGTTTATTGATTTGAATGTTGTCGGATACTACTTTAGTAGATTCAGGGATGACAGTTTCGACATTATTACTTACGGATAGTACGGAGGTACTCATTTTAGTTATTCCTTAATTATTTTTAGATGTTTGCGATAAGGCTGACAATTTGTGAGAATGTCTGAATTAATGCCTGGCCAACTTGTAATGATTGTTGGATAATGTTGTTGTTTGTGTTTAAGTTACTTGAGATAACTTGCGATGCATTTGACAACCCTGAGATTTGGTTTTGTAATGCCTGTCTGGATGCTCCTACGGCTTGGTTTGTGGATTGAACGTCTTGTATGTAAGCAGATGAGTTGTCATTAAGTTTATTTTTAGGGATGGTGACGTATTGGTATAGTGCTTCTTGGTTATTCAGAAATGTTTGAGCTGATGCATTGGCCTGTAGTTCTTGAGCAATAATCGTTAGGTTATCTTGAGCTATTAGTACGGATTGGTAAACATAGTACACAGTGATAATCAAGGGATTAGAATCTTTTGAGAATTTTTCGATAATCTCATCTGCAGTTGCTGTATTTATTCCTCCTGTAGCTCCTGAATCAGGGACACTGATAGTTGCTTTGGGAAGGTTTTGTAGTTCTAGTGAGTGGAGCCACATAATTTTCTACCTATTTTCTTTGATTATCTTTAAATTGTTTCCCAACTTGTTTATGAAAGAGGTTTATTCATTTCGTTAACGGTGCTTCCAATGGCGTTTGTTGTTTTTAGGAATGAAGAATCTTGAGAAGCTAATTGTTGGATAATATTTATGTTCGTAGATGCGTGTGACAAGATAATTTGTCCGTTTTGCCTTGCGGTTACTAATTCATCTTGGATGTTTGATCGTTGTGCGGAGTAGTTTTGGTTTTGGTTTTGTACACGGGTAATTTCGTCTTCTTGTGCTCCTGCACTTACTACAGCAAACTTAATTTGATTAGTTTCTTGGTTTAATTGTTGTTGAATATTAGTATTATCATTTAATTGTTCTGATTGAGTCAGAACTGTTTGTTGACGAATTTCGATTGCTTGTAAAAGAAGCTCATAAATGCTAAAAAGCAAAGCACCAACAGGAGGGGTGTTTAATGGGGTTAATGCCGGAAGAGAGGACGCTGTTGTTTCAGACGTTGTTACTGAGACTGTGTTTGTAGCTTGTACTGTCATAATAATAAAAAAATTAGTTTTGTTTAGTTTTATTTTATCAATAAATATGAAGTTTTTTAATTAAAATAATTAAACAAGATTTTGAGGTTATTTAATAAGTTGTTTGTTGTTAGCGATAAATAGAATTAATAAAATTATGAGAAATTAAAAAAGCTAAGATCTCTAAATTTAAAATTTCTAAAGAAAATACGGGGTTTGTTCTTTTGCCTTTGGATGAAAAAAGTTGCTTTTTGAGTGGTGAGGAGAAAGAAGTGTCTGAAAACGAGTTTGATGACAACATAGAAGCTTTTCGAAAAGATGTGAAGGCCTATGTATTGGTAACGTGTGGGCATGTGTCTTCGGATGGCAAGATGAAGGTAGAGATGACCTATGAAGGAGATCCTGCTTTAATTAGCTATTTATTAACCAAAGCTCAAGATTCTTTAGAAGAGTCATAGAGGAGAAGTCCTGTATTGGATTTGAGGCCATGCACATTTTTAATAAACATCTGTATTATAAGATTTATCGGAGATTAACACAGGATTCTGTAGTTGTTAAATGCAGGTCTTTTTCATTAGAGTGGGTGTTTCTATCATCCATTGTTTTACTTTTTGGAGGTCTTGCTTGTGCCTCTCTAATTGACTTAGCGCTAGTCTGTTTCTTGATGTTGTTTTCTACTTTAGCATTAATAGCTTCCTTATGTGGTCGTTTTTTGGGGTATGGGATAATTTCGTGTTTATTTTTTCCTATATATTATTATAACTATTTTTCCATCTGTCCTTCTGTGTTATGGTCTTTAGGATTAGCATGTTCATTTGTATTATCATGGGGGATTTTTTCTTTAGGTATTTCTTTAGTTATTGATGAGCGTATGGATAGACAGCAACAATATGATCGTCTTTCTGAGGAACATGCTGGGATACGTTCTTCTTATGATAAGGCAGTGCATGATAAGGCTGTAGCATGTGAGTTTTTAGAAAAACGTGCTCAGTCTTTAGAATCTGACTTAGAAAAGTGTCGAGCTTTGTTACAAGAATCTTGTAAAAAACAAGAACATATGGCTTTAGATTTTCAAATACTTTCTGATCAAAAGAATAGTTGGTTAGAAGACTATGCGCTGTTACATAACGAATATGTTCGTCTTGTTGCAGGTGATGAGACTACCTCAGTATTTTCATGGGTATCTAAGAAAGAAATGTCTGTAGATTTCCAACAGCAAGGAGAAGTTGCTCAGACATGGACTCGTATTCTGCAAGAGAAGGATATGAAGCTGACGTCTTTGGAAGAATCTCTTGAGAAGGAGAGATCATTACGAGAGAGTTTTGAAAGAGAATGTTTAAGTTTACATTCTCGTGTTCAAGAGGTTGTGGATTTAGAATTACGGCTAGATAAATTGCAGAGCCAATTAAGACAGAAAGATATAGAGTTAGAGCAGCTCCAAGAGAGGATCCATGGTTATGTGACTTCTGAAAAAGTTTCATTCGATTCTCAAGATAAATCTTATAAGATGAAATATTTGCAATTGAGAGAGCAGTTTAGTGCAAAAGCGGAAGCATTGCTAGCTGCTCGTAAAGAGTTATTTTTAGTTCGTGAGAATTACCTTACGCTACAAAAACAAGAGGAAGATTCCTTAAGTTTTATAGACATGAATGATATCAGAATCATTGAAAGACTTTTGGAGTATATTGAAAATTTAGAGGAAGAAATTACTTCTCTAGAAGAGTTAGTATCTCATACCCTGTCTCAGTAATTAGAACAGTATGTTCCCATTGTGCACTGGGTTGGTTATCACAAGTTCTTGCTTCCCAATGGTTTGTTGGATCGATAATTCCTTCTTTTCTTCCAACATTGATCATAGGTTCTATAGTGAAGATCATTCCTGGAACTAAAGGGATGTCGCAACGGTTTTTGTAATGAGGGACGTGAGGGTTTTCATGAAACTCTATTCCTATGCCATGTCCTACAAATTGATCTACTACTGAAAATCCGTAGAGATCAGCACAATTTTCAATGACTTCACCAATTTTACATAGGGGGAGGTTAGGTTTTAGAATGGCAATAGCAGAATTTAGACATTCTAAAGAAGCTTGGCATACACGGCGTTTAATTTCTGAAACTTCTCCGATCATAACCATTTTGCTACAATCTCCGTAATAACCGTCAACGATACAAGAGACATCTATATTCATGATATCGCCATTTTTTAAGGGGATATCATTAGGAATTCCGTGACAAATTACTTCATTAAGAGAAGTACAAATAGTTTTTGTAAACGGAGGGGATCCATAATTTAAAGGAGCGGGAATAGCATGGTATTCTTTGTGTAATTTACGAGATAATTGGTCGAGTTCTTCTGTTGTGACTCCTTCTTTGGCTGATTGACATAATTCATTTAAAATTTTTGCTGTAACTTGGCAAGCGTAGCGAATTTTTTCTATTTGTTCTGGGGTTTTTAAAATAATGTTGTATTGTGAAGCATAATATTTTTTTTGTTGATTCCAAGATGCATGTGCAGACCGCTGAGGATAATGGCAATGTTTCCATTTGTGTTGACTTCCACACCAGCAGGGATCATTTCTTTTCATGTAACTACGCTATTTGATATAAAACCCGATATTAAATGCTATAGATATACCTTTAAGTATAAGGTTTACAGACATTAATAATAAAGTAATACTGAATAGTCTTTCCAATGCGACAAGCCCTGAGCTTCCTAAAACACGGTTAACAAAACTAGAGCTTAGTAGTGTGAATACTGAAAGTGCCCAAGAGATAAACACTGCTCCAAGAATAATTTCTTTAGGGAATAGGTGTTCTTCCATGTAACCTAGCAATGATGTAATTACAGCAGGGCCTGTGGTAACGGGAAAGGCTAGGGGGAAAAAAACGGGTTCGGAAGTATCCTCGGTTTCAGAAGTAGTTTGATCAGTAGGAATAATCGGAGGTGCCAGAGCCATTTTTAATGAAACAGAAAACAGGAGAACTCCACCTATAAATTGAAATGCGTATAAGGAAATATTAAAAAAATGGAAGATTTTTCTTCCGAAAGTAATGAATAACAATAAAGTGACCAATGCAAAGATGCATTCCCTGAGGATAATTCTCTGTTGTTTCCTTACTGAATAATTTTTCAGTAAAGATACAAAAACTGGGATTGATCCAGGAGCATCAAAAAGAACGTAAAATAGTAGACTAAGGTTAATTAAGGTTAGCAGCATAAAGTCTTTTTATAGAAAAGCTTGTTGTAAACCTGAGAGCAATAATTGTGCTCCTATTATTGTTACGAAAAGACCTAAAATAGTTTGCGTTGCTAACAAGACTTTAGTCTTTTCTTGTCTACCTTTTCCCACAATGCCTACTTGTAATAAGATTGTTGCTAGTGATATGAGAAACCAAGAAATTATGAGTATACCACAAACCAAGGAAAAATTGTAATGTTTTCCTACTAGGATGCAAAAAGCTGCTAACCAGGAAGGTCCAATAATTAGGGGGAGGGCTACCGGGGCTACTAAAGGTAGTTCTGGTGAGGGGAGTAATTTTCCCCAACGATTTTCTTTATTTAAGTTTAATACTGAGCGCATACCTGAAAGCATGACTACAGCGCCTCCCACTGTTTGTATGGCGCAGAAAGGAGAACCAAGAACATGAAGGACGCCTGAGGAAGCTCCGTAAAGGGCAAACATGCTAATAAGAGCAAAAATGTTTTCTCGCAATAACAATATAAGACGTTCTTTTCTGGAAAATTGGGAGAGAACTGCATTTAGTACTAAGACATTAGTTAATGTATCAGCGGCTAATAATAGTATGCATGCTTGAGAAAATAAAAAGAAAACGCTGTTCATAGGAAAGCTTTATATATTATAGACTGTTATTTTTCAAGTTAATCAATTAAATTGGAGTAGAAGGTAAACTGAGATAATTTTCATGTTATGGTAGACGAAGCTATTGCAAATAGTATAAAGCTTTATACTAAACCGTTTTCTTCTATTCTTTTGTTCGGTCCTCCTGGATCGGGTAAAGATTTTTTAGGAAATTTCATTGCCCAAGGAGGTACTCAAGTTTATGTTTCTTTAGGGGATATTTTTCGCTGTTACCCTATATGGTCTCCTATTCGCCAGCTTTTTCATAAATATGCAGTTTCTGGAGCATTGATTCCTGATGATGATGTTGTTGCTGTATGGAATTATTATGTTCAAGGATTGATTTCTGTAGGAAAATTTCTTCCGGATCGTCAGGATTTATTGATTAGCGGTTTGCCACGAACATTAGGGCAAGCAAAGCTTTTGGAGTCTTATATTACTGTACGTCATGTAATTATTTTAGAGGTTCACGAGGAATCTACTTTACTTGAGAGAACGCAACATTCTTTGTATAGTAAGGGAAGGATTAATGAAGTAGGTATTGATGTTTTGCAGAAGCGTTTAGAGTCTTATAAGAAGGACATTGATGCACTTATTCGTTATTATCCTCTTCATAAGGTTTCACGCATTAGTGCTGATCAAAAACCAATGGAAGTTCTTCGTGATGTTCTATCGCGACTTGCTCATGTGTTTTCACATCCTGGTAGACCTGTAGATTAGGGTATAGAGTATATAATGAAAATTCTGAACTTTTCTCTGAAAGTTGGGGGTAGCGATAGACGACTGCTTGTACAAGGGTATTTGCTAATTGTTGACTTAAGGGATGTTGGGATCGTGCTAAGAGAGGACGAGTTACTTCCCATTGTAGAAGCTCATCGTTGATAATTTTTGGAGTATCTTTTGTAGCTGTAGTGTAGATATCGAAAGCTTCTTGGGGGTGTTCTTGGCAGAAGTCGATGCTTTTTTGTAGAGCTGTTTGTATGGCGTGTACGATTTTTGGAGATGTCGCTTGAGTATTTTTCTTTCCACAGATGAGTATTTGTGGCCCTGTAGGAAGTCCGTAGGAATCAGATAGAAAGCACCCCACGGGTATGCCTAAAGTGCGAAGCTTCACTCCTTCTATGTTGTAAAAAGCTCCATAAAGAAAATCAATTTTTTTTAACAACATTGGAGAGATTAGATCAGAACTTACGTTCTTGACTTCTGAAGGAACAACGCCTTGTTGGCGTAAGATATTAAGTAAACAAGAAAGATCTCGTGAATTATTTAAACAAAATCCCAAGACTTTATTGTTCAGGTCTTGGATTGTAGAAATATTATCATCCAATCTATAGATAAATCCTTGCAGAGTAGAATTAATCAGTGAAGCTACTATTTGTATAGGTGTTCCTTGCATGGCTAACTTTATTGTTCCTAAAGCATGATATGGGGCTAAATCTACTTTTTCGAACAATATGTGAGGGATCACAGAACCTGTGTCTGTATTTTTTTGAATTTTTAATTCTATATTCTGTTCTTGAAAGAATCCTTTAGTTACTCCTACGTATAGAGGAATATGGTTAGGATTAGGAGTCCAATCTAGAAGCAGAGTGATTGGAGTAAGATGTTTTTTAGTGGTTTCAAGAGAAGGAGAAGTGTTGGATTTTCCTAAGAGGAAAAGAAAAATAATAAGGCAAGAAATAGCGAGTTTTAGTTTAGTGATTTTAAATCTTTTTGTTTTTTTGATTCTAAATAATGCGAATAGAAGCTTTTCACTAAGAACTACTAATTGGAATAGAGTAAAGGTAACAATTGTTAGTGCAAACAAACCAGAGAACATCATTTCCATGTCATAGTTTCTTCTACTTTCTAGAATAAGAATTCCTAGTCCGGATTGTGATGCAACCCACTCTCCTGCTATAGCGGCAAATCCTGCAGATCCTACTGCAATTTTTAATCCTGAGAAGATGTGTGGGAGAGCATGGGGTAGAAGTAATTTAATAAAAATTTGTTTTTTTGTTGCTTGGTTCAAAATGAATAGTTCAAGCAGTTCTTTAGGTGGGGATGATATTCCTTGATAAATAGCAATTGTAAGGGGAAAAAACACAGTAAGTGCCGTGGGAATAATAACAGCGCTAATTCCCCATTCGAACCAGAGGACAATGAGGGGTGCTAGGGTAAACATCGGAGTGCATTGTACAAAGATAAATATTGGGTGAAGAAAATCTTTAGCTGGTTTGTATGTTAGCATAATCATGGCTAGAATCAGAGAGAGAAAAAACGCTAAAAAGAATCCTCCTAAAATACCTTGTAAAGTATACCAAGAAGAAGACCAGATAATGGGAAGGGAGTGAGAAAAGTTCACAAATATTTTTGATGGTGGGGGGCAGAGAAAAGAAAATGAACTGCTATTCTTAGCAATAGCTTCCCAAATGAAAAGAAGCAATGTTATGGACAAAGAATAGCATAAAATTTTTTTTTCATTTTTTGAAACGTAGAATAAGTATCAGAAGATTATAGGGGAAGTTTGTATATGCGGCAAGAAAAGGATAGTCTAGGGATAGTTCAGATTCCTGAGGATAAATTATACGGATCTCAAACAACACGTTCCCAAATGTATTTTTCTTGGGCTCCTGAGGTGATGCCTCGTGAGGTGATTCAAGCTTTAGTTTTGATTAAAAAATGTGCAGCAAGAGCAAATAGTGATTTGGGTTTTTTAGAACCTAAATATTGTGACATGATTGTTTCTGCTGCTGATGAAATTTTAGGGGGAGATTTTGAGGAACATTTTCCTTTAAAAGTTTGGCAAACAGGTAGTGGGACTCAATCTAACATGAATGTTAATGAAGTGATTGCGAATTTAGCTATTCAACGACATGGAGGGATTTTAGGGAGTAAAACACCGATTCATCCCAATGATCATGTTAATAAGTCGCAATCTTCTAATGATGTGTTTCCTACAGCTATGCACATTGCTGCTGTAATAAGTATAAAAAAGAAATTAATCCCTGCAATGGAGTACTTACAAGGAGCTCTAGATACCAAGAAAAATGAGTTTCGTAATTGTATTAAGATTGGAAGGACCCATTTGATGGATGCTGTTCCCATGACATTGGGACAGGAATTTTCTGGATATAGTAATCAAATACGCGAGTGTCTAGAACGTATGGCATTTGCTTTAACTCATATGTATGAGCTAGCCATAGGGGGAACCGCTGTTGGGACAGGATTGAATGTCCCTGATGGTTTTGTAGAGAAGGTCATCCATTATTTGCGTAAAGAAACAGGAGAGCCTTTTGTATGTGCGTCGAATTATTTTTCTGCATTATCAAATCATGATATTTTAGTGCATGCACATGGTGTTTTAGCTACTTTAGCTTGTGCGTTAACAAAAATTGCTACGGACCTGAGTTTTTTAGGTTCGGGTCCTCGTTGTGGCTTAGGTGAATTATGGTTTCCTCAGAATGAACCTGGTTCTTCTATTATGCCAGGGAAAGTGAATCCTACTCAATGTGAGGCATTGCAAATGGTATGTGCTCAAGTAATTGGCAATAATCAAGCGGTGATTATGGCGGGAAGTAGAGGAAATTTTGAATTAAATGTGATGAAACCTGTCATTATTTATAACTTTTTACAATCTGTAGATATTCTTTCTGGGAGTATGCGCGCTTTTGTTGATTATTTTGTTTCTGGATTGCGTGTAAACGAACATCGTTTAAAAGAATTTTTAAACAGTTCTCTTATGCTTATTACAGCGTTAACTCCAGTTTTAGGTTACGATAAATGTTCGAAAATTGCCCTACATGCTTTTCATAAGAATTTAAGCTTAAGAGAAGCATGCATTCAGATGGGTATGTTGTCAGGAGAAGAATTTGATCGTCTTGTAGTCCCCGAAGCTATGGTAGGTAATCATTAGTTAGACGATTTTCTCTCTAAGTTAATTAATGCTTGGGCAAATAGGAGAGAACTTTTGATATTAGAGAAAATATGATCAGTACCGATAAGTTCATCCAAATGATACCGTTTCAGATCGTTAAGAGGTGTTTTTTTAACTCCTGCGAGAAGTAGCAATGTTCCTTGACGATCACATTCTAAGAAGAATTCTTCTAAGGCATGCATGGCTGAGGCATCAATAGTGGGAACACGACTCATACATAGGATGAAGATCTTGGGAGGTGTTTCAATTTCATTTAGTAGATTTTTTAGTCGATCAGCAATTCCAAAGAAAAAAGGGCCGTTGATTTCATATATTTCTGTATGAGCGGGAATTTCTGATTTTGTGAATAGATCATCATCTTTAGGGGAATTGTCATCATCGAAATACTTTGCTGTGGATATTACATCTGAAAGATCGCTCATTTGTTTCATGAATAGAAATGCTGCGAGCATCATACCTACTTGTACAGCTGAAGTAATGGTTGTCATCACTGTCAGAATAAATACCGTGAGTAGGACAATTACATCTTTTTTAGGTGCTGTAAACAAATGAATGAAATGATGAATTTCACTCATATTCCAGGCAATAAGGATAAGAACAGCAGCTAGACAAGTAAGGGGGATTTTGACTGTTAGGGGAGCTAGCATAAGAAGAATTATGCAAATAAATACGGAGTGGATGAGTCCTGCAATAGGCGTTGTTGCTCCTGACTTGATACTTGCTGCTGTTCTTGATAGTGAGCCAGTTACTGGCATGCCTGCAAATAATGAAGTTCCGATGTTTGCGATACCTTGAGCTACAAGTTGACAGTTAGATTGGTGTCGCCATCCTGTCATTCCATCTGCGACTACTGCTGCTAGTAAAGTCTCTATGCCTGAAAGAACAGCAATAGTCAGTGCTTCGGGCATGATTTGTAGAATTTTTGTTATACTCAGGTGGGGAAATGAAGGGAGCGGGATTTTCTGAGGTAGTGCCCCGTACCGACTTTCGATAGTGGGGATGTCAATTTTAAGCAGCCAGACTAGAGTAGATGCTACGATAATAGCGATCATTACTCCGGGGTAACGTGGTTTATAATTACGAAAATAGATCATGATGAGCAAAGTAAATAATCCCACAGCGAAGGCTTTACTATCCCATGTCCATAAATGATCCCAATAAGCTATCCATTTTGCAATAAAATCTGTGGGGATACTGTCACCCATTTGTAATCCGAGAAAATCACGAATTTGAGAAGAAAAAATAATGACAGCTAACCCGGTAGTTAATCCAGTAACTACAGGGTAAGGCATATATTTAATGAAGGTTCCTAATCCTGCGAGGCCGAAGGCAACAAGGAAAATTCCTCCCATTAGGGTAATTGTGAAGAGTCCTTCAGCACCGTATTTAGTAGCAATGCAATAGAGTATAGAGATAAAGGCACTTGTAGGACCAGAGATGAGTACTCGGCTTCCTCCCAATGCTGATGCAATAAAACCTCCAATAATAGATGCTAATAATCCTTGAATTGGAGAAACGCCAACACCGATTGCGATAGCAATGGCAAAGGGAAATGCTAAAATTCCTACAGTAAGCCCTGCAAAGAAGTCTTTTTTGAATATGTTTAGGGTATAACCTTCCTTAAGGCAGGTGTAGAGTTTGGGGACAAGATGCTTAAATGATAAGGCGACTTTCACTAGACTCCTAAAGTGGATCCAAAATTCTAGGATCTCATTATGTTCTGTTCTATAGTATCTTTGTCAAATAGTTCGTTATCTACTCATAAAAGTTTATGAGCGGGGATGAGGTGTAGACGAACTATTTAATGATATTAAAAGTAAATTTTTGATTTAACGATAGAAAGAGTTTTTTTAATTCACAGCATTTTTCTTACTTTACCTAACTTACAAATAGGAGTACATTAATTCGTGGAATTATTTCGAGGTCATTATGTTGAAGTTTCAATTATGTGCTCTGTTTTTGTTTGGGTATATTGCGATTGTTTTTGAGCACATTGTTCGGGTAAGTAAATCCGCTATAGCATTGGTTATGGGAGGATTAATGTGGCTAGTATGTTTTTCCTACATACCTAATGCAGATCACCTGATATTAGCTGAAGAAATTGCGGACATGGCTCAAGTTACTTTTTTCTTATTAGCTGCTATGGCTATTGTTGAGCTTATAGATGCTCATAAAGGATTTTCCTTAATTATGCGGTTCTGCTGCATACAGTCGCAGAGCTTGCTTCTTTGGGTGCTTATTGGTTTTTCTTTCTTCTTATCTGCTGCATTAGATAACTTGACCTCAATTATTATCATTATTTCTATTTTAAAACGTTTAGTTAAATCTAGAGAGGAGAGATTACTTTTAGGAGCTATTTGTGTGATTAGCGTGAATGCTGGAGGAGCATGGACGCCTTTAGGGGACGTCACAACAACAATGTTATGGATTAATAATAAAATTTCTTCTTGGGGTATTATTAGTTCTTTATTTCTTCCTAGTTTAGTTTGTGTAGTGATTTCAGGGATTTGTGCGCAATTTATGCTCAAGAAGCGTGCAAAAGGAGCTGTTTCTTCCAAATCTGTTATTGCTAAGGAATGTGACTTAGAACAATCTCCTAAAAAAAGTGGATGGATTATTTTTATTGGTTTGGGATCTTTATTAATGGTTCCTGTTTGGAAAGCATGTTTAGGAGTTCCGCCTTTTATGGGAGCATTGCTAGGACTGGGATTGGTATGGTTAGCAAGTGACTGGGTGCATTCACCTCATGGGGAGGATCGTTACCATTTACGTATTCCTCATATTTTGTCTAAGATAGACATTGCTTCAATTACTTTCTTTATAGGCATTTTGCTTGCTGTTAATGCATTGACTTTTGCTGATGTTCTTACAGATTTTTCTCGAGCAATGGATAAAGTATTTTCTAGACACGTTGTCGCTGTATTCATAGGCCTTGTTTCCAGTGTTTTAGATAACGTTCCTCTTGTTGCTGCAACTATGGGTATGTACCAGGCACCGTTAGATGATACTTTATGGAAGTTAATTGCCTATGCTGCAGGAACAGGGGGGAGTATCTTGATTATCGGTTCTGCTGCAGGGGTTGCTTTCATGGGTATCGAGAAGGTGGATTTCTTATGGTATTTCAAGAAGATTTCTTGGATTGCTTTAGCTAGTTATTTTGGTGGGTTATTCGTATACTTTTTAGTAGATAGAGTGGTGCTGTCTTTATTTTAGACTGATGTTCTCTTGGATTAAAAATTTTTTTTAAAACTTTGTTTTAATTTAAGTTGTTCCGGACTTATCATGTTGCCTCCTTGGTTGAATTCTTAGTTAAAGAGGTAAATATGAAACTGAAACGAATCGCAGCATTAATATGTTCTTTGTTTATTGGAGCGCAGGTTTCTTCGGGATTTGCTAAGACATTGGTGCATCAACATGCATCTGCAGATTTAGATTTTTTAGAGCATTTACTTGATACTAAGTATGCTCCTAAACCTTGGAAAGAGACACTATTTGGTTGGAATCTTCAAGATGCTACAAATGCTGCTCGTTTGAAGCTTATTTTGGAAGAAAATCCATCAACAGGGTATTGTCAGCGTGTCTTAGCTGATTATATTGGTGCTTTGAATGATTATCATGCTGGAGTAACTTTTTTTGCTACTTCCCGTTCTTATTTACCTTATACAGTAAAGCTTAGCAATACAGGAAGATGCTATGTTGTTGAATCCTTTACTTATAATTCAGATATTTCTGTTTATGACGAAATTCTAGAAGTAGATGGTATTCCTATAGCCCAAGTTATTGAAAGCTTAAGAATGGGTCGGGGAAGCGCTGCTGATTACGCGGCTGCAGCACGCTCATTGTTTTCTCGTTCTGCTTCAGTGGGTCATGCTATTCCTTTGGGAGGGGTGACTTTAAAAGTGCGACGTCCCAGCGGGCTGATACGTACTGTTAGAGTAAAATGGCGTTATACTCCCGAACACATTACAGATTTGTCTTTGATTTCTCCCTTAATTAAAGATACTTCGTTAAATATGCAACGTGATGCAAGGTCATTATCGTTAACTAGTGATAAACGGAAATGTTTATTTACTAATGAGATGGTTCCTTATTTTTGGAAAGAACTTCGTGAAGAGTATAAGCGTCGTGCTACGGGGAGCTATGATATCGGAAGTAAAAAAGGTTTCTTACCAGAATATCCTATGGTTACTTGGAGATGTAAGGAGGGACCTTATCATGCTTATGTCTTTTCATGTCAGGATAATGCAGGAAGGAATTATAATATCGGGTTTTTAAGAATTTCTACATATTCTTGGACCGATTTACAAGATCTGAATGAGGATCATCGTGATTGTCCTTGGTTAGATTTAGAGGAAATTATTAAGGAACTAGAAGAAAGAACGGACGGATTGATTATTGATCAAACGAATAATCCTGGAGGTAGTATCTTCTATCTTTATGCTGTCCTTTCTATGTTAACAAGTACGCCTTTAGAAACACCCCGTCATAGAATGATTTTAACACAAGATGAGGTTCATACAGCTTTGCATTGGTTGGAGCTTCTCGAAGGTGTTGATACAGATAGGGAAGCAGTAGCTGCTTTAGGAGAGACGATGGAGGGTTATCCGATAGATATTGTGGCAGCAGGGTATATCCAATCATTTTCAGAGCAGGTATTAAATTGTTGGAATTCAGGAAATATCAACCTTACTTCTCCCATACCTTTATTAGGATTTTCTCATATCCAGCCTCACCCTCGAGTGCAGTATTCTCATCCTATCTGTGCTATTATTAATGAGGAGGATTTTTCTTGTGCAGACTTGTTCCCCTCTATTTTGAAGGATAATGGTCGTGCTTTGATTGTAGGTAATACTACGGCTGGTGCTGGAGGATTTGTATTTTCTGTGGAGTTTCCTAATAGGACAGGAATTAAAAGTTGTTCTTTAACAGGGTCTCTAGCTGTAAGAAAAGATGGAATGCTTATAGAGAACTTAGGAGTATCTCCTGATGTCTATTTAGAGATTACTGACGAAGATTTGCAATCAGGAAAATATGGAAGTTATATGAAAAAATTACAGGATATTATGATTAATCTTATAAGTGCAACTCAATCAGAAGAATAATAAATTAATAAGAGCTTAGATAACCAACTTTTGGTATTTTGAATACCCTTAGAAGAAGCAGTTAGTTTTTTCTAAGGGTAATTTTTTAGAATAGGATTTTGAATGCGTCAGTTAATACTCTGCAATCCTCGTGGATTTTGCGCTGGAGTGGTTCGTGCTATCCAGGTGGTAGAAAAGGCTTTGGAAACTTGGGGACCTCCAATTTATGTAAAGCATGAAATTGTTCACAATAGTCATGTAGTTGATAACTTGAAAGAACGTGGTGCTGTCTTTATTGAAGATTTAAAAGAAGCTCCTAGTGGTTCTAGGATAATTTATTCTGCTCATGGGGTATCGCCTAAAGTTCGTGAAGAAGCAAAGGCACATCGTCTTATTGATATTGATGCTACTTGTGTTTTAGTTACGAAGATTCATTCTGCTGTCAAACTATATGCATCTCGTGGTTACCATGTCATTTTGATAGGTAAAAAAAAGCACGTGGAGATCATTGGAATTTGTGGAGAAGTTCCTAATCAAGTGACTGTAGTTGAAAATGTTGATGATGTGATGCAGCTATCTTTTGATTCTAGGACTCCGCTATTTTTTGTGACGCAAACCACACTAAGTTTGGATGATGTTGATGAAATTACTAAAGTATTGAAATTAAAATATCCTCAAATAATTACTTTGCCCAGTTCCTCAGTATGTTATGCTACGCAAAATCGTCAAGAGGCATTACGAACTGTATTACCTAGAGTGAATTTTGTTTACGTCGTTGGAGATATTCAAAGCTCTAATTCGAATCGTTTGAAAGAAATTGCGTCTAAGCGAGGTATTCCTTCCAGATTGATTAATAGTCCTGATCATATTTTTGATGAAATTTTAAATTATTCTGGAGATATTGCAATGACAGCAGGAGCTTCTACTCCTGAGCATATTGTTCAAGCTTGTGTGTCTAAGTTACAAGAACTTATTCCTGATTTGCAGGTAACAGAAGATATATTTGTAGTAGAAGATGTTGTATTTCAACTTCCAAAAGAGCTTCGTAAATAGAAAATCTTTAACTGGTTTTTTTTCGGTATTCAAAGTAGGGATTTTTCGAATTCTTTTTTCTATCCGAGAATTTATTTATTTATTGCGTTCTCTGTATATACGTTATCCTAAATTGTTATTATATGATCTTGCAAAGTTTATTTATTCCTTATTGAAAAATCCTTATGCTCAGTTGCGGCGTTCGAAGCAATCATCACTACTTCACGGAGGTAATGTCTATGGAGAGACTCCTTGGTCTGTTTTAAATAGGATTAGTAAGGAGTTTGGGATAACTTCAAAAGATATTGTCTATGATTTAGGGTGTGGATTAGGGAAAACTTGCTTTTGGTTTTCTCATATTATTGGTTGTCAAGTAATAGGAGTAGATAATCAATCTGCTTTTGTTTGTTTTGCTTCTTGTTTGCACAAATGGTTGTCTTCACATCCTGCACTATTTTTCCAAGAAAGTTTTTTTGAAATACAGTTAGAACAAGCTTCGTGTGTATATTTTTATGGTTCTTCTTATTCCCTGAAGGTTTTAAAAAGAGTGTTGGGAGTTTGCAAGAGTATGTCATCAGGAAGTGTTGTTATTAGTATTTCTTTCCCTCTAGATTCTCTTCCTCATGGAGATGAATACTTTTTTACAGAGAAAAGCTGTGACGTTTTGTTCCCATGGGGGAAAACACGAGCGTATAAAAATATACGTAAATAATTGAACACACTATTGATACAAGCTACGAATAGCATCATGCTCCGTTTGTAGCATTTGCAGTAGGAAATTATCCATATTTTTCCAGTGGTCTTTTACTTCTTCGATAGATCGTGTGATTTCATCATGTTCTATTCTAAAGATCTCTTTATAGTTTTCTGAAAATGTACGAGAAGCTGTTTCTTTTAATTCATAAATTTTTGAAGAGGCCTCAGTAAGCTGAGATAATGAAGAACAGATTTTCCCCATGCTTTTAAAAAATGTTTTTGATGAGGCATTTTTGAATATGCCAATATTTTTTTGTAGGAATTCTAAGATACGATCTCCAGCAATTTCACCTAGCAATGGAGATGCAGCTCCAATGATTCCTAAAGTTGCTGTCGCAACTCCTAACCATTGAGTAAGTTTTGCTTGATTTTCATAACTTTCTACTAGGTCTTTTGCTTTTTCTATTAGATGCTTTCTTACTTCTAGACGGGAAAGAGAATCTTGTTCTCGGCTATTTAACATGAGTTTCATGATTTCAGCACAAATACGCAGAATATCTAAATTCGATACTCGCATATGCATTAAGGAACTTAATTGGGATTCAGAAAGAGCAAAAGCAACAATGTCATCGGGGATATGAGTGGAATAAGTATACGAAATTGAACTATAGGAATTTGCTTCATCAATAGTTATATCTTTGTTTTGTTTGTGTTGTTGTTTTTCTTGGTGTTCTTGATGTTCCTGATGCCCTTGTTCTCCTTTGCCTTCTTCTTTTTCTTGAAGTTTAGTTTCAGGACGTGTTGTCGTGGTTTCTTTTTGTAAATTACTAAATAGAGCCAGAGGACTGATTGAAGATGATGGAGATTTTTGTAATGTTGATGGTGTTTTAGATGAATATTTAGGCGTTGTATGTTCTCGAGAACTTTGTGTTTGTATTGTGCTTTTACTGTAAGCAACAACAGTAACTTTTGTTTGGAATAAAGTTGTAGAACTTTCAGAGCTATTTTCTTCAGATTTGGGTAAGTTCAAGTGAAGAGATGTGGTTTTTGTTGGGGTTGCTGTTTTTGGTGCTAAGCACGAAGAAAACATCAGGGAGGAGGATTCTGGTTGCCGTTGTGTTGTAGGATTAGTTGCATGTTGTTGGGATTGTCTAGTAGCAGGAGTTGAGCTGTCGTTGCGCGACAGTAGATTTGAAGATTCATGGGTTTTCAACGTGGGTAGTGGTGATCGGGATTTCATGAGAACACTTGTTTTTGCCATTAAGGCTTCTGCAGGAGCGGGCTTATTTTTAGACATATGCTGTGCAGTTGCAAGTCCAGCTTGGTTAAGTATGGTGGCACAGCTATCTGACATAGATCTTAAAATAGCCAGCTGTTGATCAGTTGCAGGGCTAACCTCTACACTGGATTCCGAAATGGCAGCTTCTTGTTGAGTGTCTGGAATGATATCCAATTCTACTTCTGGATTTAATTGAGTAGTTGAGGAGCACGTTGACATAATCTTCCTTAAGGATTTATCTGAGGGATTCTAGAAACACCCTATCCATTTCTTTGCACAACTGTAACACGCGTGTGAGATTTTCAAAAGAGTCATTCAGGTTTTCTAGAAGTTCTTGATTGTGAGCTATGTAGTCATCGCGTTCCATGCTAAGAATTTCAATATTAAACTCTAGTTGGGCAAGGCGAGCTTTTATTTTAAATAAGCGTGCTCGAATCCATAACATGGCTCCTCGTATTGCACTTAATGCACCTTCTAAAGCAGGGCCGATACCTCGCATAGCTCCTTCAATAATTGGAGAAAAACCTAGATGTTCTATTTTTAATGTGGCTAACGAAAGGATTGCAGAAATGACATAAAGAGAGATTTTTACTGTATGTAATATAGAATGTTTCAGCTTTTTATTATTGCCTGGTAAAAACCTTTCTAGCCGTTCCCAACCATTAAGTTGATCTAAGAGTGTAAGAGTTAAGATAATAAGCCCGCTAACAAGGGACATACTAGAAAATATGCCTCCTCCTAATGTTACTGTTACTATACCGATGCATATACTAATCCAAGGAGTTATCCACTCTATAATTTGTAGTAGAGATCCCCAACGAGATTCTTGTTTTTCTCGTTCTATGGATTGTTTGATGTGTTTAATGCGTTCTTCATGAGTAGCATTCAGTTCTTTTTGTGTATATTCTATAGAGTCTTTGTAGAAAGCATATGCTGCAAAATCTGATAAGATACCTTGTTTTGTAAGAAGGTAGCTTAAGGTAAATATACCAATGCTAGGAGGAGTAATAATAGGAACAATAGCAGAAGCTCGTTCTTTTTTTGTTTTTTGGATTTTTTTAAAAAAACATTCTTGATGTTGTTGTTTTCCCGAATGTTCATCTTGTAATAATCCTTTACTATATTTTCCTTGAAATAATTTTAAAGAGAGTGTCTCTTCTTTTTGTTCATGATTTTCCTGTAGTTGAGCATGCGGTTTAGATTGTATTTTTTCTTTAGTATGCTCTAGGTGTTTTTCTCTAGAAGTTATTTCTTTAGAATGAGTTTTGAAATAATTTTCTTGTTTTTTCTTAGAAAAGGGAGCTTGTTTAGGCAGTAGTTTCTGTTCTAAGTCATCCTTTACATTATCTTCCTTTTTACTGTTTGGCATCATTAAATCTTGCAATAAAGCACGTCTGATTTCTTGAAAAGATCTGCTTTGAGAGAATAGGGTCCATGGGGATGAGGGAGAAGAACATTCTTTTCGGGGTAGTTGTGAATTTAGAGAGCTACCAAATCTTAAAATTTTTTCTCTTGTTGTAGCAGGGAGGAGTTGTTTGTCTATTTTTTTTAGGGGGTTATTCTGATGATTTTCGATTATCTTTCCTTGTTTATAAATAGCCATCCTTGCTGAAGACATTGAAGAGATGTCTTTGGCCAGGGTGATGGAGTGTTTTATATTAGGTGAATTTAAACATTCAGGACCATCAGGAACCGAAGGAGTTTGGTTCAGTGAAATTTCTATAGATTGTGCAAACCAAGATGACATAGCTATAAAATTATACGTGGTTTTTAATATTTAAAATTTCTGCTTTGAGATCTTGATATGCATGATGATGTTTTGCACGTTCCCAAGCGAGTTCTAAAGCTTTATTTGCCTCTTCGGGTTTATCCATAAGAGTATAACAAATGTAAGCATAATAATGAGGGTAAGGATCTTTTTCTCTTAAAATAGCAGTGACTCCATAAGCATGTAAAGCCTGAGAATAAAATTCCTGCATGTGCAAAGAAGCTCCTAAAGAAAACCAAAATTTAGAAACAAAAGGATTAAAAAAAACTAGCCATCGAAAAGTAGTACTACTATCTTCATACTGCTTATTTAAATACGCAGAGTACCCCTCCTTATATACCTGCTCTAGATCTTCAGAAGAGATCTTAAAAACTTTTTGGTATGTATCTAAAGGTATATCTTTATTTGGGATATACCCAGCAAGATAGCTTTCCAAGTCATCAGGAAATGGGTACTCTTCATTTCGAGAAGAGGAAATTTTTTCTAATAAGTATTTTAAATAAGGGGTCATGGTCGCAAGTTATAAATAAAGGTATCCATGAGTTCTTTAAGTAGTTTCAGGACATTAGAACGTGCTTGATGACATTGTGAAACTTCTTGTAAGTGCCTCTGCATATCTGTACGTTCTAATTGAGTGATTTTTTCCATGTTTTCTTTGCGCATTTGAATATTTTCTTTAAGAAGTTTTTTTTCTTCTTCAGACCAGCAATAAGTATTATTATCGATGGTTACATCTAATTTTTTTACTTGGTCTACAAGAGCTTTCATTTCTGCATTTTTTTCCCAATTGATTTCTCCTTTCTCGGCATTAATTTTTGAAAGTAATAATGTGAGTTTATCTACGTTATCTGTACGTTCCTTAACACGAAGATATAATTCATGAGCTTCTGCTTCTGCTTGCCCTAAAATTCGTGCCATTAATCGCATAAAACTAACGAACACATTTTCAATTTTTGGAGTTTGAATTGGTTGGAATTCTAAAGAAGAAGGTGATTTTGCAGTAAATAAAGACATTGGAGAAGGAGGTTTTCTTTGAAAAGTCTTTTTATCTTCATTACGCACTTCTTGTTGTTTTGTTTGACGTATATCAGAGGCATAACGAAGGTTAACAACAGATAGGCCTAAAGAGTTTTCTTGGATTTTTGTAACTTTTGATCGAGAGTTCTTTTTGTTATGATGTTCATCTTGATCTTTATCTTCTTGCTGATCTTTTTGCTTCTCTTGTTGATGTTCGCGATGTTTTTGGTTTTGTTGAGACTCCTGAGATTTTGTCATAGCAATAGTCTCATGTTTTTTATCCAAGAGTGGTGCAGGTGTAGTAGAAAGTTTTATCGAGGGCTGCTCATTTTCTTTTTGCGTACGTTGTGGTTGAGTAGCAAAGGGAAGCTTAGAGAGACTAGAAGATTGTCTTAAGGAAGAAAAAGAGATAGGAGATGAAGAAGATTCTTGGGTTCTAATAGATTTGGAGAGAGAGGAGCTTAAATTATTTTTACTAGAAGATCTTAGTGTTTCCTTAGGTGATATAGAACCATCTTTTTTATTTAGAGTTGTGTTAGATGAAGCTGGTTTTTGTTGATCACTTGTCTTTACTGCAGGCGAAGTATTTTGTATTTGAGTCTCCTGAGTCTCCATATTTTCTAAGGCTTGTAATAAATCGGATAACTGGATCTCGATATCCACCATTTCAGGAGTAAGGAATACAAGATTATGAGAGCTGAATTCTTGTAAGAACGGACTAGCTGTTTCCGAAGAGAAAAATTGAGAGAATGCTACTTGATTTAAGGAGACAAGAGAGGCGTTAGCATTGTCGGGAGGAGATAGGGATAGGGTTACTTCTCCTGTCGCGGTTTTAAATATATTGCCACCGGTAGATGACGAAGAAGCAGCAGAGGTGTCTTCTTTCAATACTACATTCGTAGAAGGAACAGCAGATGGCAAAGGTGTATTCATACTAAAATTAGTCAGAGTAAAAATTTATAGAGACCAAGAAGATGAAAATTATAAAAAACTTCATTTTCATGCAAGTTTGATTATAAGGGATTTAGGTGGTGTACGTATGAAAATTCTACTCAGGGTTTTTTATTTACAAAAACAGATTAAGTCTTCAAAATACGGTGAAAGTTTTCTTCACCTTAATAGTGTATTTTTGCCCAGGTGGTGAAATTGGTAGACACGCTGGATTTAGGATCCAGTGCTTTGCGGCATGTAGGTTCAAGTCCTATCCTGGGCATTTCCCTATTCTTCACTTGAAACGTCTTGAAATTGTTAATTCGTAGTAAAATAAAAATTAGAGTTTTTGGATTTTTTGAGGGATTTTATGAAGAAAGTCCTTAAGTCATTTATTTATTGTTACTTAAGTTGTTGCTTCTCCTTAGCTGTTGGAGAAAATCCTCGAATTTTAGAATCTCATTCCTCTGTTCGGGTAATTCCGATTGTAGGTCTACAATTTCAAGAAAATGATAATGCTGCTCCTTATAGTTTTTATTATCCCTATGACTATGGATATTACTATCCTGATACTTATGAGGGATTTGCGTCTTCGGGAGAAGAGGAATGCTACTCTCGCTTAGAGAATGGTATCTTTTTTTATTATTGTGACTAGGGATTACGTGGGTGGTATGTCAGGAAGTTCTGTATTAGAGAATCTGCAGCAACGTGGGTATAAATTTCCGTAGATGCGATGCATGCGTGGCCAAGCATTTCTTGAATGACTCTGAGATCAGCTTTATTATTCAGTAAATGGGTAGCAAAAGCATGTCTTAAAGAGTGAGGAGATACACGTTTATGGGTAATTTGTTTGGCATAGTAATGAATTCTTCTCCACACACAAGAGCGTTCGAGTTTCTTCCCCCTTATGGATAGAAAGAGATGTGGTTCCTGGGGAAAGTGTTTTTGAAAGCATTCACGAAAGGAACATAGATATGCATCTATGGCATGGCTGGCTAATTTCCCTAGGGGAACGAGGCGTGTTTTCTCTCCTTTCCCTGTTATGCGAATATAATCGTCGCTAACGTCGCTAATATATAATCCGCAGAGTTCAGAGACACGGATACCTGTTGAATAGAGGGTATAGAGAATAGCATGATCACGAGAAGCAATAGCTGGAGAGATCTGCAAGGTTCTTGGAACTTGGAGGAGAGCATCGACTTCTTCAATGGAAAGCACTGAGGGCAATCGCTTCCAAATTTTAGGATGATCAATTTTTGGAGGATTGGACAAGAGTTGGGATCCCTTTAGGAAACGGAAGAATACTTTTAGAGCAATGAGGCGGCGTGCTAGAGTAGACTCTGCTTCGTTGCGTTGATGTAATTTTTCTACGAAGAGATAGACACTATCTTGCGAAATTTCTTCGGGTGATGTAATGGAGGTTATTTTTAAAAATAGTGTAATATCTTGGTAGTAAGCAGAAATTGAGTTTTGACTAAGACCACGATCAACAGATAAGAAAAGAATAAATTGTTCTAAAATAGCAGTGCTAAATTTTGTCATATTCGTTAGAAGTCAACTTCCTCTTGTATAATTTGCAGTATATGTAATTATGTAGTTTTTAAGCGATGAGGTAAATCATGGATAAGAAGAGCTTTTTAGATTGTTCCTCAACACAGATATTGCAAGATTTAGCTATAAATCCTGTGGATCTTACTATCCCAGGAATAATCTCTCGTAAGAGAATAGAGGATTTTTCTTTATCTATAGAAGGATTTACCTTGAGTTATGCTACAGAACGTGTAGATGAAGGAATTTTAACGGCGCTATCTGACTTATCTAATGAACGTGGTTTGCATGAATCTATGCAAGCTATGCAAAATGGCGAAGTTGTGAATTATATAGATCATTTCCCTAGTGAGTCACGTTCTGCTTTGCATACAGCAACGCGTGCTTGGGTTAGGGATCTTCCTTTGCAAGGGCAAGCTGCAGATATTGCATTGAGGTCAAAGATAGAGGCTCAGCGTTTAGAACAATTTTTGATTAAAATGCGCTCTTCTTTTACGACTTTAGTACAGATTGGTATCGGGGGGTCTGAATTAGGGCCTAAAGCTTTATATACAGCCTTAAAAGGATGCTGTTCTTCTGATAAACATGTTTACTTTGTATCTAATATCGATCCTGATAATGCTGCTGAGATTCTGCAACAGATAGATTGTTCTAAGACATTAGTTGTTACTGTGTCTAAGTCGGGGACCACATTAGAGACAGCGATTAATGAAGAACTTATTTCTGAATATTTTACAAAACAGGGATTGAAGTTTCGTGACCACTGTATTTCTGTAACGTGTGAAGGCAGCCCCATGGATACTACAGAAAAATACTTAGAAGTTTTTCATATATGGGATAGCATTGGAGGAAGGTATTCCTCAACTTCTATGGTAGGAGGAGTTGTTTTAGGTTTTGCATTTGGAATTGATGTTTTTGCTGAGTTCCTAAGGGGCGCTGCAGCCATGGATGCAGTTGCTTTAGAGCCACGCATGCATAACAATCTTCCTATGCTGTCAGCAATGATAGGAGTTTGGAATCGGAATTTTTTACGTTATCCCACGTCAGTAGTGGTTCCTTATTCCACAGGGTTGTCTTATTTCCCTGCACATTTGCAGCAATGTACTATGGAGTCTAACGGGAAAAGTGTTTCTCAAGCAGGAGAAAAAATTTGTTTCCCCACAAGTCCCATTCTTTGGGGAGAAGTGGGGACAAATAGCCAACATTCTTTTTTCCAGTATCTCCATCAGGGTAGTGATATTGCTCCTGTAGAGTTTATTGGTTTCCGTAGGAATCAACGAGGATGGGATTGTGTTCTTGGGGGAAGTAGCTCTTCTCAGAAATTGTTCGCCAATATGGTGGCTCAGTCACTTGCTTTAGCTAGGGGAAAACCCAACACGAACCCGAATAAAGAATTTAGAGGTAATCGTCCTTCGTCTCTTCTTGTAGCCGATAGACTGGAACCTTATACTTTGGGAGCTCTTCTAGCTTTCTATGAGCATAAGATTGTATTCCAGGGATTTTGTTGGGGGATTAATTCTTTTGATCAGGAGGGGGTAACTCTAGGGAAAGAATTAGCTCAACAGATTGTAGAGATTATGCAAGGCAAGACTCTAAAAGAAGATTTTTCGGAAGCAGAGGCTATGTTAAAGCTTTTTAACATGGGCTCAGCGAAGGATTTTTGATTCCTAGGGGAAGGGCTTTTCCCCCTCATATTTTAATCATCTTTGTGGTATAATAGAGCCTTCTTTTTTTAAATAAGGATGAACAGCCATGTCTTTCATTCGTATACGCTCTGGGGGCTTTCTAGATATTCACGGTATTTTACCTACTCGTAAGGGTGAACAAGTGATGAAATCGGCTACCGGAATTTGGTTCGGCACTCGAGGTGCTATTTTTTATCGTATTGCATCATAGTGCTGGTATAGAAGGGACTTTGAGAGGTTTCTTTTGTACGAGAGCTTCCTTTGTGTTTTATTACACATCTTTACAATGAGTTCTTCTTGGGGCAGAACTAGGGTTTGACAGAAACAAGATGAAACCATAAGTCTTAATATAGAATTCTTGTGCGAAGTTTTGTGAAATAAATGTAGAGTTTTTTAGTTTTTTTAGTCATGATGACTAGAGAAGAGAATCTGGGTGCTCTTGGTTTTGTGTATTTAAATCGTATTGTGATGTTTTAGGGAGTCGTGATTTATGAAACCATCACGTGTATTAAGTGTTGCTGTGACAGGGGGAACAGGACAAATTGCCTATAGCTTTTTGTTTTCTCTTGCTCATGGTGATGTATTCGGTAGTGATTGTGGTATTGATTTACGCATTTATGATCTTCCTGGAATGGAAAGAATTCTTTCTGGAGTGCGTATGGAGCTGGATGATTGTGCCTATCCTCTTCTACAGTCTTTGCGGGTAACTACTTCTTTAGAAGACGCTTTCGACGGTATTGATGTTGCGTTTCTCATTGGAGCAGCTCCTCGTGGCCCCGGTATGGAACGTTCGGATCTTCTGAAACGTAATGGGGAGATTTTTTCTCTTCAAGGTTCAGTATTGAATACTTCTGCAAAGCGTAGCGCTAAGATTTTTGTTGTTGGCAATCCTGTGAATACCAACTGTTGGATTGCTATGAATCATGCTCCAAAATTAAATAGAAAAAACTTTCATGCTATGTTACGTCTAGATCAAAATCGTATGCATGCAGTTTTAGCACATCGTGCTGGAGTTCCTTTAGATGATGTTTCTCGTATTGTTATTTGGGGAAATCATTCTGCTAAACAAGTTCCAGACTTTACTCAAGCCTTAATTTCAGGCCGGCCTGCTGTGGATGTAATTAGTGATCGGGATTGGTTAGAAAATGTTATGTTTCCTTCTATTCAGAATCGTGGTAGTGCTGTTATAGAAGCTCGAGGTAAGTCTTCAGCGGCATCGGCAGCACGTGCGTTGGCAGAGGCTGCGCGTTCCATTTTCCAACCTCAAGAGGGGGAATGGTTTTCTTCTGGTGTTTGTTCTGATTACAATCCGTACGGCATTCCTGAAGATATTATTTTTGGTTTCCCATGTCGTATGTTGTCTTCCGGGGATTATGAAATTGTTCCTGGGTTGCCTTGGGACACTTTTATAAAGAATAAAATTCAAATATCCTTAGATGAGATTTCTCAAGAAAAGTCAAGTGTGTCTTTATTATAGAGTGTTTGTGTGGGGTAGCTATGGTTCAGTCTTTTGATACTTTAAGCCAAAATGCTTTTAAAAAAATTTTCAATAAACAGAGATTCTTTTTTATTTTTCTAGTTTGTGTTGTTTTGGTGTTGTTTTTGCAATATTTTTGAAGTTATGTACACATATTGCTCAAGATTTTTCTTTTCCCACGTTAGGCTTAGGTTCTTTTTTCTCTTCTTTTAGTATTATTTGTGCTTCTGCAGTTATTGTTCATTCTCTTTTGAAACAGGAGTCTCTTGGAGAAATCAAGAAGCTTAGAAAGACATTTTATAGCAACTGGAAATCATTATGGTTGTCGTTATTAGTATCTATGCCGTTTTTTCTTAGTATGGTTCTTGTTAGTGCTATCATTGTGTTCTCTACATTTTTGAGTTCTTTACCTTGGATTGGTAAGTTTTTCCACACCCTATTTATTTTTATTCCCTATGTGTCATCAACAGTTTTAATATTGTTATTTCTGGGTGCTTTTGTTTCTTTATTTTTCTGTATCCCTGCTCTTAGTGATCAGGAGAGAATCGATTATATGAAACTGATTCACTGTTTTCGTGGGAATATTTTAAATCAGTCTTTAGGATTTATTATAGCTATACTACCTCTAGTGTTATGTAGTTGGTTAGCTTTAGGTTCTTTTTATTTGATGTCATATTTGGTTGGGTTATCTGATATGCATACAGGAGCATTTCTAGTGGAGATGCTTGTGTTAGTGATTCCTGTGGCTTTTATTCTCACACCAGCCGTGGCTTTTTTCTTTAACTTTTCATTTGATTTTTATCTTACGAAGCACGCTGCTGTAGATAAGACCATTATGAAGGGGTAAATAAAAATTCCTTAGCGATATAAGCTGTGGATTGTTTTAGTACAGCCTGAGCAAGCATATCTCCGGTAATCCCGTGATATAGAAGACCTTTGGATCCTAATCCACCTAGGAACCAGAGGTGTTCTTTTATTCGGCTAATTATAGGTAGACGTGTAGAACTTGATGAACGCATGCCTGCGTAGTAATTTAAAACCTCTGCATTTTGAAGACCAGGGAATAGAGAAAGGATGGGGGGCATAATTTCATTATAAGCCACTGTGGGGTCGGGAACAGCTTCAGGTTGGTTGTGTTCAAAGGTAGCACCTAAGATACATGTGTTTTGCTCTGTGTTGGCTACGATATATTTATGGCCATTAATACTAAATTGTGACATAGCAATATCTTGAGGCCATGAAATTTCTATAATTTGTCCCTTAACGCTGGATAGGGGTAAGTGCCGTAATTCAGGAAGAGTGTATGCATTTGCTCCTGGAGTAACAATAATGTTATCGTAAAATTCCTGAATATCTTCGAGGTTTTCAATAAGCTCATCATAAAATTGTGTCCCAAGATTGGCACAAGCATCCCAAAGACCATGAATATACGCATGGTTATTGATGGTGATGCCGTTTTTAATGAATAATGCCCCGAGTTGAGCAACCATACCTGGTACTGTCATTTCACAGCGTGCTTGTTCCCACCACTCTAATTCGAGAGGAAACTCCTCAGCTCGTTTGATAAATATTTCTGCCTGTTCTTCATCTCTGGCAGGACGAATAATACCATTGGATAGGACGATAGGAATATTGAGCGCTTTACTAGCTTCTGTAATTAAACTGTGTGTTGAAGTGATTCCTAAATCTGCGTGAGGAGGTTTGATCGCTTTTTTCCCCGTAAAGGCATGAAGAAGACCGGAAGATAATCCTGAAGCTCCTTGACTTATAGGAACAGGATCAAAAAGATCTATGGTTACTGTCCCTTGAGAGTGCAATAGTAAGTGCCAGGTTACAGAGAGCCCAGCATATCCTGCTCCTAAAACTGCTACACGCATAGATTTACCTTAAAGTATCCAGGCCGAATATTATGATATTTCTCCGTCTCTTTTCCTGAGAATAAGAGAATGGAGCATTAAAGAACAGCAGGAATACGGACAAAAAATGATAGGAAATAGAGAGGTGAGAGGGAGAAGACAACGAAATTCCCTCTCTGGTATAACAAGGTAATTAAAAACGAATTTTCCCTGTAGAAAAGAGAAATATTGCTAATAATGCTAGTAAAGCAATTATTGTGATTTTTACAATTTCTTTCTTTGAAAAGAATGTTTTTGCATTGTTGTTCTTTTTCCCTGCTTCTATATAAAAAGGAATGCCTAGGGCTAAAAGAATAATTGCCATCAGTAAGTAGTCTAATCCTCCTGCATAGATGAGCCAGATAGAGTAGAGAACACCAATAATCCCTGTACAGATTGCTGTCCTAGGTTTTATAGAGCTTTGTTTAGGATATGTTTTATCTCGGCTGAGCTTAACAAGGAAAGCTGCACTAGCGAGGTAGGCAGGAAGAACCATGACTCCGGTAATGCTGAGCATAGTATTCCATGCGTTAGAGGAGAAGTAGACAAGAAGCATAACGATTTGCATCAGCGCACTGGTAATGTATAGGGATACCTTAGGAGAATGGTAAGCATTTTCTATAGCAAAAACTTCGGGGAAGGTCCCATTTTTTGCTGCAGAATAAGGGATTTCAGCGACGATCATAGTCCAGGATAACCAACTAGATAGTATGGCAATGAGAAGACCAACATTCATCAAGACTTCTCCCCATTTCCCTACAAGTATATTCAATATACCTGCTGTTGAGGGGTTAGGAATGCGAGATAGTTGATATTGAGGTAATGAACCAAAAGGAAGAAGGGAAAGTAAAACATAAACACACAAGCATCCTAAGAAACCAAGGAGAGTTGCTTTCCCTACGTCAGAAGCACTTTTTGCTCTTCCAGACATAACAACAGCGCCTTCAATTCCAATGAATGCCCATAGAGTAACAAGCATAGTGCTTTTTAGCTGGCTAGAAACAGAACCTAGTAACGGCTGAGATTTTGTTACTGTATTTCCCCAGAAATCAGTTTTGAATATGGATAATTTAAAAATGAAAGCAGTAATTATTATAAAAATAATTAAAGGAACTAATTTGCATATGGTTCCAATAATGTTGATGAATGATGCTTGTCGGATTCCTTTGAGGACAATGAAGTTAAACATCCAAATGAGGATGGATCCTCCTAGAATGGCAGGTATGGTATTTCCCCCCTGAAAATAGGGAGGAAAAAAATAATTAAGAGCATCCATGGTCATGACTGCATAACCGACATTGCCGAATATTTGGCAAAGCCAGTACCCCCAGCCAATAGTAAATCCTACGTAAGGGCCGAAGCCTTCACGACTATACATATAGATCCCTGCAGTTAGATCAGGTCGCAATAATGAGAGGATTTTAAAGGTATTAGCAAGGAAGAACATGCCTATTCCTGTAAGAATCCATGCTAAGACAATCGCTCCTGCTCCTGCTGAAGCAGCCATATTTTGAGGAAGGCTAAAAATCCCTCCTCCAATCATGGAACTAATTACCATGCCTGCTAAGGCTAGAATCCCTAAATTTTTCCTAGTATTCCCTTTATAGTAAGTCATGAATTCTCCTTACTTAATGGTTACGGGGTCTGCGTTTTCAAAATTAAGAAATCCTAATGCAGTTAATGAAAATCCATATTTTTTCTTAATATTGATGTAGTTATGGAAATATTGAAACTCACTATGTTTTACAATAGAACGTAGATCTAATTCGTGTTGGAGAGATTTTTTTAGCCACATTTTTGCATGAGATTCTGCAATCTCATCATTTATCCATGTAGGGAAGAATTCTACATATTCTGCAGCCCAACCTCCAACAAGATTACCATTTTTATCTTGTCCCCAGCAAATACCTACTCCTGTAGCAATGGCGTGGGTACCGCTTGTTGTATCTGCTCCGTGTCCTGCCATGATGACTTCAAGAACAGCTCCGTGTTTAAAAGATTTCACGCATTGATCTACAGGAACGATATTACCAAATAGTTCTTTTGGTAATACTGATGTGTAGGGGACAATATTGAAATTTTCAATTTTTGCTTCTAATAAAGCTGAATCATAACAGAAAGTTTCAAATGGTTGCGGAGGCATACCATCATCAGATTCTCCGGCTCCTCCTGTATGAAAGGCTAGTGTAGGGTATCGTGTTCCGTAAGGCATAGTGTACTCCCAAGAATGTTAGGTAGAAAAGTTAATTCTTATACCGTAAACAGTCACAGAACGTTTATTTGTTCTTAGTGCTGGATCGATGTATAACTGGAAATCAGGGGTTATGGATATATGAGGACCAAATCCTAAAGTAGCAAACGCTTCAATTACTGTTTCATGCTGTCGAATTTTTTGTGTAGTAGTCGCTGGTACAGATGTTCTTGTGTTTGGTGTAGTTGTTTGTGTATTAAATACTTGTGTGTTGACGTGGTTAATAGCACAGGCAATTCCGAATAGATCTTGTGGATTCCGATTCATTGGATTAGGTGATGCTAAACCTAATACGTAAGAACGATTTAAATTGACAACGTTTCCTGTAGATCCGTTCCACCTGCCGAATACATAGAGTTTTTCTCCTAAGTATTGACCAAAATTTAGAGACCAGCCTTTAGTTGCTTCAGGTTGTTCGGGGACAGAACGGGTAGAGTAAATAAGTGCTGAGTATTGTCCTCCTCCTGTTCGAAACTGTGGAGACCAAGAGAAATAACCATAGTAGTTGTATTTCATTTTATTTATATTGCGAATTTCGAAAGCAGAGCCTAGCACATCATAAGCATCTTGGAGACCTACCTGGACATTTATAGCTGGTGTAGGAGTAAATTGTACGTAGGCTCCAACACTTCCCAATGAATATGTAGCACTTGCATTTTGTGATAATGCATAGCTGATGAAACCAGATTGTTGGTCATTATCATAAGCTGTTCCATCTATAGAATATAGGCTGTATTGCCCTAGAGAGATAGTTAACAAGTTCCCAGGAAATGTTTGAGAAAACGTGAGATTATTAAGTGTATTAGCACGTGTACTGTAGTCGTTTATTTCTCCTGCAATTCCTAAAGAATTGTCGGCATTTTGTGCATTATTCCGCCAGTAACGCACTAGAGTATAGGAAAAATCAATACTTCCGACTCCTGCTGTAGGGCTATTGTAGATTTGCCATGAAACACTGGGGCTTACGTAAAATTGCCAAACAGGTTGTTCTTCTTTAGTTTGTGTAAGAACACTTTTTTTGGGATAGAATCGTTGGGGAAGAATAGAACAATCTACAGTAATCTGGGAATTCGTTTCGTGTTCTATAGAATAAAGAAATTTAGAAATTGAAAATCCCTTATCAAAGGGAGGACAGGCAAGAACATTACGTACAGGTGATAATACGTGTTCACGGAGTTGATAATTAGAATCTTCTTTTGAATATAATTTTTGATGGTAACTACGTTTATCAGTACTTTTTTTCAGTCTTTCTGCAATTCGGTGGTGATGGAGATGGGGGTGTGTTGGATCTTTCCCGTAAGCAGGAAAACATGAGAAGTAGCAAAAACTACAACTGCATAAGCAGGTGAGAGTAAAAGTACGAAGAGAAGACATGGATCACCGAAATAGGGTACATTAATCCTTTTCGTGAATGTAAAAAAATAGTCATTTTTATGCTATAATTTTTGATTTTTAGAAAATTATTCTGTCATTTGATGACGTAATAATAAGGCTGCTGCTTCGTTACTAAGAAGTTTTTTTTCATAGGCATATTGAACTTTAGAAATTTCAGGGAGATAAATAGGAGGGGAGAATTTTTGTGCTAAATATGTAATTCCAAAATAGGAAATTTTTTTTGATTTACATAATTCTCCAATGCGCGAGACATTCTGTTTATCGTTATCAATATAAATGATTTTCTCTGGATATGTGTTCATTAATCCTAAGAAGAACTGTAAACCAGGACCTTTGCGTAATTCCCCGCCAAACAACACTCCTGAAGAAAAAGAAATATTAGGCGGCAATGTTTCAGGAACAGGAGGTGCTGATGATACTAAGTTAATGTCTAAGCTTTTCAGCTGCTTTATTGTGATTTCTTCGGTGGAGCGTTGACGTTCTGTATAGGCAAATACGGTTTTCCCTTGCTCTTGTAGTCGCGATATGAGCAAAGGTAATGCAGCTTCAATAGTTTTTACCGATCCTTTTTCTTGAATTGATTCCCAATAAGGATAGGCTGTGTTCCAAGCTTCGTTTTCTGTAAATCCAAGTTGTTGTAATCCTGTAATTGTTTCCTGTAACCATAGGAATTGTGTTAATGCTTGTGCTCCTTCTAGTAGAGTATCGTCAACGTCTATAATCAACCAAAAATCGCTAGTATCATAGAGAACATCACTAGCAATTTCATGAATGGATTTTACTTCCACATAGCGTATAGTTTCCTTGCTATGCCCTATTGTAGAGAAATAGAGACTAATCAGTATCCAAAGATAGAGAGTTGATGTTCTCATGAAAAGTAATCAAAATCATTATTAATGAAGAAAGATTTTACATAGAGTTCATAATATTTTCTATATATACAAGAAATTGATCGCAATGTTGTTGAGAGATAGTTTTAGGAAACCATAAAGAAAATTGTAATAAAGCTTGTTGAGCAAATAGTTCGTATCCATATAGGATACGGCATCCTTTTTGTTTAGCTTTTTTGATATACGAAGATTCTTTGGGTAGAGTATTGACGTCGAGAATAGTAGGAGGAAAGATCTCTGGGAAAGAAACTTCAGGAGGAAGACAGAGAATGAGAATATCTATAAGATGTTTATTTGATAATTCGTTTAAGGGAAAGAAACTCCCACCACATAAATCTGCAAGGTGAGCTCCCGGGGCTATACTTCGATTAAAAATATAGATATCGGCTCCTAAATGTGCACATGCTGAGGCAATAGCTTTAGCTGTTCCACCTGCGCCTATAATTCCTATACGAGAGCCTTTTATAGAAATTCCTTTATTACTAAATAGACGGATAGCTCCTAATCCATCTGTATTGTAGCCAATAAGTGTTTTGTTTTTAAACACTAGAGTGTTGCATGCTTGACATTGGGTTGCAGAGGAGTCTAGTACGTCAATGTATTTTAAGATTTTTGTTTTAAAAGGCATAGTGATGCTCAGCCCTTTAAAGGGTAGTTCTTGAGATAGAGTAATGAATGGCTCTAATTCTTCGGGTGCGAGTAGGATTTTTATATAACTTGCCGAAAGTTTAAGATCTGAGAAGAGTTTGTTGTGCGATATATGACTAATGCTGCGGTTTACAGGATTACCAATTAATCCATAGATATGTGATTTTTCCGAAAGATGAGTATAATTATAGTCGAGGAGCTTGTCTAAGGAGAGTTGACCAGGAGCTATAGGTGGAACATGAGGAGCTGAGATGTAGTTTCTCTTGTTTTTCATTAATGGGGAAAGAATTCTTGAAGGAACACCTATATCTCCCATGCATATGAGTGTTGTATTTTCTGGAAGCTGGTTTTTATAACGTATGTAATGAAACGTTTCTAGAGAGCTTGTAGGTGAGACAGCAAGTTTGTATTCATGAGCGGGTATTTTTAACATATTCTTATAAATAGTGGGGAGATGCACGTGAGTATCACTATGAAAAGAAAGAAGGATTTTAATATCAGGATAACACCTCTGGATATGGCTCAAAGCATCTTTAGGAAAAGAATAGTCTATATCTAAATATTCGGGATGAAACTTCGCGAGATTAATTACTTGTTTTACCCATGTTTCATGAGGGATACTTTCTATCTGTTTTAATGTGAGAATAGGCTTTTTAGCCAACACTACTAATTTATGAATTTCTTCTTCAGAAAGAGAAGAAAGATGATCTATACGTAGTTCTATACTTTCTACAAAGGGTAAAGAATTGAGAATTTGTTGTTTTGCTTCTATGAATGAGGGACCATTAATTATAGCACATAACATGGAATTCTTCCTGAATTATCTTGTAGAGAATATCCATACTTGGGGTTATATAATAGGAATCATGATGTGTTTCTGCATGTCCTAAGTGTTCAATCGTAATGATACGTATAGCTTTTGTGGATAAGTTTTTCTTATCATATCCTAAGATACGAATGATATTTTCTGTATGAAATTCTTTCTGGAGATGTTGAGGGATAAGATTACGTAGATCTCCTACAGAAGTGGGAAGATGAAAGCATGTGAGTATATGAGATAATTGTTGAAGAAGATCACCTTGGTTTACCTTTCCCATTGCTAAAGCGATTTTCATTTCTATTATCATACCGACACTTACAGCAAATCCATGGGGAATATATCCTTGAGATAGAGTTTCTATTGCGTGAGCAAGGGTATGACCAAAATTGAGTATTTTTCTTAGATTCTGATCTTTGGGATCTTTGGTGACAATATCAGCTTTGACTTGGCAATTTCTCTTTATAAATTCTTCAAGAATTTTTGGAGATTTAAAGAGGTTTTCACGATGATCACTAATAAAATTCCAAAGGCTTGCACTTGCAATAAATCCATGTTTTATTGCTTCAGAAATTCCACAGATCCATTCTTGTTTCGGAAGAGTTGCTAAGAGTGCCGGACATATCCATACCTCTTGGGGAGGATAAAATGTCCCCAATCGGTTTTTTAATCCTCGAAAGTTCACCCCATTTTTCCCTCCGATGCTGGCATCAATCATAGCAAGTAAAGTAGTGGGGATGAAAAATAATGGCATACCTCGGCAATAGGTGGATGATAGGAACCCCGCAATATCTAATACAACACCGCCACCGATGCCAAAAATAGGTGATGAGGATGAGATGTGGTTATCTATTAGTTGATTTTGTAGGGAGATAAAATTGTTCCAGGTTTTATTCTTCTCTCCCTGGGGAAAGATGAGGGTAATAACTTTATATCCTAAAGATTCAATGAATTCTATAATTGGAGGGAGAACGTGTTTCCCTACGCGAGAATCAGAAATGACAACTATAGGATAAGCATGCGGTATCGAGGAAAATAATTTGGTGTTCAATAAGCTAGAGACTAGCTTCATAGGATAGGGCTTAGTAATAAAAGAATCAATCATAGTTTAGAGCACCGTTGTTGTAACAATAGATCTGCCAATACAAGATTTACCATTGCCTCAACTACAGTGACTGCACGTATAGCAACGCAAGGATCGTGACGTCCTTCTTTAGGTGTTATATAGTAGGTAGGTTCTCCTGTTTTAGTTACCGTGGGACAGGGAGTGTTTATTGAAGAGGTAGGTTTGAAAGCTACACGCCCATTTATAGGGGATCCCACAGTGATTCCTCCTAGAGATCCTCCACAATGATTTGAACCCATGGAGATGTATCCATTGGAGATAATCAAAGGATCAATATATTCACGACCAGTCATATTAGCAGATGAAAATCCCAGGCCAATTTCAAATCCTTTGGCAGCAGGAATACTCATAAGGGCAGAAGCTAGAACCGCTTGTATTTTATGGAAAACAGGTTCCCCAAGGCTTTCATGAATAGGAGAGGTAATAAAAGAAACAATTCCTCCTAAGGAATCTTTCTTTTCTTGGATCTTAGTTAGTATTTTATGAATTTCTTGAGTCGCTAATGGAGAAAGGTAGGGAGATTGATAAATTTTTTGAACGAATTCTTTGGAAAAATCAGGGTAACCTTCAATAGATAGGGGACCGATTTTTGATAAGAAAGCCAAGCTGAAAATTTCATAATGAGCTAAGAGTTTTGCTGCAATTACACCTCCCGCTACTCGACAGGCTGTTTCTCTAGCTGAGGATCTTCCTCCTCCTAAAGGGTCGACAATACCGTATTTTTTTTCATAGGCGAATTGTCCATGCCCGGGTCGGTAACGGTCTTCTTGTTGTTGATAGGGAGAGCTATCTATATCTATGTTGAAGATTTGCAGGGAAATTGGTGTTCCTGTGGTCTTACCTTTATACACACCTGAGAGGATGTGGACATCATCTGCTTCTTGACGTGGCGATGTGTTAGGTTTTCCCGGGGATCTTCGTGACATTGTGGGTATGAAGTCTTCGGAACTCAGACTGATACCTGCGGGGCATCCGTCTATAACAGCACCAATAGAAGGACCATGAGATTCACCCCATGTGGTTATAGAAAATACTGATCCGAAACGGTTTTTCATAAGTTAAGTAATCTCAAAAAAGAATTACAGGTACAAATTAAAGATTGTTCTTGGGAGAAATCGATCTTTTCCATAGAAAATTGATAATCAACTATACGATGCATAAAGTTAACACGTTTTTGTAGTGCATGCATAAGATCATGAGTGTGTTTCAAACGTTCGGGTAGACCACGATGTTTAAGTCTCTCACAAATCATAGGTAAAGGAAGGGAGAGGTATACTAAAGTTCCTTTTTTTTTAATAATAGAACTAGCTTCTTGATGCATAATTGTTCCTCCACCTAAGGCAACGATACTTTTATCAAGTGACAGGGAACGAAGCATATCGATTTCCCACGAGGAAAAATTTTTTTCTCCAACTGCCTGAAAGATTTTTTTTATCGATCCGTATTTTTTCCCCTCCTGGGTGTGTAAAATTAAATCATCAATATCTACAAATGGAAGGGAAAGATATTTAGCAAGAACCTTGCCAAATCGAGTTTTTCCGACTGTTGGTAATCCACATAGGAATATATTCATTTATTCTCCTGAATTTGTGCATGTAAAGTACTTAAGGTAGAAGCAAAATTAGGAAACGTTTTGTCTATACAATCTGCAGCATAAATATGACTTTCTCCCGTAGCATACAAAGCTGCTATAGATAGGGCCATGGCAATTCTGTGATCTTCATGAGAATAGAGAGTCGCTCCGTAAAGAGGACTGGGATTGATTAATAATCCATCATGACAGGGCTGAATACATGCTCCCATTTTTTGTAGCTCTTGAGCAATAGAAAGAATACGATCACTTTCTTTGTTTTTAGCACTTTGTGCGTTGTATAGATAGGACGGAGAAGTTGCAAAACAACAGAGAACAGCAAGAATAGGAAGAGCATCAATAAAGGGATCCATATTTATGCAACCTCCTGAAAAAGTTGAAGGGTAGACGATAATATGGTTGTTTTCAAAAATAATATTTGCTCCTAGTGTTTTGAGTAAAAAAAGGAGTTGTTTGTCTCCCTGCATTTCTTGAATGTTGAGATTATATAGATATGTCGGGTGAGGAGATTTTGATAGTAAGGCTCCAGCGACAAGAAACGCTGCACTGCTGAAATCACCACCTACTGTATATGAAAAAGCCTGTGGACGTGATTTCCCTGGAAAAGAATAGGTATTTTCAGATTGAACATAGGGAATATTGAGTTGATCTAGCCACCATAGAGTAAGATGAAACCAAGGAAGTTCTTTAGGTTGGTTCACAGTAAAGGAAAAAGGACCATTTGCTAAAGAACAAGCGATAGCTAAAGCAGAGGCATATTGAGAATCTTCTCCAGATATTTCAGTATACCCAGAGAACATGGGACCAGAAATAATTAAAGGAAGTCGGCAGTGTTCTTGATTATGATAGGAGGAAGTAGCTCCAAAGTTATTTAGAGCATGAATGAGTGGATCTATAGGACGTCTTTGTAGTTGAGGGAATCCTGTAATGGTAACACTTTTAGAATATGCTGCTGCTAATGCAGTGATAAAACGAAAGACAATTCCCGAGTTCCCTGCATGAATTACTGTATTTTCAGGAAAACTTAATTGTGGTGCTCCAAGAATTTTTAATGATGTAGATTGTACAGTAATTTGTGCTCCCAATTGTTTACAGGCTTGTATCATAGCCATAGAGTCTGGTGAATATAAGACATTATCAATAGTAGACAATCCTTTACTCACAGCAGCCCAAAGAATTGCTCTTAGGGTTTGAGACTTCGAAGGAGGAACAGTCACCCTCCCGTAAAGAGAGGAAGCTGAAATTTTATAAGTAAGCATTTTGGCTAACTTAATATTTTCTGGGAAAGCTTGCAAGAAGTGTTTTTATCTTTCAAGCAAATCTTATTGGGATGTTTCTAGTAACTTTTCTGTATGTAAAAGAGAGGTTTCCAAACGGTTGATGAATTGTTCACAGAGAGCGCTTTCAAATGCACATGCTTGAGATAGAAGCTCATAAGCATAGGGAAGCGTGGATAATTCTGTTTCCATTTCTTTTAGGTGCTCTTGTTCCTCTAAAATGATAGATTTAATTGTGATAGCACTGTTTGTATCTTTGAGGATTTGATGATAAATAGGATAGAGTTCAAAAGCGCGCATTTCTATGGCTGAAGTCACTAGAATATATGCTGTAGTTTTTAATGTTTGATTGTTGAGATGGTAACGATGTCTAAGAACCTTTGATATACGCAAATCTAAAAGGTGAAGATAGTACTTTGCTATATTACCCCCAAGCATACTTTCTAAAGAGTAGTTTAAAAATGGTTCCGAGGTAATGCGGGAGATTTGTTTTTTTAAATAAAAAGCATGGCGAAATTCTTCGGCCGCATGTTTTAAAACTTCTTTCTTTACTTGTGTTGGATGTTCGCTTGCAGAAATTTTTTTGGCTCCACAATTTTCTAAAAATGACAATGTGTTGATCCATTTACTATGTATACTAGCAGAGGCAACAATACGTTTGAGTAGGAGTTCCCAATGCGGAGCATATGATACAAATGTTGTTATCTGAGATCTAAGCATAGTGCCTCTTGAAGATAATGATAAATTTTATTCAGTTCTTCTTCTTGAATGCAATAAGGAGGTAGAACATACACAGTATTTCCTATAGGACGCAAGATAATATGATTTTGTATAAAAAAATTATGAAGAATATCGCGTACATTAGAAAAATATCCTGTCGATGAAGAAGGATAATCTACAGCAAGAATAGTTCCTAATACATCGCAGCGTTCCCAAAGTTGACCATAACGAGATTGAAATTGTTTATGACATTTTTCAATCATTTCTCGTTGTTGTGTACATTGGGAAGATAGCGTAAGATCTAGAGTTGCTAATGCAGCTACACATCCTAGGGGATTGGCTGTAAATGTATGTCCGTGCAATAGAGCTTGGCGTCTATCTTTCCCAACAAACGCTTGATAAATTTCATCGCGCACTACGGTAACAGCGAGAGGTAAAAACCCTCCCGTGAGTCCTTTAGATAGGCAGAGGATATCGGGAGGTGTTTGCATAGATTGAGAGGCAAATAAAGGACCTGTGCGCCCAAACCCCGTTAGGATTTCATCAGCGATACATAAGACTCCATAATGTTTAGCTAACTGTAAGATTTGATTCAAACCTTCAGGATTATGTAGTCGCATTCCCGCGACTCCCTGTAAAGTAGGTTCGTAAATAAATCCAGCAATTTCTCCTGTAGAAAATAATGCTTCTGCTTGTTTTATAGACTCCTCTTCTTTCCCATAATAGGGAGGAGGAATCGTATCAACGGGGAAAAAGAAAGAGTGAAAAGGTAGGGTGATATCTGATGGTCCTGCTAAAGACATGGCTCCTAGAGTATCTCCATGGTACCCTTGTTTGAATGAGACAAAACGTGATTGTTTTTTGTTTCGATTGAAGAAGTATTGTATGACTATTTTAATAGCGACTTCTATGGCACAGGATCCATTATCTGAAAAAAAGCATTTTTCTAATCCTTGGGGTAGAATTTTTACTAGCCTATCGCAAAGCTGTTCCGCAGGTGTGTGAGTAAAGTTCGCGAACATGACATGTTCAAGTTTTTGAGCCTGTTCAGCAATTGTATTGGCGATATAAGGATGAGAGTGCCCATGGAGATTGCACCACCATGAGGATATAGCATCAAGGTAGGTTTCTCCTGTAGTTGTATATAAATAAGGTCCTTCGCCTCGTACAATATGTATGGGGTCACCATCTAACTCTGGTTGAGTAAAGGGATGCCAGATTTTCGATATCTGCATTTTTTTAGAGATGGAATTATTTGAAGTGTTTGAAAATATGGTTTCCATAGGCAGACGTATTTTTTTACAGTGTCTTTTGAAATAGAGTTTTCGTAATTCAATCGTCCTAAACAGGATAGTTGTGTTGTTTTCAGTAACCAGTTTTCTTCGTGTTTAGGATATTGATTAAGAATTATCCCCAAAATATTTAGTTTGCGACGTCGCATAGCTTCTACAGTGAGACAAGTGTGATTTATACTTCCCAAATAGGCTTTACTTACAAGTATCCATGAGCAAGGCCATTTCGAGAAGAGATCTCCTTGTAAAGTAGTTGAAGTACAAGGAGAAAGAAATCCTCCTGAAGTTTCAATGATTAGAGGCCTGTCTGTTTTGGGAAGAGAAAAAGAATTTTTATCAATGTGGATACCTTCGTATTCTGCTGCTTGGTGGGGAGAAAGAGGATGAATAAATCGGTACGCTTCAGGATGGCATGTTGCCCCCGAGAGTTTTTGTACTTGGTGACTATCAGAATTGTCTAAGGATCCCGATTGTATAGGTTTCCAGTAGTCTGCACGTAATAGAGAAGTAAGAATAGCACTTGCTAAAGTTTTTCCTACTTCTGTGTGGATTCCTGCAATGATAATTTGCATGAGCTTGTTTGAATATCATTAAGTAAATTTAGAAAATCATCAATTTCTTGTTGTGTGTTAAACGCATGGAGACAGATCCGTAATAGCTCCTCTTTTTGTTTCACTGTAGGACTAACAATAGGTCGTACATCGAATCCTGCTGTTCGAAATTGTTCTGCTGTGATGCGAGCACGCACATTTCCTGAAATATATAGAGGTTGAATAGGAGTGTGAGAATTTTTCTGAAAAGCAGATTCAGTAAGGTTCATAGCTTGTGTCTGTAAATAAGATATTCTACTGTGGAGCCTTTCCCTAAGAGTAGCTGCTGTTTTATTATATTGATAGGCAAGGTGAATTGCTTTAAAGAAATGAGGAGGTGGTGCTGTAGTATAAATAAATGGACGACAGAAATTTATAAGGTATTCTTTCAGTAAGGCGCTTCCTGTTACAGCTGCACCATGTATTCCTAGAGCTTTCCCAAAGGTATATATAGTTGCTGTTACGTCATTTTGAAGGCCTAAAGATGTTACATAACCTTCACCTTTGCTACCAACAATTCCAAGAGCATGAGCTTCATCAACAATAAGGTAGGCACCATAAAGTTTGCATAATTCACATAATGTAGTTAAAGGAGCTATGGATCCGTGCAAGGAATATATGGATTCCACGCAGACAAAGGTATTCCCCGAGAAAGGTTGGGATAGGCGTTTTTCCAGATGCTGCATGTCATTATGGCGAAAAGGTATTTTCTGAGCTTTCGAAAGACGGATTCCATCGTGAATCGATGCGTGGATATATAAATCATAAATAACCCGATCTTGATGAGAAACTAAAGTAGAAATTAACCCTAGGTTGGCAGTATATCCAGAATTAAATATTAAGGCACTCTCCATATTATGGTAGGAAGCTACGTATTGTTCTGTTTCATCTGCTAGTATTGAATGTCCAGTCAACAAGCGGGATCCTGTAGATCCTAGAGAAGGAAGAGAGGTAAATGCTGCGTGGAATATATCTTTTAATTCTGGAGATCGCGAAAATCCTAAATAATCATTAGACGTAAAATCTGTAAGGTTAGAAGGAGACAATAGAGACCTGAATAAATGGCGGTGTTTTTGTTTCCTTAGCCGTTCTTCTAGAAGAGAGAAGATGGACATGGTTGCCCCCGTGGAGTAACAAATGCTGGACGATGTCGCATACCGAGTAATTGAAACATAGCTGTATCTTCGTCTACAGTATTATTCTCTACGGTGAGAAGTTTTTCTCCATAGAAGATAGAATTTGCTCCTGAAATAAAACACAAGGTCTGTTGCTCGATAGAAAGAGAGGCACGTCCAGCTGCAAGGCGAACTATAGAATGTGGAAAGACGATTCGCGCAGTAGCTATGGTACGTAATGTTTCCCAAAAGGATATTTTAGGTTGGTTTTCTAATGGGGTACCTTTTATAGGACAAAGAATGTTAATGGGAATAGATTCAGGCGTGTGTTCTCTTGAGGCTAGGGTATGTAGAAGACAAATACGGTCCTCAGGAGATTCTCCCATACCCACAATACCTCCACAGCAGGTATGAATACCTGAGTGATCCAGCACATCTAATGTTTTTAAACGATCTTCATATTTGCGTGTGGTAATGATTGTTTTATAAAATTCCTCAGAAGAGTCTAAATTATGATTATATGCATATAAACCTGCATTATAGAGTTTTTCTGCTTGTGCTGGTGTGAGCATTCCTAAAGTACAGCATACTTCTGCACCCATTTGTGTTATGCTTTTAACCATTTCTAAAGTGCGATCAAATTGGTGATCATCTTTAACTTCTCTCCACGAGGCTCCCAAGCATATTCTTGATGCACCCGCATCTATTGCTTCTTTTGCCTTTTTTAAGACATCAGTAATTTTCATCATGGGTTCGGGACGTGTAGGCGTTTGGTAGCGAGAAGATTGTGCGCAGTAAGCACAATCTTCTACGCATCCGCCAGTCTTTATGGAAATAAGATGACAAGTTTGTAGTTCTGAATGAGGAAAATTATGGCGTAGTATGGAATTTGCTTGGTGAATAAGTTCAAAAAGAGACGTATTGTAGATTTGTTGAATATCCTGAAAGGACAACGTTCGAGAACTATTTTCCATAGAATGTGATCCAGAGACTCTAAATGAACGCAAATGTTATTAACATAGATGTGTTAGAAAGTCAATAAGGTTACAAAGAGAAGCATGGATATATAAAATAAGAATACTCTGTATTGTTTTGGATATTACTTGTTATCCAAGCAAGGGTGAATTATAGATGATAGCTGTTGTTGGGGATTGCTAGCTTTATCTAGGAAGTCTCTTAGAATCTTATGCTTTTGAGAGTGGAGAGTATTAAGGATTTCAGGGATATTTTGAGGATTTTCTAGATACCTCTCAAGGAAGATAGTAATCCAAACACCACAGGAAAAGCCATCGCTTTGAATTGGAGTTTGTACAACTTTTTTAATAGTAAAGGGTTTTTGTCTACCCGGAGATAATGGAAATTGTTTCCCTAGGCGTTTTGCTATAGATGTGAGCGTAGGATTAATAAGTTTATTGTTTATGAATTCAGATAAACTATCAAAGTAGACAACCTCTCGGAGGTCTAGATTCACTATAACTAAGCACCAATGAGAAAGTTCCGCATGACGAGTATTACTGATAGTGAGCATCTTTTGCATGATTTCTTTTTCAGTAGTTGCTAGAGGATGATGCCATAAAGGGTAGGCAAATATCCTAAGAGAATCGCAAGGGGTATCTTCCAGATAGAGGTGATTATAATTCTTGTGTTCGCATATAGACATATCGGGTTGATTTAAAAATACCCCAGTAAGCGGATTGTATAGGTGTAAATCTAGAAAAAGCAGTCTTTCTAATGAAAAACAGGAGGCGATAGGCTGAGGACCTTGCACTAAAAGTTTAGGGTAACGCGCATGCAATTTCTGACAATGGTGGACAATAGTATAGTTGTCCCAGCTATCTCTAGGAATTAAATCGAGTGAGGAGGGTCTAGTAGAAGTAATTATAGCGGACGGATTCAATTTATCCTTCATGGGAAGACTTGTCCTAGGAGTGGATATCATTGCCTCTGGTTCTTCACAGGCAGGCTGTATATCCAAATCTAAAATGTTTTGTGCGGATAAGAAGCAGAGGATGAGTCCTAGGGTTATAACAATAAGAAAAATAGTCAGAACTACTCTACACACCTTTTCTATTAAAGAAGCTTCCTGAAATGATCCTTTTCCTACTGTCAAAGTCTTACATTGAATAAGTGGCGGGATTTCGGTTTTTTTCTCGCGAGGAGAGAGCCATGACTCGAATGGATTACGAGACAGGGATGTCTTGACAGGATGGGTATATAAAGATGAGGCCATAATATATATTTATTATTGCTTTTCCGCAAAAAGTAATAAAAAATTATTAACCATTATAAAAAATAATTTCTTTTTTATCTTGTTTTTATTTTAGATTCATTAAGAATTCTTTTTATACTCAAGTGGAATAAGGGTAGTAAAAGAGTGCTAGAAGAAATCTTATACAGATAAGAAAAGGTCATAATTTGTAAAGTTTGTGTAAAGGAATAGTGCATCCCTATGTAGATGACCCCCATGTCCACGATAATGGTATCAATGATTTGAGATAGTGAACTCGAAAAATAATTACGTAACCAAGGGGGAAATTGAGGCAGACAGCGCTTCAATAATTGAAATAAAGTAATATCAAGTTGTTGAGAAATTATGAATGCAATAAATGAAGAGAAAAATGCTATGGGGCTAGTATCAAAGATTGTGTGCCATGCATGAGATACTTCAGGAGATGCGGCTGGGAATATAGAGAAAATTTTTAATACGCATAATGCAAAAAGATTCCCTAAGAATGCGTAGAAGACCATAAGTCGTGTTTGGGTGGCCCCAAAAGCTTCATTGACAATATTAGAAATTACATAAGTAAAAGGATAGAGGAGTAAACCCCCAGGAATAGTAAAGTAGGGAGTTACTATCAGACGAGAAGATGCAATAAGGTTAGATAGGATAAGAAATAAAGAAAAACAGAGGGATAGGGGAAAGATAATTTTATCTCTTTTATCTCTATGAACAGGAAAATTCATACGTAGATTGTCCTGTGTCAGGATAATACATGTAGTGCGAATCAGAATTAATACAGTCTAACCGACCTTGTTCTAAGAAAAGATGCATCATTTTAGAAATTTCATACAGTTCGTAAAAATCACGTATAATAAAAAAAGCAGATTGTAATGTCGATGTATAAAAAGGACGTTGAATGATAAGTTCTATATTTAGTGGGGAAATAAACGAATTATTTTTGAAGACATAGGTAAGTTCTCGAGTAGAGCTTAGTATGGCAGCACCATAAACTTTAGTATGTCCTTTTTCTTTAATCAGCCCATTTTCTACCGTAAACCAACATATTCGTGTCATTGCCGAGATATTATTATTTAATATACGCAGGTAGTCCTCTTGAACAGGGTAGAGTGCTCGAGCTCGTTGTACGGCTTTAATAAAAAGCTCTCCCATATTTATGAAAAAATCTACAATCTCTTGATGAAGAAGCCAAGGAACATGGCAAAATAAATCGTGAATGATATCAGGAAAAAGAGAAAAATCATCACACTGGAGTGAACGGAGACAGGTCGCTACAGGGAAAGCCCTCTGATGTAATAGTGCTAGATACTGATCTGGAGAAACTAATGAGGGAGCCGCATAAAGAGAGAACCCCGCATGCATTTTAATCATTTGTAAAATGTGTGGCAAATTGATGGATAATTCAGGGCCTAGATGCAGTTGTTCTAAATACTCTAAAAAAATCCTAGGGCAATGAGCCAACCAAAGAGGCATACGAGAACGTATAAAATGAGGCAAGTAGGGAGTTGCTTCAGATATAGCAGATGAAAGTAAATGGACCATGAATGATTAAACGCACAGTAAACACTTATATTTTTGAGATCGTGTTATGCAAAACAATTCATATTGAAAAAAATTAAAAGGAAAGGAATTCTATTAACGCATGCGGTTTTTGTCAAGTAGGGCTTGAAGCTTCTTAAGATAAATAGCAGGATTTTAATTCAGTTTTTTAAGTAAAGATATGCGCGTAGGTATTATTGGTAGTACAGGAAGAATGGGGACTCTGATTCGGACTCTTTTATCTACACGATCTTCTTACGATATTGGACCTGGATTTTCCAGAGAAAGTCCACATACGCTGCCTTTTGTTATAGAAAATAGTGATGTCCTTGTTGATTTCTCTTCTTCCGGTCTCACAGAGAAATTGATTGACTGTTTACTAGAGAATGCAAAACCTTGCATTTTGGGAACAACGCAGACATCATCATCTACTGTAGAAGATAAACTTCGTTCTCTTGCTCAATATGTCCCTATTGTAGTGTGCCCGAATACAAGCCTGGGAGCCTATGTACAAAAACGTTTATCCGCAGCTTTAGCAAAGATTTTAGATAGCAGTTACGATATTCGCATCACAGAGATCCACCATCAAGGGAAAAAAGAACCTATTTCAGGAACAGCATGGGATTTAGCAACCACTCTTTGTCAAGTAAAGCATGAGGAATGGCAGCAAGAATATTCTATAGGGAATCAAAGTAACCATGGCAAGTCTATTGAGCTACATGCATTACGTGTAGGTAATGTTCCCGGTGAGCACGAAGTAACTTTTGTTAGTGATCAAGAGCAAATCACCATACGTCATACAGTATTTTCTCGAGAGGTTTTTGCTAAAGGGGTATTACGTATTTTAGATTGGTTACGTATAGAATCTCCAGGCCCAGGATATTATGGAATAGAGTCTGGACTAAGGGATTTTATATAAGAGAACAGTACTTGCTTAAAAAGCAAATCGATTATTACAATTACCTCCTCTTGGGTTCCTCAATCTTTAAATGAAAAGAGCCTTTTTCTTATGTTCTATGTCATTATGTATGCTTATTCATTATCTGTTGATGGTAGGATATAATTTCAGGAGGCTAACCAATGCGCCTAGCTATTTTAGGAGCTACTGGGCTTGTCGCTCAAAAATTTGTAGTTCTTTTGCATAAGCGGTCCCCTTGGAATATTACTGAGGTTGTAGCTTCTTCATCGAAGTATAATCAAAAGTATGGCTCAGCCTGTATCTGGCAGGAATCTTTGGGACCCATGCCTGAGAGCATGAAACATTTATCTTTTTGTAGTGTCGAAGAGATTGAAGCTGATGTTGTTGTTTCTTTTTTACCTGAAGCACCTGCAAAAGTATTAGAAACATATTGCTTATCCCAAGGGAAGCTGGTTTTCTCAAATGCAGCAGCTTTTAGAATGCACCCCAAAGTTCCTATTTTAATTCCTGAAATAAATCAGGGACACTTGAGGTTATTGAATCAACAACCCTTTCCAGGTAAAATAATCACAAATTCTAATTGTTGTGTTTCTGGTATAGCTCTAGCGCTATTTCCTCTACAGGATTTTGGTATAGCTCAGGTACATGTTGTTACATTACAATCCGCTAGTGGAGCAGGATATCCAGGAGTAGATTCAATGGATCTTTTAGGTAATATAGTCCCATATATTCCCGGGGAGGAAGAAAAAATCACTCGAGAGATTTTAAAAATCTTAGGGACAGAAGATACACCAGCCGATTTTCCTATATCTATTACTGTACATCGTGTCCCAGTAGTATTTGGACACATGTTAACAATACATGTGATTTTTCAGGATTCTGTAGAAATCGAAGAAATCCAACACTGTTATCATAAAAGGAATCAAGATTTCCCCGAGACATATAGATTATATGACTCTCCCTGGCACCCTCAACCAAGGAAAGATCTTAGTCATGATGATATGCGTGTCCATATAGGGCCCATCACTTACGGAGGGAATCATAAAACAATTAAAATGAATGTATTGATACATAATCTTGTCCGGGGTGCTGCCGGAGCCCTACTCGCTAATATCAACACTTTTCATAGTCAATACTCTGGAGAATATACATGCTCTCAGTAGTATATAAATTTGGTGGAACAAGTCTAGGAAGAGCAGAAAACATTCGTAAAGCATCTGATATTGTTTGTGAAAACAAGCCTCGTTTTATTGTCGTCAGTGCTATAGCAGGTATCACAGATCTATTAGATACATTCTGCTCGACTCCTAAACAGAAACGTAAAAAGATTGTTAGAGATTTCGAACAAAGACATCAAGTAATTATCACAGAATTACAGATAACATTTTCCTTAGATACTTGGATCAACAAACTCTACTCCTATGTAGATAAACAAGAAATCTGTAAAAAAGATCGTTCTGAGATTCTTGCTCTAGGGGAAGATTTATCAGCATCTCTATTTCAGGCGTTTTGTCATAAGCAAGGATTTGCAATAGAATTTTTAGAGGCACGTAAGGTCATATTAACTGATAATACTTCTTATGATTGTGCTACTCCAGATATTGTTAGAATGCACAGAAATTGGGATAAATTAAGTTTGCCTTTAGAAACCAGCTACATTACTCAAGGATTTATTGGGGCAAATTCTTTAGGAGAAACAACTTTATTGGGAAGAGGAGGCAGTGACTACACCGGAGCTTTAATTGCAGAAATGAGTGGAGCAAATGAAGTCCATATTTATACCGATGTTAATGGGATTTATACCATGGATCCTAGGATCATCAAAGATGCCCAATTAATCCCAGAATTAAGTTTTGAAGAGATGCAACATTTAGCTACATTTGGAGCTAAAATTCTTTATCCTCCTATGCTATCTCCTTGTATACGCGCAGGAATCCCTATTTTTGTTACATCTACTTTTGATATAACCAAAGGAGGCACCAGAATCTATACTGCAGATAAAGCCACAAGCTATGGTGTTCGTGTGAAAGCTTTGTCTTTACGCCAGAATCAATGTTTATGGTCCGTAGATTGTAGTGTACTTGCAACTATAAGCTTAGATGAGATTTTACGTTTACTGGAGATCTATCATATCTTGCCTGACTTAATGACATTACAAAACGCTACAATATCTTTTATTACCGATAATGATGAAGTCCCCCAGAGTGTTATTTGCGAATTGTGTGATCAATTATCTCACCTGGGATCCGTACATATTTTGCATGATTTAGCACTCGTTACAATGATTGGTTCTGGTCTAGTTTCTACTAAGATTGTTGCCGCAGTAACAGATAAGTTTCGTAATTATCCTTCTCCCGTATGCTGTTATTTTCAAAGTAGTACAACATTAAGCTTAGCTGTACCAGAAAACTTAGCAGGAAATATTGTAGAACAATTGCATAATGCTTATGTTGTTAAACAAGACTTTGCTGTAGCTTAGGAGAAAGAATGCAATTATTTACTGCATGTGTTACCCCCTTTTTGCCTAATGGTTCAATCGATTTTCCTAGTCTAAAGCAATTGCTATTTCGACAAGAAAAAGAGGGAAACGGAATTATTCTTCTAGGAAGTACAGGGGAGAGCCTTTCATTAACTTCCAAAGAAAAAAAGATATCATAGCCTTTGCTTGTAATTGTGGCTTAACCGTTCCCTTAGTTGTTGGCGTTGCAGGAACATCTTTGCATGAAGCTTCTGAGTGGATATATTGGTGTCGAGATTACCCTATTACAGGGTTTTTAATCACGTGCCCCATATATACAAATCCAGGAATTCATGGGCAAACCCTGTGGTTTGAATCTTTGTTAAATATAGCGAATCGACCTACAATTTTATATAATATTCCTTCAAGAGCAGGGACTCCTTTATATACGGAGACTGTACGGGCTTTGATTCAACATCCTCATTTTTCAGGAATTAAGGATTCCGGAAGATCAATAGAAAAATTTCGTGAATATGCCTCTATAGACGATAAACTCATGCTTTATTGTGGAGATGATAGTTTATGGCCACAGATGTATATTGAGGGAGCTTGTGGATTAATTTCTGTTCTATCAAACAGTTGGCCAAAAGAAACTAAAGAGTATGTGAATTATTGCGGAGATCCTTTTCAGACTTTATTGTGGAAAGAAATCTGCCATTGGATGAGTCAAACAACTAATCCCATAGCAATTAAAGCTCTACTTGCTTACAAGAAAGAAATAAGTCACTTTGTTTTGCGTTTACCTTTATCTAAGAGGGATTTTTATCAACAATGCTCGTTAACAGAAGTAGTCGAGAGAATGGCACAGTGGTCGCAAGCATGTGTTTCTATATGATACACTACTTACAAAACGGATCTCTTTTGCTTTCTTTCTTATTGATTTTAAATGATTTGCGGTTCATCTTTTCTTCCCTTGTGTATGCTACTTGTGTTCTAAACTGACCTCATGTATCGATCTCATCAAATTACTTTCTCATTGCCTTCACAATCTCTTTTTAAATTTCCTTTAATTAAAGAACCACCACATCTGATTTGTAAGAAGGATTTTCTATATTTTTTACTAGGAGCTTTTCTTTTTAATCGGATGTATAAGTTCCTATCAAAAATAGGGATAACACGGTTGACCATGTTCGTTCTATATGCTTTTATGTGGGTCTCCATGATTTATCTATCAGCTTTTTGTGTATTACATTTGCTATGTTGCTGCACAACACATTCTACAAGTAAGTCAAAGCGATCTGTATTCATGAAATAAGAAGAAGAACAACATTCACAAAAACAAGAAATATATTCTGAGTTTTCTCTAGAAATATCTTGGCATGGATGCAGCTATATTTTTTCTTTATAGAATATTATTTTTTTAATAATGAGTTTTTATTTTTGATTTCTGTATTCTATAGTTTGTTTTGTTTGAATTTATGAATGAAAATCAATTAAAGAAGAGTAGATATGGTTAAAAGATTTTTTATTTGTAACTTAGCTTTTATACTTTCACTATGTTCCCCTATTTTTACCGAAGATAACACTCAAATTGAAACAGTAGATACCCCTATAGTCAATAAAGAAAACATTGTTAGCGACTTGAATATGCAACTTGATGGATTGTTCCAAGTCTTCTTAGAGGAAGGCCAAGAATTATATCAAGATTTGTTAATGGCGTGTCAAAATGAATGTTTTGAGAACGACATACAGATTATGGAATTCATAAAATCTTCAGATTCAGGAAAAAAACTTCTACAAGCATGTGAAAAAATTTTAACCGATTTACATAAGCCGTCTGATGAGTTAACAGACAAAGATCTTTCCTGTGATGTTTTGTTGCAAAAACTCGATGAAATCGTCAAATTGTGGCAAGAGAATCATCGTACTAAGGACTGGGATTATGCTTATAGAGAACTAGAATTAAGAGAAAAAGAATTAGAATTCAAAAAAGACCTACTCTCTTGGCAAAGAGAAAAATATGCTAAGGATATAATCATGCGTCGATTCTCATAGATCGCATCTCATTCTGTTGTAATTCTATCTGTTTTTTCCATATCAGCGTATTTTACTATCTCTAAATAGAAAGAACAGTGTAAATTTTGTCTTTATTTTATTAACACTCTTCATTGTTTGTCCGAGAAATAAACTTTTGAAGAGATGCTTTTTTCGAGTTAATCTCAGGGTAACTTGTTCATGAGAATTAGTTAATGGAATAAACAATTTGAGATATTACAGAACCTCGGCATAAAAACCATGGAGGGAATATGAGCTATTGTTTAAAACAAAAATCTTTGACAAGAAAAAGAGAGAGCATACGCTCTCTGCTTTACATTTTTGAGGGCGCTCTTTTTCTTACGTTATTAGCTAAAATTACTTTGACTCTTCCCTTCACTCCTATACCCATTACTTTTCAAACTTTAGGAATTTATTGTTTGGGGATTATGGCTTCTCCATTAGGAGCTGCAGGTAGTGTCCTTACATACTTTATGTTTGGATTAATTTTTCCCGTGTTCTGTAATTCCCTCTGGAGTATTGCAAATTTCTGTGGCCCCACAGCAGGATATTTATATGCTTTCCCTTTAGCAGCAGCCTGTATATCTATTCTTCATCGTCGGCATAGTGGTAGTAATTTTAAGCTAGCTATTATCTTGTCCATAGGAGCAGGCATTATTTTAGCATGTGGTACTTTAGGATTGGCTTGCTATTTGTATTTCACAGGAGTTACTTCCACAATCGATATTATACAGGGATTGAAGTTAGGCACATTACCGTTTATCCCTGGAGAGATTTTAAAGATTCTTCTTGTAATCCAAGGTAGACACGCAATAGCCTTTTTCAAGAAAACACATGTGTATGATTAAGTCCTTATCTAAACATTACGCCGTGATAAAAAACAGCCACAATAAACCTAGCCTATAGATAAAGAGAGATCGATAAGAATGGGGCAGACAGGATTCGAACCTGTGACCAACGGGTTATGAGTCCGCGGCTCTAACCACTGAGCTACTGCCCCAGAATTAAGAAAGCATATGCTAACATATCAGCTACTCACAAGCAAGTGATATCCATCTTATTCTATAGATAGAGGAGAGGAAAGTTTTAAATGGCGTACGGAAATTTGCTTCATACGCAGGTATAGAGCTTCTCCTCCTGTTTTTCTGCCAAGGGATAGATATTGACTCAATTTATCAAAGAAAAAGGGTTTGCAGGTTAAAATCGTTTCTGGAAATTCTCCAGAATAAATATCTGCAAACATTGATGCAATTCCAGAAGAAATTAAAGATTCTGTATGAGTGAAGAAAAATAAACGACCCTCTTGACAAATTTCATAAAGGTAAAGATCGCTCTGGCAACCTACTACAAGATTCTCTCTGACAAGTTTACTTTTATCAAATTCTCTAGAAAGCTCTCCCATTTTTAGTATAGAAGCATATAAATTATCTTGATCGAATGGCTCAGGGAACAATATTTGACAAATTCGATGTTGCTTTTTTAAACAATGGGAATGATGTAATGGTTCCAATGTCAATTCTCAATGATACAATTAGGTTCTTGACGCAGATTCATTAGTGTATATGATAACGCAAGAATCCGTTGGTTAGCAGTAGCAATAACTAGTTCGGGATTACCAAAATGTAGGAGACCACCATTCCCGTAGGGAGAATCAAAAATATAGGGTAGCGGAGAATTCATCTGTAATTGTAGTGTGTGTAAAGCATCAGTAAGTTCTATATTATTGTGGTGTTGCGCAATTTCTGAAATTTGTTGTTGTATAATCATCTGATTTTTAATCAACTGATAGTGATTAAGAGCACTTTGAATGTTCTCTATCTTTTTATTAAAGGTTTCTTGATCTGCTACATAGTTATTATTTCCCAAACGTAGCCCATAGATAGTCAAAATACTTATTTGATTTCCGATCGTTGCACCAATAGCAAATCCAATTGCCTCAGGAATTGCATAAATTAAAGAAGATATGGAAGCAATAATTGTAGCTAAAAGGATTTGACGTGTTCCATTCGGATCAAGTTGTTGTAACCCATAGTTCATTAGATTCCATATACTATTAATATTTTTGTATGCGTTTTTACGATCTAATGCACTAGATGTGAAAATACCAAAGATTACACCCGCACCTAAACCAATACCCAACCATATGGTTAAAGTTGCAGCCATAGTATGATGGCAAGCCAGTATAATGACCCAGGCAAGAATATATAATAGGATATATTTCCAGTTATTTCTTAAGAATAAACTGATTTTTTCTCCTATTGAACATAGGTAATCCTTACATGTTTGCGGAGAGGGGCGATAGGGAAGGATTTCTAGATGAGACAAAGGATCTCGAGAAGATATGGTCAGACCATGAATTCTACTTTCAGGAAAAGGAGCCTCTATAGATTCCGTATGGAGAGGACTTACGGGATAATAATTTCCGGTACATGGTGCAGTGGAATCAAAAGAAACAGATGTCATTCTAATTTATTGAGATAACAAATTAAATACATAATAAGGAAAATAGATTTTAGTTGTAAATAATGTAATAGTTCTTTTCTTCCTTAGAAGATAGTAAACTATTTTTTATAAAATCAAAGTCTTCTCACGAAAGACAATTGACTTTTTCTTTATACCGAATATAATTTTGCTGCATTTATGTGTGAGTGGATAGGGAACTTTATTTTGCTTTGTGCATGCTTTGTGAGGGCGAGCTAAGTATTGGTTTGCTTTTAGATGTTTTTAGCCAAGAGAATTTTATTAGGGATAAATGCATGGTAAAAAAAGAAGATACTATTGTGCTTGAAGGTAGAGTGCAGGAACTCCTCCCAGGTATGCACTTCAAAATACTGCTCGAGAATGGTGTTCCGGTTACAGCTCATTTATGTGGTAAAATGCGTATGAGTAATATCCGTTTGCTTGTTGGAGATCGCGTTACTGTAGAAATGTCAGCGTATGATCTTACGAAAGCAAGGGTCGTGTATAGGCATCGTTAACTATTTTCTGTTGATGTTTTAAAATAAGTGACATAGACTAGGCAATTCCCTGAGCCATTGTAAAAACACGAATAAGCCCAGATAGCTCAGTGGTAGAGCACTTGCATGGTAAGCAAGCGGTCGTAGGTTCAATTCCTATTCTGGGCAGAAGCAATGGTTGGAGTAAAACTAATTTTAATGAGGATTCTGAGATGTCAAAAGAAACTTTTCAACGTAGTAAGCCCCATATTAATATAGGGACTATTGGGCACGTTGACCACGGTAAAACTACATTAACAGCTGCTATTACACGTGCGTTATCTGGGGATGGGTTAGCTGATTTTCGCGATTATAGTTCTATTGACAATACTCCCGAAGAAAAAGCTCGAGGAATTACAATCAATGCGTCTCACGTTGAATATGAAACTCCAAATCGTCACTATGCTCACGTAGATTGTCCTGGGCACGCAGACTATGTTAAAAACATGATTACCGGTGCTGCACAAATGGACGGAGCTATTCTTGTTGTTTCTGCAACAGATGGTGCTATGCCTCAGACAAAAGAACATATTCTCTTGGCTAGACAAGTAGGGGTTCCTTATATCGTTGTTTTCTTGAATAAAATTGATATGATTTCTCAAGAAGACGCAGAGCTTGTTGATTTGGTTGAAATGGAGTTATCGGAGCTTTTAGAAGAAAAGGGCTATAAAGGATGTCCTATTATTCGTGGTTCTGCTTTAAAAGCTTTAGAGGGGGATGCTAACTATATCGAGAAAATCCGTGAATTGATGAAAGCCGTGGATGATAATATCCCTACTCCAGAAAGGGAAGTGGATAAGCCCTTCCTTATGCCTATTGAGGACGTATTCTCTATTTCCGGTCGAGGTACTGTAGTTACTGGTCGTATTGAGCGTGGTGTTGTCAAGGTATCTGACAAAGTGCAAATTGTTGGGTTAGGAGAAACAAAAGAAACTATTGTTACCGGCGTTGAAATGTTCAGAAAAGAATTACCTGAAGGTCGTGCTGGGGAAAACGTTGGTCTTCTATTGCGTGGTATCGGCAAAACCGATGTTGAGCGTGGTATGGTTGTTTGTCAGCCTAATAGCGTAAAACCTCATACACAATTTAAATGTGCTGTGTATGTTTTGCAAAAAGAAGAGGGAGGACGTCATAAGCCTTTCTTTAGTGGTTATAGGCCTCAGTTCTTTTTCCGTACTACAGATGTTACAGGGGTTGTGACATTACCTGAGGGAGTTGAAATGGTAATGCCTGGTGATAATGTTGAGTTTGAAGTGCAATTAATCAGCCCTGTAGCTTTAGAAGAGGGAATGAGATTTGCTATTCGTGAAGGTGGCCGTACAATAGGTGCTGGAACGATTTCAAGTATTATTGCCTAATTTAATGAATAGTAAGCATGATTAAAATAGCTCTCTGTTTTGTCATGCTTTTGGGTGTGTAGCTTAGTTGGTAGAGCAGTGGCCTCCAAAGCCGCCGGTCGGGGGTTCGACTCCCTTCGCACCCGTACAGGCTTAATTTATTGATCTAAAAATTCATTTATGAAGCAACGTAACCGTCAAGAGACTATCTCGAAGAAAATGACTAAAGCCAAAAAGCTAGTGCAGACAGGCTTTCTAGATGAAATTAAAAAAATTGAATGGGTGCATAAACGTGACCTGGCAAGGTACGTAAAGATTATTGTGGCAAGTATTTTTGGTTTCGGCTTTTCCATATATTGTGTAGATCTGGTTTTGCGTAAACTACTTTCTTGGTTAAGTAGTGTAGCGGGTTTTTTATTTGGTTAATTGCATGTTTAAGTGGTACGTTATTCAAGTTTTTACAGCTCAAGAAAAGAAGGTAAAAAAATCCTTAGAGGATTTTAAAAATTCGTCTGGCATGGCTGATTTTATACAGGAGGTTGTCTTACCTATAGAAAATGTCATGGAGGTGAAGAAAGGCGAGTATAAGGTTGTAGAAAAGCTAATTTGGCCTGGATATTTGTTAGTAAAAATGCATTTAACAGATGAATCTTGGTTGTACGTAAAAAATAATCCTGGAGTTGTTGAGTTCTTGGGTGGTGGAACTCCTGTTGCGCTTTCTGAAGACGAAGTAAGAAGTATTTTAAAAGATATTGAAGAGAAGAAAGCGGGTGTTGTCCAGAAACATAAATTTGAAGTTGGTTCCAGAGTTAAAATTAATGACGGTGTCTTTGTTAACTTTATTGGAGTGGTTTCTGAAGTATTTCATGATAAGGGCCGTTTAAGTGTTATGGTCTCTATCTTCGGAAGGGAAACCCGTGTGGATGATTTAGAGTTTTGGCAAGTAGAAGAGGTGGCTGAAGGGCAAGAATGAGAAATTTTATGTATTCTTATTCTCCATCTTCTTATAATTTTGGTTTTTCGTTTCCTCCTCATAATTCATAGGAGACTCAAGATAGAATAAGGTTTAGTATGTCGAATAAAAAAGTAATTAAGTTAATTAAATTGCAAATTCCTGCAGGGAAAGCAAATCCTGCACCACCAATAGGACCCGCTTTAGGAGCTGCTGGTGTAAATATTATGGGATTCTGTAAAGAGTTTAATGCTGCTACGCAAAATCGTCCCGGAGATTTATTGCCAGTGGTTATTACTGTTTATTCAGATAAAACTTTTTCTTTTATAACTAAACAACCTCCTGTGTCTTCTTTGATTAAAAAAGTTTTAAATTTGGAATTTGGTTCAAAGATTCCTAATAGGAACAAAGTTGGAAAGTTAACTCAGGAGCAAGTTCAGGCTATTGCTGAACAAAAAATGAAAGATATGGATGTCGTCAGTTTGGATTCCGCAAAGCGTATGGTGGAAGGAACTGCCCGAAGTATGGGTATAGACATCGAGTAAATTAAAGAGTCGCATAATTATGGCAAAACATGGAAAGCGTATACGAAGCATCTTAAAGAAATATGATTTTACCAGGTCATATTCTTTGGAAGAAGCTATAGATATTTTAAAGCAGTGTCCTAAAGTCAAGTTTGATCAAACTATTGATGTGTCTATCAAGTTAGGAATAGATTCTAAGAAAAGTGATCAGCAAATTCGTGGGTCTGTTTCTTTACCTCATGGCACAGGAAAAACTTTAAGAATTCTTGTGTTTGCTGCTGGGGATAAAGCTAAAGAGGCTATCAATGCTGGGGCGGATTTTGTCGGTAGTAGTGATCTTGTAGAGAAAGTTCAGGGGGGATGGGTAGATTTTGATGTTGCCGTAGCTACTCCTGATATGATGCGAGAAATTGGTAGGCTTGGAAAGGTTTTGGGTCCTAGGAATCTTATGCCGACACCTAAAGCTGGAACAGTAACAGTAGATGTTGCTAAAGCAATTGCAGAATTGCGCAAAGGGAAAATAGAGTTTAAGGCGGATCGCTCTGGTGTATGCAACGCTGGTGTTGGGAAACTGTCATTTGATAATTTACATATTAAAGAAAATATAGAAGCATTATGTTCTGCTTTAATTAAAGCTAAGCCGTCGACAGCAAGAGGACAGTATTTGGTGTCGTTTACTGTTTCCTCAACTATGGGGCCTGGTATTTCTATAGATACTAGGGAATTAATGGCATCTTAATTCAAGGGGGAAAATGAAAGACGAAAAGAAGTTACTCCTTCAAGAGATAGAAGAAAAGGTTTCTGCATCCCAAGGTTTTATTTTGTTGAGGTATCTTGGATTGACAGCGGCATATTCTAGAGAGTTTCGCAATGCGCTTTCTGGGGTTTCTGCTGAATTTGAAGTGTTAAAAAAGCGCATTTTCTTCAAAGCTGTAGAAAATGCCGGTTTCAATATAGATTTTTCTGACACAGATGGTCATTTGGGAGTCGTATTTTCTTACAGTGATCCAGTTTCAGCTGCGAAGCAGGTGCTAGATTTTAATAAGAAGCACGAGGATACTCTAGTTTTTCTTGCTGGACGTATTGATAATGCTTCTTTATCTGGGAAAGAAGTTGAAGCTATAGCTAAATTGCCATCAATGAAAGAGCTTAGACAACAATTTGTAGGATTATTAGCTTCTCCAATGTCTCAAGTTGTTGGAATTATGAACTCAGCTCTCTCAGGAGTCATTTCCTGTGTTCAACAGAAGTTAGAGAAAAACTAAGAAGAATGTTAAAACTCTTAAGTAGGTAAAAGGGGACGAAAGTGACAACACAAAATTTAGAGCAACTAGTAGAGGCGTTAAGTAATTTAACGGTCATAGAATTAGCTAATTTAAAGAAAGTATTAGAAGAGAAATGGGGAGTTACAGCCGCTGCTCCTATGATGGCTGTTGCTGCTGGCAATGTTGGTGGTGGAGAGACTGCTGCAGCTGAACCCACAGAATTTGCTGTGATTTTAGAAGATCTTCCTGCTGATAAGAAAATAGGTGTTTTAAAAGTAGTTCGAGAAGTTACTGGATTGGCTTTGAAAGAAGCTAAAGAAATGACAGAAGGCTTGCCTAAAACTGTTAAAGAAAAGACTTCTAAGTCTGATGCTGAAGAGACTGTAAAGAAATTGCAAGAAGCAGGAGCTAAGGCTTCATTTAAGGGATTGTAATGTTCTTTAGGAAAGAAAAATCCTATAAATATAAGATTTTTCTTTTCTTTTTTATCGTTGTGTACAATCGTAATATTCCCTCTCTAAGTATACGTAGGTCTTTTTAAGGGGAGCTTTTTTGCATCATAATAAATTCTACTAGGAGAGCTCGCATGTTCAAATGCCCAGAACGGGTTAGCGTCAAAAAAAAAGAAGATATTTTAGATCTTCCCAATCTTATTGAAGTTCAAATTAAGTCTTATAAGCAATTTCTTCAGATGGATAAACTGGCGGAGGAGCGCGAAAATATTGGTTTGGAAGAAGTCTTCCGGGAAATATTCCCCATTAAATCTTATAATGAAGCCACTATTTTAGAGTATCTCTCGTACAATTTAGGTGTACCTAAATATTCTCCAGAAGAGTGCATTCGTAGGGGTATCACCTATAATGTAACTTTAAAAGTTCGTTTTCGTCTGACTGATGAAACTGGAATTAAAGAAGAAGAAGTGTACATGGGTACAATACCCGTAATGACTGACAAGGGTACATTTATTATTAATGGTGCAGAGAGGGTTATTGTTTCTCAAGTACATAGGTCTCCAGGAATCAATTTCGAGCAAGAAAAGCACTCAAAAGGAAACGTTTTATTTTCTTTCAGGATTATTCCTTATCGAGGGAGTTGGTTAGAGGCTATTTTTGATATCAATGATCTAATCTATATTCACATCGATAGAAAAAAACGTCGTAGAAAAATCTTGGCAATGACCTTTATTCGTGCTTTGGGTTACTCGTCAGATTCAGATATTATCGAGGAATTTTTCCAAGTAGAAGAGCATACATTAAAAAGCGAAAAGGATTTTTCTATTTTAGTAGGTAAAATTTTAGCAGATAATGTAATCGATGAAGCTTCTTCTTTAGTATATGGAAAAGCGGGAGAAAAGCTTAGTACAGCTATGCTAAAAAGAATGTTAGATGCAAATATTTCCTCTTTAAAAATTGCTTTAGAAGCTGACGAAAGCCATCCTATTATTAAGATGTTGGCAAAAGATCCAACAGATTCTTATGAAGCAGCTTTAAAGGACTTTTATAGAAGATTAAGACCAGGAGAACCTGCAACTTTAGCAAATGCACGTTCAACGATTATGCGGCTTTTCTTTGATCCTAAACGTTATAATTTAGGGAGAGTTGGACGTTATAAGTTAAATAGAAAACTTGGGTTTTCTATGGACGATGAATCTTTATCTCAAGTGACTTTGAGAAAAGAAGATGTTATCGGAGCACTAAAGTATCTTATTCGTCTAAAAATGGGAGATGAAAAAGCTTCTATTGATGATATTGATCACCTAGCAAATCGTCGAGTTCGATCAGTAGGAGAACTCATTCAAAATCAATGCCGCTCCGGTTTGGCGAGAATGGAAAAAATTGTTCGAGAAAGAATGAATCTTTTTGATTTTTCTTCGGACACATTAATTCCAGGAAAAATTATTTCTGCTAAAGGATTGGCCAGTATTCTTAAAGATTTCTTTGGACGTTCTCAACTTTCCCAATTTATGGATCAAACGAATCCAGTAGCTGAATTAACTCATAAGCGCCGTTTATCAGCTTTAGGCCCTGGAGGTTTAAATAGAGAAAGGGCTGGATTTGAAGTTCGTGACGTTCACGCAAGTCATTATGGGCGTATTTGTCCTATTGAAACTCCTGAAGGACCGAATATTGGTTTAATTACTTCTTTATCTGCTTTTGCTAAAATCAATGAGTTTGGATTTATCGAAACTCCCTATCGTGTTGTTAGGGACGGAGTAGTCACAGATGAAATTGAGTACATGACAGCTGATGTTGAAGAAGAATGTGTTATTGCACAGGCTTCTGCGAATCTAGATGAATTTAATATGTTTACAGATCCTGTATGTTGGGCTAGGTACCGAGGAGAAGCTTTTGAAGCTGATACTAGTACCGTTACACATATGGATGTTTCCCCTAAGCAATTAGTTTCCATTGTAACTGGATTAATTCCTTTCTTAGAGCATGACGATGCCAATCGTGCCCTTATGGGATCTAATATGCAGCGCCAAGCAGTACCTTTATTAAAAGCAGAAGCACCTATAGTTGGAACAGGGTTAGAGGCACGCGCTGCAAAAGATTCTGGAGCGATTATTGTTGCAGAAGAGAATGGTACTGTGGATTATGTAGATGGTTATAAGATAGTCATCGCAGCACAACATAATCCCACGATTAAACGTACTTATCATCTGAAGAAATTCTTGAGATCTAATTCTGGCACATGCATTAACCAGCGTCCTCTTTGTTCAGTTGGCGATACTGTTGTTAAAGGAGATGTTATTGCTGATGGTCCTGCTACAGATCGTGGTGAACTTGCGTTAGGTAAGAATATTCTTGTTGCTTTCATGCCGTGGTATGGATACAACTTCGAAGATGCGATTATCATCTCTGAAAAATTAATTAAACAAGATGCATATACTTCTATTTATATTGAAGAGTTTGAATTAACAGCTCGCGACACTAAATTAGGTAAGGAGGAAATTACTCGAGATATTCCTAATGTTTCAGAAGAAGTTTTAGCTAACCTTGGTGAAGATGGAATTATCCGTATTGGTGCTGAGGTAAAACCTGGGGATATTCTTGTTGGTAAAATTACACCGAAGTCTGAAACTGAGCTTGCTCCTGAGGAGCGCTTATTACGCGCTATTTTTGGTGAAAAGGCTGCTGATGTTAAAGACGCTTCTCTTACAGTGCCCCCTGGAACTGAGGGAGTAGTCATGGATGTGAAGGTCTTTAGTAGGAAAGATCGATTATCAAAGAGTGATGATGAACTTGTAGAAGAAGCTGTTCATTTGAAAGATCTGCAAAAAGGGTATAAGAATCAAGTTGCTATCTTAAAAACAGAATATCGTGAGAAATTGGGGGCTTTACTTCTTAATGAGAAGGCACCTGCAGCGATTATTCATCGCCGTACTGCAGATATTTTAGTTCCTGAAGGAGCTATTTTTGATCAAGAAACTATTGAACTTCTTGAAAAAGAAAGTTTGGTTGATCTTCTTATGCCTTCTTGTGAAATTTATGATGTCTTAAAGTCTCTCCTTTCTGAATACGAGACATCATTACAGCGTTTGGAAGTCAATTATAAGACAGAAGTTGAACATATTCGTGAAGGAGACGCTGATTTAGATCATGGTGTCATTCGTCAAGTTAAAGTTTATGTAGCTTCAAAGAGAAAGCTTCAAGTTGGGGATAAGATGGCTGGGCGCCATGGAAACAAAGGAGTTGTTTCTAAAATTGTTCCAGAAGCTGATATGCCTTACCTGTCAAATGGTGAAACTGTTCAAATGATTTTGAACCCTCTTGGGGTGCCTTCCAGAATGAATTTAGGACAGGTATTAGAAACACATCTTGGTTATGCTGCGAAAACTGCCGGCATTTATGTAAAGACTCCTGTGTTTGAAGGATTTCCTGAGTCTCGTATTTGGGACATGATGATAGAACAGGGATTACCTGCAGATGGTAAGTCTTATTTATATGACGGAAAGACTGGGGAAAGATTTGATAATACAGTAGTTATTGGCTACATTTATATGTTGAAATTGAGTCACTTAATTGCTGATAAAATTCACGCAAGATCTATTGGACCCTACTCTCTAGTCACTCAGCAGCCTCTAGGAGGTAAAGCACAGATGGGTGGTCAGAGATTTGGAGAAATGGAAGTATGGGCTTTAGAAGCTTACGGGGTAGCCCATATGTTGCAAGAGATTCTTACAGTAAAATCAGATGATGTTTCTGGGCGAACAAGGATTTATGAATCAATTGTTAAGGGAGAAAATCTCTTAAAATCAGGTACGCCTGAATCATTTAATGTCTTGATTAAAGAAATGCAAGGTTTAGGGCTTGATGTCCGTCCTATGGTAGTAGATGCTTAAAAATTACTTGGTGGAGAAAACGCGAATGTTCGGAGAAAATTCTCGAGATATTGGCACTTTGTCGAAAGAGGGGCTATTTGATAAGTTGGAAATAGGAATCGCCTCAGATGTTATTATTCGTGATAAGTGGTCTTGTGGAGAAATTAAGAAGCCCGAAACAATAAATTATCGTACCTTTAAACCTGAAAAAGGTGGATTATTTTGTGAAAAAATTTTCGGTCCTACTAAGGATTGGGAATGTTGTTGCGGTAAGTATAAAAAAATCAAACATAAGGGAATTGTTTGCGATCGTTGTGGAGTCGAAGTTACCCTTTCTAAAGTACGTCGTGAACGTATGGCTCATATTGAATTGGCTGTTCCTATCGTACATATATGGTTTTTCAAGACTACCCCTTCACGCATAGGTAATGTTTTAGGAATGACGGCGTCTGACCTTGAAAGAATCATTTATTATGAAGAGTATGTGGTTATCGATCCAGGTAAGACAGATCTTAATAAGAAGCAGCTTTTAAACGATGCCCAATATCGTGAAGTTATTGAGAAGTGGGGGAAAGATGCTTTCGTAGCAAAAATGGGCGGAGAAGCGATTTATGATCTATTAAAATCGGAGGATCTTCCAAGTTTATTGAAAGAACTTAAAGATCGTTTGAGAAAAACAAAATCGCAGCAAGCTCGCATGAAACTTGCTAAACGGTTGAAAATTATTGAAGGGTTTGTTTCTTCCTCTAATCATCCTGAGTGGATGGTATTAAAAAATGTCCCCGTAGTTCCACCAGATCTTCGTCCTCTAGTTCCTTTAGATGGTGGAAGGTTTGCAACTTCAGATTTAAATGATCTTTATCGTCGTGTTATTAACCGAAATAATCGTCTTAAAGCAATTTTAAGATTAAAGACTCCTGAAGTTATTGTGCGAAATGAAAAGCGCATGTTGCAGGAAGCTGTAGATGCCTTATTTGATAATGGGCGTCATGGACATCCTGTAATGGGTGCTGGAAACCGTCCTTTAAAGTCTCTTTCAGAGATGTTAAAAGGGAAAAATGGTCGTTTCCGACAGAATCTTTTGGGTAAGCGAGTTGATTATTCTGGGCGTTCTGTAATTATTGTTGGTCCAGAGCTCAAATTTAATCAGTGCGGTCTTCCTAAAGAAATGGCACTTGAGTTGTTTGAACCTTTTATTATTAAGAGACTCAAAGACCAGGGTAGTGTCTACACAATCCGTTCTGCTAAGAAAATGATCCAACGAGGTGCTCCTGAAGTCTGGGATGTGTTGGAGGAGATTATTAAGGGACATCCTGTGTTACTTAACAGGGCGCCTACTTTACATCGTTTGGGGATTCAAGCATTCGAACCTGTGTTAATTGAGGGTAAAGCAATTCGTGTTCACCCACTAGTCTGTGCAGCTTTTAACGCGGACTTTGATGGTGACCAAATGGCAGTACACGTGCCTTTATCTATAGAAGCACAATTAGAAGCTAAAATTTTGATGATGGCCCCAGATAATATTTTCTTGCCGTCATCTGGAAAACCAGTAGCCATACCTTCAAAAGACATGACATTAGGGCTGTATTATCTCATGGCAGACCCAACATATTTCCCTGAAGATCATGGAGAGAAAATAAAAATATTTAAGGACGAAAAGGAAGTATTGCGAGCTCTGTCTGTAGGAGGATTTCTCGATGAGCGATTGGATAATCGTCGAGATGAAACCGGTCGAGGACTACATATACATGAAAAAATTAAAGTTCGTATAGACGGTCAAATTATTGAAACTACTCCAGGACGAGTATTATTTAATAGAATTGTACCCAAAGAGCTTGGGTTCCAAAATTATAGTATGCCAAGCAAACGCATTAGTGAGTTAATTTTACAGTGCTATAAAAAAGTAGGTTTAGAGTCTACTGTGCGTTTCTTAGATGACCTTAAAGATTTAGGCTTTATCCAAGCAACAAAAGCCGCAATTTCTATGGGATTAAAGGACGTAAAAATTCCTGAAATTAAGAGTGATATTCTTAAGGAAGCTTACAATAAGGTTGCTGTTGTTAAGAAACAATATGATGATGGGATCATTACTGATGGTGAACGTCATTCGAAAACAATTAGTATTTGGACAGAAGTTTCGGAAACCTTATCAGACGCTTTATATATCGAAATTAGTAAACAGAATAATAGTAAACACAATCCTTTATTCTTAATGATAGACTCTGGAGCTCGAGGTAATAAATCTCAATTAAAGCAGCTAGGAGCGTTGCGGGGCTTAATGGCGAAGCCAAATGGAGCTATTATTGAATCTCCTATTACCTCCAATTTCCGTGAGGGATTGACTGTTCTTGAATACTCAATTTCTTCACACGGAGCTAGAAAAGGTTTAGCGGATACAGCATTAAAAACCGCAGATTCTGGATATTTAACACGTCGTCTTGTTGATGTAGCTCAGGATGTGATTATTACAGAAAAAGATTGTGGTACATTAAATCACATAGAGATTTCTGCTATTCGTCAAGGTTCAGAGGAATTATTACCTTTGAAAGATCGTATCTATGGTCGTACAGTAGCAGAAGACATATATCAACCAGGTAATAAGAGTGAACTGCTTGCTAAGAGCGGAGATGTCCTCACTTCTATACAAGCAGAAGTTATTGATGATGCAGGTATTGAAAGTATTAAGATTCGCTCTACATTGACTTGCGAAAGTCGACGAGGGGTATGTGCGAAGTGTTACGGACTGAATCTTGCGAATGGTCGTCTTATTGGTTTAGGAGAAGCTGTAGGAATTATTGCTGCTCAATCTATTGGTGAACCTGGAACACAGTTAACAATGAGAACGTTCCACCTTGGAGGTATTGCTGCAACATCTTCTACACCAGAGATTGTAACGAATAGTTCCGGTATATTGATATACATGGATTTACGTGTTGTTACTGGTCAAGATGGTAATAATCTCGTCTTGAATAAGAAAGGTGCTTTGCATGTAGTGCGAGATGAAGGGCGGAGTTTAGAGGAATATAAGAAACTACTAGGTACAAAATCCATCGAAAGTTTGGAAACATTCCCTGTAGAGCTTGGAGTTAAAATTCTAATCAAAGATGGGGAATCAGTATCTGCTGGACAAAGGATAGCTGAAGTTGAGTTGCACAATATTCCAATTATTTGTGATAAGCCTGGTTTTGTGAAATGTGAAGACTTGGTAGAAGGAATTTCTACTGAGAAAGTAGTTAATAAAAATACAGGTTTAGTGGAGCTTATTGTTAAACAGCATCGTGGAGAGCTACATCCTCAAATTGCTATTTATGCTGATGCCGATTTAACAGAGCTTGTTGGAACCTATGCTATTCCTTCTGGTGCTATTATTTCTGTCGAAGAAGGACAGAGGGTAGAAGCAGGTATGTTGTTAGCAAGGCTACCGCGAGGTGCTATTAAGACTAAAGATATTACTGGAGGCTTACCTCGTGTTGCTGAACTAGTGGAAGCTAGAAAACCTGAAGATGCTGCCGATATTGCGAAAATTGATGGGGTTGTTGATTTTAAAGGTATTCAAAAGAATAAACGTATTCTTGTTGTCCGAGATGAGATGACGGGTATGGAAGAAGAGCATTTGATTCCTCTAACAAAACATCTCATTGTTCAGCGTGGTGATAATGTTATGAAAGGTCAGCAACTAACTGATGGGTTAGTTGTCCCTCATGAAATTTTAGAAATTTGTGGTGTTCGTGAATTGCAGAAATATTTGGTGAACGAAGTTCAAGAAGTTTATCGTCTACAAGGTGTAGATATCAATGATAAGCATATTGAAATTATTGTACGTCAAATGTTGCAAAAAGTACGTATTACTGATCCAGGAGACACAACTTTGCTCTTTGGAGAAGAAGTAAATAAAAAAGAGTTTTACGAGGAAAATCGACGCACAGAAGAAGAGGGAGGTAAGCCTGCGCAAGCTGTTCCTGTATTATTAGGAATTACTAAAGCTTCTCTTGGAACAGAATCGTTTATTTCTGCTGCATCTTTCCAAGATACAACTCGAGTATTAACTGACGCAGCTTGCAGTAGTAAAACTGACTACCTCTTAGGTTTTAAAGAAAATGTGATTATGGGGCACATAATTCCTGGAGGAACAGGGTTTGATACTCATAAGCGTATTAAGCAATACTTAGAGCAAGAACAAGAAGAACTTGTTTTTGACTTTGTAAGTGAATCTGAATGCGCTTGTTAGATAAGGTTTAGGTTGATAATTATTTCTTAAGGAGGTTGGGTTTTCATCCATAACCTCCTTGATAGTAATGTTTTTTTTTGTTAGCCTCGCCTAAAGACGAATAGTGATAGCAGGGTGCTTATGCCTAAACAATTTGATCAACTAAAACTCTGGAGTGTTATTGTTTGTGATACTGGTGATCCAGAATTAATTAAAGCTTCTGGAGCTCAAGACGCAACTACGAACCCTTCTCTTATCCTAAAGGTGGCTCAGGAACCAAAATATCAAGAATTGTTAACCGAAGCTATTGCTTGGGGAATTCGACAAAATGGCGACGATGTTCAAACATTGACTTTTGTATTAGACAAAATACAAGTTAATTTTGGTTTGGAAATTCTTAAAGCTATTCCTGGTCGAGTATCACTAGAAATTGATGCCCGTCTATCTTTTAATACAGAAGCCATGGTGCAAAGGGCTGTTTTTCTAAGTCAATTGTTTGAGGCTGCCGGAGGAGATAAGAAACGTCTTTTAGTGAAAGTTCCTGGCACTTGGGAAGGTATCCGTGCTGTTGAAATATTGGAGAAACAAGGAATTGCTTGTAATGTTACTTTGATTTTTAACCTTATTCAAGCTATTGCTGCTGCACAGGCCAAGGCAACAGTGATTTCTCCATTTGTTGGCCGTATTTATGATTGGTGGATAGCAGCTTACGGGGAAGAAGGATATTCTATAGATTCAGACCCTGGTGTTGCTTCTGTAACTAATATTTATACGTATTATAAGAAATTTGATATCCCCACGCAAGTCATGGCAGCTTCTTTCCGTACGAAAGAACAAGTCCTTGCGTTAGCAGGATGTGATTTATTAACTGTTTCTCCAAAGTTATTGGATCAATTAAAGCAAGGTGAGTCGCCAATTACTAGGAAGCTTAGTGTAGAAGAAGCTAAGAAGTTGGATGTGCAAGCTGTGGAATTAACAGAAAGTGTATTCCGGTTCTTAATGAATGAAGATGCCATGGCTACTGAAAAACTTGCTGAAGGTATTCGTATATTTTCTGGAGATACTCAAATTCTTGAGGCAGCAGTCACTGAATTTATTAAGCAGATAGCTGTACAAGATGCATAAGTGAAGAACTGCCTTTAAGTTAGAAGTACTTGAAGGCAAATACAAGAAGATAAGATGAACCATAACTCGTTGCTTGTTTTTTCCTGTCCTTGCTGTTGTAAAGGAGAAGTTGCCTTTTCCTTAGTTAGTTTGGAGAAGGTATTGGTATGTAGTTGTTGTTCTTCTACATATGCTTTTGACGCAGCAATGCGTAATGCAATTCATCAATTTGCTGCATTGTGTATGAGAATTCATGATGCCTCTCCTTTGCTGGGGAGCGCAGCAGTTTCTGTATCAGTTCAAGGTACTTCAATAGAAATTCCTTTTCAATTGCTTTTTTCTAGGTTTCCTGTAGTTTTTAATCTTACTATTGATGGGAAGAAGATAAACATTCATTTTATTTTTGATGCTTTGAAAAATGAGATATTACATCAAGAAAACAAAGTGCTGCTTCAAAAGTAATTAATTTGTCTCTCCGTGAAATTGTTTTAATGCCTCTTTAAGGATAGCATCTCCGGACATGGTTTCTTTATTAGATAATTTAAATGAGGCCACGGTCTTTAAGAAAATAAGGGAAACTGCAGGGTAATCATCAAGAGTTGCTGTGCTTGTAAAGATATAAGCAGTATGGTTAATAACGGAGACTCCTTGTAAACAGAAGACCTTGCCCCAAGAAGAATTTTTTTCTGTTTTAATAATTGTGAATTCCCCACTAGGCGATTTTATATGAGCGAAAACGGAGGAATCTAATGTCATGTCATTGGACTTATGATATGTAAGAATTTCTTCAATATACTCTGGCTGGCTTTTTGCAGTGATTTCTTGAGAGATATTGATAGTTGGAGTTAGAGATCCTGATCCTTTGCCAATAAAAACAACATCTAACTTATCAGGAAGTTGAGTTTTATCATTAATACCCTGCCAATTACTAGGGATTTGAATAGAGTATTCTTCTGCTGAATAGAGTTCCCATGATATAAGAGGCTTTGTTTTATTTGTTGAGACACTTCTTTTTTTAGATACACTTCCCGTTCTTGATTTACTACTCTTAATAGAGGGAGAATTTTTCTGTTTCCTTTTCTGCATGACGCTTGAAGGGGTTCTTATAGTTTTTTTACGTTGTTTACAGGTGAACCATAAGATTGAGGAGTATTGCACAGGAGTGCCATACTGATAAGCCATAAAGAAAAGATAGCATGAGTTTTCATAAAAATCTTTTATTTAATTTTATTTAAATGACTAATGCGATAGTCTTTTGACTTATTTGAATTGTATTCGATTTTTTTTTAAAGATAAACTTCCGTTTTCTTGAATGAAGGTGGCAGATATGGCAGATCTCAGTGCAGAAAATAAACTTAAACAAATCTGCGATGCTCTAAGAATAGAAACTTTGAAGCCCGCAGAAGATGAAGCAGCCACTATAGTAGAGAATGCAAAGGAAAATGCAAAAAGGATTGTTCTAGAAGCTCAAGAAGAAGCTAATCGAATTATAGAAACTGCCCGAGAAGAAGCAGAACTTAAATTGAAACAAGGTGAAGCCTCTTTAGCTCAAGCAGGTAAACGTGCCTTAGAAGCTTTGAAGCAAGCTATTGAGAATAAGATATTCAAAGAGTCTTTGGCTGAGTGGTTAGAAAATGTTTTAATAGATTCTGATGTATCTGCGAAGCTCATATCAGCTTTAATTCAAGCAATTGAAGAAAAAGGGATCTCCGGAGAGTTAATAGCTTATGTAGGGAAGCACGTTGCAGCAAGATCTGTTAATGAAATTCTCGGAAAAGAAATATTAGCGAAACTTAAAAGTGAAGGAGTAGCTATTGGTAAATTTGTTGGCGGAGTGCAATTAAGAGTAGAAGACAGGAATTTAGTATTGGATCTTAGCTCAGATGCTTTACTTGAACTTCTATCTCGTTATTTGCAAAAAGATTTTCGTGAAATGGTATTCCAGGACTCTTAAAGCATTGATTCGTAGTTATTTTGAGTCCTGATTAAAATTAGAGTTATTGTAATGACTCAGTATTGCTTTTTATCTTTATTTTTTCTTCATCAGGCTCCTAAATCTCAGCCCGTTTATTCTTTTGAAGATCTTGATGATCTTTTGCAATTGAATCTATCGAAGAAAGACTTTGGATATTATGTAATTTTAAAGCGATTTTTTGATTTTAATAATTTCGCATTTTTTTGGGCAGGTAAGCCTATCTCTCAATCCTTTGGTACAGTGACACAAAAAAATGTAGAAAACATGCTTCGTTTAAAGCAGTGGGCTGATGATTGTGAGTTTGAGGACTTTTTTAAGGATTTTCTTTTACAATATAAAACTTCTCAGGAACGCTTAGATAACTTTTCTCATTTAGTTGGGGAATTTTTAGCTTATTATCAAAATAGCTCCTCAGAGTTCCTTCGGACATATTTTACATTTAAGCAAAATATCCGTGTAATATTAGCAGGATTTCGAGCTCGAGTACTGAATTTGGACGTTTCCTATGTATTGCGAAACGAGGATAGTTCAGATCCAATAGTGTTGCAAGTATTAATGCAGAAAGATTCCCCTCATTATGAACTTCCTCAAGAGTTTGCTGATTTAAGTAGTATGTTGGAGGATTACGGACGCTTACCTCATACATTAAATCGAACACTATCATTGTATGAGTTTCATAAGATAGAAGAGATGTATCGAGATAAATTTTTTGATTCAGATGCAGTTTTAGCAAAAATTACAACGTACCTTTTGGCTATTTATAATAGTGTAGCGAATGTAGAGAAGGGTAGAAATATTATCAATTCTATGGAAAGGGCAATCACATGGTAGCAACTTCAGAACAAACAACACAAGGATACGTAGTAGAAGCCTACGGTAATTTATTGCGTGTACATTTTGATGGTCATGTTCGTCAGGGTGAAGTTGCTTATGTAAATGTAGATAATTCTTGGTTAAAAGCAGAAATCATTGAAGTCGTTGGTCAGGAAGTCAAAATGCAAGTCTTTGAGGATACTCAAGATGTGCGTAGAGGGGCTTTAGTTACTTTTTCGGGGCATCTATTGGAAGCAGAACTTGGTCCAGGGCTTTTACAGGGTATTTTTGACGGTCTTCAAAATCGTTTACAGGTGCTGGCTGAAAGTAGCATTTTTTTAAAAAGAGGTAATTACGTTAATGCACTGTGTAGACATACCCTATGGGAATATACTCCTCAAGTTGTTGTAGGCGATCTTGTATCTCCAGGAGATGTGATTGGTTTGGTTAAGGAAGGGTGCTTTGATCATAAAATTATGGTGCCTTTGTCTTGTTTTAAAGATCTCACAATTACTTGGGTGATTTCTGAAGGTAGTTATAGCGTTGATACGGTGGTAGCCAAAGCTCGCGATGTAGATGGGAAGGAATATAATTTTACCATGGTACAGAAGTGGCCAATTAAACAGGCCTTCATTCGTGGAGAGAAGATTCCTTGCTCAGAGATTATGGAAGTTGGAGTTCGGATTTTAGATACACATATTCCTGTATTGAAGGGTGGAACATTCTGTACTCCAGGACCATTTGGAGCAGGGAAAACAGTATTACAACATCACTTATCTAAATATGCTGCGGTAGATATTGTTATTTTATGTGCCTGTGGAGAACGTGCAGGGGAAGTCGTAGAGGTGTTACAAGAGTTCCCCCATCTTAAGGATCCACATACAGGAGAGTCTTTAATGCATAGGACATGTATTATTTGTAATACTTCATCCATGCCTGTGGCTGCTAGGGAATCATCTATATACTTAGGCATTACTATAGCAGAATATTATCGCCAGATGGGGTTGGATGTCTTGTTACTCGCAGATTCTACATCCAGATGGGCTCAAGCTTTAAGAGAGATTTCTGGAAGGTTAGAAGAAATCCCAGGAGAGGAAGCTTTTCCTGCGTATCTTGCATCACGTATTGCAGCATTTTATGAGAGAGGTGGAGCTCTTCTTACGCCTAGTGGTTCTGTAGGATCTTTAACCATATGTGGTGCCGTATCTCCTGCAGGAGGGAATTTTGAAGAACCTGTTACTCAGGCTACCCTGTCAGTAGTAGGAGCTTTCTGTGGTTTGTCAAAAGCTCGTGCTGATGCTCGACGGTATCCTTCAATCGATCCAATGATTTCTTGGTCAAAATATCTCGATCAAGTGGGAGCTATCCTAGAAGATAAAGTTTGTGGATGGGGAGAAGCTGTAAAAAAAGTAGATCGTTTGTTACGTGAGGGTTCTGAAATTGGCAAACGTATGGAAGTAGTCGGAGAAGAAGGGATTTCCATGGAGGATATGGAAATCTATCTAAAGTCTGAATTATATGATTTTTGTTACCTTCAACAGAATGCTTTTGATCCTGTAGATTGTTATTGTCCCTTTGAGCGACAGATTGAATTATTTACATTAATTAATCGTATTTTTGACACACAATTAAGTTTTGATTGTTCTGATAATGCAAGAAGTTTCTTTCTTGAATTACAAAGTAAAATTAAAACTTTGAATGGCCAGGAGTTTCTTTCTGATGAGTATAAGAAAGGAATGGAGGTGATTCATAAGTTGTTAGATGCAAAGATCGCACAAACAGCGTAGATAGAGTTATGCAGACAATATATACAAAAATTACTGATATTAAAGGGAATTTAATCACCGTAGAGGCCGAAGGAGCTTGTTTGGGTGAGCTAGCAGAAATCGAACAAATGGACGGACGGTCTTCTTATGCCTCTGTTCTGCGTTTTGACTCTAAGAAGGTTACTTTACAGGTATTTGGAGGAACTTCAGGATTATCTACAGGAGATCGAGTTACTTTCTTAGGGAGACCTATGGAAGTGGTTTATGGGGATTCCTTATTAGGAAGACGATTAAATGGTCTTGGGAAACCTATTGATGGTGAAGGGGAGAGTTTTGGGGATCCCATTCAAATTTCCACACCCACATTTAATCCTGTACGTCGTGTAGTCCCTAGGGATATGGTACGAACTAATATTCCTATGATTGATGTATTTAATTGTCTGGTTAAATCGCAAAAGATTCCTATTTTCTCTTCTTCTGGAGAGAAACATAATGCATTGTTGATGCGCATAGCGGCACAAACAGATGCGGATATTGTTATTATCGGTGGAATGGGGTTAACTTTTGTTGACTACAGTTTTTTTGTTGATGAATCTAAGAGATTAGGTTTTGCCGATAAGTGTGTGATGTTTATCCATAAAGCTGTTGATGCCCCTGTAGAGTGTGTATTAATTCCTGATATGGCTTTAGCATGTGCTGAGAAGTTTGCTGTAAACCATAATAAGAATGTTTTAGTGTTACTGACTGACATGACTGCTTTTGCAGATGCTTTAAAGGAAATTTCTATTACTATGGATCAGATTCCTGCAAATCGTGGGTATCCAGGATCGTTATATTCGGATCTCGCTTTGCGTTATGAAAAAGCAGTAGATATTGCTAACGGAGGGTCAATCACAATTATTAGTGTTACGACTATGCCAGGAGACGATATTACTCATCCTGTCCCTGATAATACAGGATTCATTACTGAAGGACAGTTCTACTTGAAAAATAATCGGATTGATCCCTTTGGTTCTTTATCAAGGTTAAAACAGTTAGTTATTGGTAAGGTGACTCGAGAAGATCATGGAGATCTTGCGAATGCTTTGATTCGTCTGTATGCAGATTCTCGTAAAGCAGCAGAAAGAATGTCCATGGGATTTAAATTATCTAACTGGGATAAGAAGCTATTATCATTTTCTGAGTTATTTGAAACATGGTTAATGAGTTTAGAGGTAAATATTCCTTTAGAAGAAGCATTAGATATTGGCTGGAAAATTCTTGCTCAGAGTTTTCATTCTGAGGAAGTTGGTATCAAGGAACAATTGATTAATAGGTATTGGCCGAAATCATGTCTTCACAGATAAAGTTTACAAAAAATGCATACCGTTTAGGGAAGCTAAAGCTTGCTCGTTTAGAGACATACTTGCCTACATTGAAGTTAAAGATGGCACTATTGCAAGTAGAAGTTGCTAATGCAATACGTGAAGCAAGTCATTGGCAGCAAGTATATCAAGAATTTCGGGATCGTATTTATTCTTTTGCCGAATTGTTTAGTATTCCTCTCTATGTGGATGCTGTGATGAATAGCTTTAAGATCGAGAGAGTGGATAAAAATTATGAAAATATTGCAGGAGTTGAGGTTCCTGTAATTAGGGATATTGTTTTATCAGAGTTTTCTTATTCTGTTTTAGATACTCCTATTTGGATTGATACTCTAGTTTCGTCTTCTCGAGAATTTGTAGTGAGTAAGGTGCGAGCTGAAATTGCTTTAGAAAAGCAAAAGATTTTAGAAGAAGAATTACGAAACATATCTATTCGCGTAAATCTTTTTGAAAAAAAACTTATTCCTGAAACAACGCAGATGATTAGAAAAATCGCTATTTTTTTGAGTGACCGTAGTATCACAGACGTGGGTCAAGTAAAAATGGCTAAGAAAAAGATACAACAGCGTAAGGAGGAATCCGAATGCGCGTAGATGTAGATAAGTATCTCTTTATTGGTCGAAATTCTTCAGAATTTTTCTCAGCATGTAGAGAACTTGGGGTTGTAGAATTTATCTCTAATAAAAAGCTAATTCTTTCAGAAAAATTGCATCGTTTTTCTGAATGTTTGAAGATTTTAAATTCATTGGACAGAGAACCCTCTGCTGATTTAACAACACGTAAAGCTGAAAATATTTCGGTAGAAGAGATTTTAGATGAGGTCATCTCTTTAAATCAGGAGATTTCTTCTTTAACGGAGACTTATAAGGTTTTAAAGAAAGAAATTATTCGTATCCGACCTCTTGGGCAGTTTTCATCTAATGATATTATTGAATTTACGCAGAAAACAGGATTAACTATTAGATTTTTTTATAGAAAGCATGTGGATGGTCAATCTTTAGAAGTAGATCAACCTAATGTTTTCTATTTGTCTACAGCATATAATTTTGACTATTTTGTTGTTATAGGCATTGTTAATTTATCAAAAGAAGAGTTTACAGAAATAGATGCTCAAAATTCTGTTAATGAATTGCAAGTTCAAGAATCTATTCTTTTAAGGGACATTCATAGCAAGAAGTCACGCATTCATGAATTGTATGCTTATCGTCAGGATATTTTAGAAGGCCTGTGTAATTATGATAATGAGCTACAATTAAAACACGTAGAAGATAGTGTTGAAGAGTTATTTGATGGTAAAGCATTCACAATTACTGGGTGGGTAATTTCTGATCGCATAAATGAATTGAAACACTTATGCGATCAGCATGATGTATGCATGTATAAAGTAGCTCCTGATCCTGAGGAGATTGTTCCTACTTATCTAGAAAATGATGGTCTTAGCCGTATTGGCGAGGATCTTGTCAATATATATGATACTCCCGCGTCTTCAGATAAAGATCCTTCTCTATGGGTATTTGTTTCATTTGCTATCTTTTTCTCTATGATTGTGAATGATGGAGGTTATGGCCTTTTATTTTTGGCATCCTCGTTGTTTATAACGTTTAAAGCTCGTCGTGCTCTTAAGAGATCCAAAGCCTTATCTCGTTTTTTTAAAATGTTTTCCATTTTAGGTATAGGATGTATTGCTTGGGGATTTGCAACGACATCATTTTTCGGAATGACGATTAATTATACAAATCCTCTACGTCAATATTCTTTGACACATCTGTTAGCTTTGAAGAAGTCCGCGTATTATTTAAATGAACATCCTAAAGGATATAAAGAACTTCTCCATGAGTATCCAGCACTGAAAGATAAGACTACTCCCGAAGAATTTCTGTTGTTTTCAGAAAAAAGTAGTGGAGACGTTGTGGGACGGTGCATTGTTTATGATAAATTTGTGGATAATATTTTAATGGAGTTAACTTTATTCATAGGTGTTATCCATATGTCACTGGGTATGTTGCGATATATGCGGCGGAGATATTCAGGTATAGGATGGATTATATTTATGTGCGGAGCCTACCTATACCTTCCTGTGTATTTGCAATCAGTATCTCTAATACACTATCTATTTGGTATTCCTTATGAGTTTGGAGGGATTCTTGGATATTACGGTATATTTGTAGGTATAGGTCTTGCTGTTTTAGGATCCCTATTTCAATATGGTTTTCTAGGTATTAGTGAGATCGCTACTATTGTACAAGTGTTTTCTGATGTACTTTCTTATTTGCGTATTTATGCTTTGGGATTGGCAGGAGCTATGGTAGGTTCAACTATCATGCAAATAGGTCAATGTTTCTCTCCAATAATTGGCTGGGCTATTATTCTTTTTGGTCATTCAGTGAATATTCTTCTTTCTATTATGGGAGGAGTAATTCATGGCCTCAGGCTAAATTTTATCGAATGGTATCACTATAGTTTTGATGGGGGAGGTAAGCTTCTTCGGCCTTTAAGGAAAAAAGTATGTCGTCATGTTATAGATTCTTAGGGATTCGTTTAGATAATAATTCCTTAGTCTGATAGAATTCCTCGGTTCTACAAAATTAGATAATTAGAATGGTTTTTGTTTTGTCTTTCGTTGTTGTTATTTAGAGGAGTATATAATGGTTGATTTATCGGTTGTAGGGCCTGTTTTAGCCATGAGTTTAGCAATGATCGGTAGTGCCATAGGTTGTGGTATGGCTGGGGTTGCTTCACATGCTGTAATGTCTCGTATTGAAGAAGGACATGGGAAAATTATTGGCCTATCAGCAATGCCTTCGTCTCAATCTATTTATGGGTTAATTTTTATGCTCTTACTTCGAGATGGAGTTAAAGATGGAAAAATTTCTCCTATTGGGGCAATTGCTATGGGAGTATCTGTAGGCGTTACTTTATTAATATCTGCTGTAATGCAGGGGAAATGTTGCGTAAGTGGTATACAAGCTTATGCGCGTTCTTCAGCTATTTATGGTAAATCTTTTGCTTCTATTGGGATAGTTGAATCATTTGCACTCTTTGCTTTTGTTTTTGCGCTATTATTATTCTAAGATTTTTGGTGCTGTCGTACTGCTTTCCTCAATATTTGTTATATTGAGCTTATCCTCGTGTTCTCAGCCATCGTTATCTTCTTTTACTGAATTTATAGATAATGATTACACAGCTGGGGCGCAACTAGGTATCGAACAGGGAGCAGGTCATGACGAACTATTTGGTCAGCAGGTGGTAGTTACCTGGAGTTTGCCTTACCGGATGCAAAAGCTATTGCCAGCTACTTTGCATCTTTCTATTTATTACGGTGATGGAAAAACAGAAAAGTTAACATACGAAGTGCGTCAGCTTTCAGGATACAGTGTTTATTGTTTAAAAGGTGACGACTACTATAATCGCCAAGGTATTGTTTCTTATAAAGTCTCTTTATTGAGCGAAGATAAGGAAATCGTGAGCAGACGACACCATATTTGGACTGAAGTCATTGCTGTAGATACCTTTGGTGCTCCATGATGTACATGTGTCTGTTCTAAAATGTATTTAAAGATATGGATATTAATATGGAAGAGGATGAATTTCCTAGGGCTTATGATTCTAAAGAAATAGAGGCAAAGTTATATGCCTTTTGGGAACAATCCTATATGTTTGTGGCTCATAGTGAAAGCGATAAGCCTCCGTATGCTGTTATTATGCCTCCACCCAATGTGACAGGTATTTTACATATGGGACATGCTCTTGTAAACACACTTCAAGATATTCTCATTCGTTACAAGCGTATGTCAGGATTTGAAGTTTGTTGGATTCCTGGCACAGATCATGCAGGGATTGCTACACAAACTATAGTGGAAAGACATTTATATTCTTCCTTGGGTAAACGTCGTGTAGATTTTTCTAGAGAAGAGTTTTTATCTCATGTTTGGACATGGAAAGAGAAAAGTGAGTCAGTGATTCTTTCACAATTGCGTCAATTAGGTTGTTCGTGCGACTGGTCTCGATTACGATTTACGATGGAGCCATTGGCCAATCGTGCTGTTAGGAAGGCATTCAAAGATTTGTTTGATAAAGGGCATATTTATCAGGGGTATTATCTTGTAAATTGGGATCCCGTATTACAAACAGCTCTTGCTGATGATGAAGTGGAATATGAAGAGAGAGATGGATGGCTCTATTATATTCGCTATCGTGTAGTAAATAGTAATGAAGAAATTATCGTAGCTACTACGCGTCCCGAAACATTATTAGGGGATACAGCTATTGCTATTTCTCCTAATGACAAGCGTTACTCTCATTTACTGGGTTCTAAGGTTTACTTACCCTTTGTTAATCGCGAGATTCCTATTATTGGGGATGTATCTGTTGATCCTTCATTTGGGACGGGAGCAGTAAAAGTAACTCCTGCTCACGATAAAGATGATTATCGTATAGGATTGTCTCATCATTTACCCATGATAAATATTTTCACTCCCACAGGTGAGATTAATGAGAATGGAGGAAAATTTGTAGGCTTGAGTCGGGAACAGGCTCGTACAGATATTATTTTGGAGTTAAATACTCTAGGATTATTTGTAAAAAAAGAACCCCATAAATTACGAATAGGAGTTTCTTATCGTTCTGGAGCAGTTGTCGAGCCCTATTTATCGAAGCAATGGTTTGTTTCTGTAGATCATTTTCGTGATGACTTGCGAGGATTCGTAAATCATGAGGAGATACAAATTTTCCCTCCAGAATTTAAGAGAAATTATTTATCTTGGGTGAACAATTTAAGGGATTGGTGTATTAGCCGGCAATTGTGGTGGGGACATCGTATTCCAGTATGGCATCATAAGCATGATGCTGATCGTAAGATTTGTTATGACGGTGAGGGTGTTCCCGAAGAAGTAGCTCAAGATCCCGACTCTTGGTATCAGGATCCTGACGTACTTGATACATGGTTTTCTTCTGGATTATGGCCATTAACATGTTTGGGATGGCCAGATCTAGAGTCTCAAGATTTCGAAAAATTTTATCCCACAGCTTTATTGATCACAGGACACGATATCTTATTTTTCTGGGTTACCCGCATGGTATTGTTGTGTAGTGCTATGGTGAATAAACAGCCGTTTTCTCATGTATTTTTACACGGGCTGATTTTTGGTAAGTCTTATAAACGTTACAATGCATCAGGAGAATGGACTTATATTTCTGGTGAGGAAAAGCATGCATATGACTTAGGGAAAGCTTTACCTCAGGATGTGGTTGCTAAATGGGAGAAGCTTTCTAAATCTAAAGGAAATGTAATAGATCCTTTAGAAATGATTGCTACTTACGGTGCTGATGCTGTTCGTATGACTCTGTGTTCTTGTGCTAATCGTGGAGAGCAGATTGATTTAGATTATCGTTTATTTGAGGAGTACAAAAATTTTGCTAATAAAATATGGAACGGAGCACGATTTATTTTTAGCCATATCTCTCAATTAACCGGTCATGATCTTGCTCAGGGTATAGATATACAATTGTTAGATATAGAGGACTATTTTATTCTTGATAGTTTTAATAATTTATTAAGACAACTTGAATCGGCTTATACTGTATATGCTTTTGATAAAATTATTTCTATGTCGTACGAGTTCTTTAAAAATGACCTTTGTTCTACGTATATAGAAATTATTAAGCCAGTTTTATTTGGTAAAAGGGGAAATGAAGAAACTCGTTTAACGAAACAAAAACTATTATCTGTTTTACTAGTCAATGTGCTAGGGGTATTACATCCTGTTGCACCATTTATTACTGATACTCTGTTTTTAAGATTGAAGGAGTCTCTTGGAGAATTACCATTAAATTGTTCAGATGCAATTACTAGTCACGCTTTATCTATGTTGCGAGCAGATTCTTATATGTGTTCTCCTTACCCACAGGAAATCAAGATTCCGTTTCCTGAACATCTTCAAGAGTCATGGGCGCTTGCTGAGCGCCTTGTCTATACAATTAGAAATATTCGAGGAGAAATGCAGATAGATCCTCGGATATCTTTAGATATATTTATTCTTTGTCCTGAAACGGTATCTATAGACCCGTATATTCCTATAATGCGCGCTTTATGTGGTTTATCTGTTGTGGAATGTCTACAAGAGCAACCTAAAGATCGTATGTATAGTTTAGGGGTTGTTGATAATATTCGGTTAGGGGTATTTGTGCCTTCCCAACATCTTGCTAAGGAAAAGAGTCGCTTAGAGAAGGAGAAAGCACGTTTAGAAAGCATGATTAAAAGTATTTCAATTTTATTGGCTAGTGAAAATTTCCGTACTAGAGCGAATCCTGATTTAGTACATAGTAAAGAAGAAGCTTTGAAGAATCATCGTATTGAATTACAAAACATTCTGAATAAGCTGGCATCATTTTCGTAAGATGAGGGGATAGGACTCTTTGCAACGTTATGATATTATCAGAATGATTGGTAAAGGAGGCATGGGAGAAGTATATTTAGCCTATGACTCCATATGTTCTCGTAAGATTGCTCTTAAGAGAATGCGAGAAGATCTTTCTGATAACGCATTGTTAAAAAAGCGTTTCCTTAGAGAAGCAAAAATTGCTGCTGATCTTATACATCCTGGTATTGTCCCGGTTTTTACAATTTGTAGTGATCGTGACCCTGTTTACTATACTATGCCTTATATTGAAGGATATACATTGAAAACTCTTTTGAAAAAGGCATGGCGGTGTGATGTTTTATCTAAAGAACTTGCTGAACAAACTTCTGTAGAGAATTTGCTTTCAGTTTTTCATAAGATTTGCTCCACAGTAGAGTATGTACATTCTCGAGGTATCCTTCATAGAGATTTGAAACCAGATAATGTATTGTTAGGATTGTTTAGTGAAGTAGTTATCTTAGACTGGGGCGCAGCAGTATCCAAAGAAATGAAAGAAGATCCTTTTATGATGGATATTGATGTTCCTTTAAGGGGTTCGTTTGAGAATATGACGGTTCCTGGTAAAATTGTCGGGACTCCTGATTATATGGCTCCCGAGCGCTTATTAGGAACTCCTGCTTCAGAGAAAACAGACATTTATGCTTTGGGAGTGATTCTCTACCAGATGCTGACTTTATCCTTCCCCTATCGTTCAAAAAGGGGAAAGGCAATTCCTGCACATCATGAGATTAGTTTCCCCGAGGATGTAGCTCCTCATCGAGAGATACCCCCTTTTCTGTCTCAGGTAGTCATGAAAGCTCTAGCTGCAAATCCTCAGGATCGATATTCCTCAGTAAGAGAGCTGAAGTTAGCTATTGAGCAACATTTGAGAGGTAGTCCTGCTTGGTTCCCAAAAATCGTATTGCACACTCACGATACGCGTTTGTGGAGATTTCATGAACCTATTTTACTATCGAAGTATTTTCCTACATTAAAGATATCGTCTGCATCATGGTATAATTTATTAATTTCTAAAATAGAGAGTTTTTCAGAAGTACGGTTAGAGTATACCCTAACTCGCAAGGGACTAGAAGAAGGGTTTGGTATGTTATTGCCTCCTTTTGAAGACAATAATTATCGAGATTTTTATCGTGGCTATGGTTTTTGGTTGCATTTGTGTGATAACACACTTTCTGTATCTCTTGTAAAAGACGGCTTAGAAATTCAAAAAACTTCTCAATATATTTGTTCTGATAAGCAGGAGTTTTTAATTGCTTTTGAAAAACAAAATCACCGCTTATCTCTGCTTATTGATCATGTAGTTGCTATGCTTCACATGGATTACTTTCCCGGTCGAGGAGGATGTATCGGGGTTATTATTCAGGATGTGTCTGATCTTTGTGGAGGTATTACTGTTTTAGAAAGTAGTGGTTCTTTACAGGTAAGTTGTTTAGCCATTCCTGATGCTTTTCTTAATGAGAAGTTATATGATCATGCTATTACTTTTTATCGCAGGATTGTGGAGTCCTTCCCTGGGCGTAAGGAGGGGTATGAAGCACAATTTCGTATAGGGATTGCTACGTTAGAAAAAGCTTCTTCTTTAAATGATTGTCAGGGATTTTTTGAGGCCCTTGAGGAGTTTTCTATTTTACACCATAGTTCTGTAGCACCTTTGGAATATTTAGGGAAGGCTTTAGTATATCAGCGGCTTAAAGAGCATAATGAGGAAATTAAGAGCTTGGTTTTAGCCTTGAAAAGGTATGCGCAATGCCCAGAAATTTCTCGTGTTCGCGATCATGTTATCTATCGTTTGCGCGAATCCTTATATCGTGGGCATCGACTGACTTTAGTTCTCATGCTTCTAGTGCTTCACATAGCTCCACAATCAATAACATCTGCTGAAGAAAAGTATTTTTTAAATAACCTTCAGGAAAAAATTTCAACCACTCTATTTTGTAGTTTAGATATTTCGCCTATAGATTTTCGCTCATCTAAAATGGAGTTGCTACTCAGTTTTTGGTCGGGATTTACTGCTTTTTTACCTGGATTATTTCAAAGATCCTGGGATTTAAAGGATTATCGTGGCCTTGCAGATATTTTTTATTCTGCTATGGATGTTGGTGATAGGGAGTTCGTCATTGAACACTCCGAAATATTGCGTCAGAATTTGTTAAAAATTCCTTGTACTGAAGACATGGTTGAAATTCCCCCGGAAAAGTTGCTGGTATTTCTTTCAGCATTACACGGGATGATCCATGGAGAACCACTTGAGAAAATTTTTTCTCATGTGGAAGATTTGGATCCTGTTTTGATCATATATTTATTTGATCTTTTTTCTAAAGAAGCCTTGATGCAGGGGCGTGGTCAGCAAATTCTCGATGTCATTCTTTTAATTAGATCTTATCTTTCTGACAAGCAATATGATGAATATCTTCTTCCTTATGAAATTTTTGCTTATTTATGGCTCAAAGATGATTGTAAGGTTTATGAACTTCTATCTAGTCATTATTCTATAGAGTCGTGGTTAGATGACCATAGTTATGCATTTGTGTTTTATGGTTGTTGGCTAGCACTTACTGAAGATTCTCATCTAGCACATATGCATTTTTCTGGGTGTCGAGATGATTATGTTTCTCCAAGATCATTGATTGGTTGGGCATATAGTTCTCTAGGTTCATATAGTCAGGATTTAAGCTACCAAGAACAAAAGATATTATTATTACAGAAATTCATTTTTACTCATTGTTTAGGAAATAATGAGGAGAGAGATAGTCTTCAAGTAGCTTATACTAAATTTATACAAGAACGTCCTTTATAATTCAGGCCAGATACTGTTTTAATAAAGATGTAGTTGCTGTTGTTATGTTTTTAGGATCTCCTGAAAATAAGACATTTCCTCCGTATTTCCCGGATCCAGGTCCAAGTTCAATGATGTAGTCCGCATGTTTTAGGAGTTCGATATCATGATCAACATAGATGATCGAATGTCCTTGAGATGTCAAATCCCGTAATACCTTATATAACTTGTTCTTTTTATCTCTATCTAGGGATGAGGTGATTTCGTCTAGAAGAAATAGTGTACGTTTCTTAGGAGGCAGATAGAGGGTTTTCACTATCTTTATAGAAATTTTCTCACTTAGAGATAATGAAGCGAAGTTATGACCTAAGCTGAGATAGCCTAGACCCGCTTCTATCAAAGCACGAAGAGGAGTTTGGATATTCTTAAGGAAAGAAAACATTTTTACTACTTCTGTTATAGGGAGTTGCAGGAGTTTACCGAAATGGATTCCTTCATAGACGACCTCTTGAGTAAGAGGCTGAATGCGGAACCCTGAACATGTGTGGCAAATACGTTTTTCTAAGGCATAGAATGCACGATCAATAAGATGGTATCCTAATCCCAAACAATCTGAACATTGTCCTTGTTTTGTGTTAGTACTAAACATGCTGGGAGATAGATTTAGGGCTTGAGCTTGTGTAAGGGAAGAATAAAAATTCCTCAGGTGAGGAGCTACGTGGAAATACGTGCTGATATCAGAACGTTGTAAAGCTGATAAAGGATGAGAGTCTAGTAGGGAAACATGAGAAAAGTATGGAGAATTGCCTGTAGCAATGAGTTGCTGGGCTTGTTTATAAAATCCTTCTACTAATAAAGAAGTTTTTCCTGATCCTGATACTCCTGCAATAGCTACAATACTATTCATAGGAGCTTCTACATGGAGATTTTTGATATTATACACAGAAAGATCAATAGGGAAAGTCGCCGGTGTAGAAGAAGGAGAAGAAGGAAGGTATTCTATAGGCGTAGGTGGTTGATGTGTGATTAAATATCCTCCTTTAGGTCCAGATCCTGGACCTAAAGTAATTGTATGGTCAGCATGAAGTGTCGCTTCTGTACTACAATCGGAGGCAATTACTGTATTATGGTTGGAAACAAGTTCTTTAAGAAGATGAGCTAACAAAGAAAAATCATGAGGATGGAGTCCTGAGAGGGGATTTTCTAAAAGGTAAACAATACCTGTGAGATTAGTGGAGATTTTTTTTGCTAAATGGAGACGGTAATATTCCCCATCACTCAGAGTGTGTTGTTCCTGGCTTAGGGTAATATAACTTAACCCGACTTTATCAATATAGGATAGACAGTTATATAATTTCTGCAGTAGAGGCTGAGCTAGAGGATCTTTAATAGTGTCTAAGAATTTTCTCAAAAACTGCGTATCTTCTTGATAGATAGTAATGAGAGAAATAGTGTTGATGAGTACTTTTTGAGCATAGGTATGTATTCCCCATCCTTGGCAGGAAGGACATGTTTTTGAAGAAATCAGTGGATGAATTAGGGAGCATGAAGGGTATAGGTATAGTGTATCTATGAAAATTTTTTCTAGGTTGATGTCGTGGTTTTCATTAGAAAATAATTTCCTTTCCTCCGAAGGAGAAAGATCTTGAATTTTTTTATTTTTAGAAATTCCTATTGTTTTCAGTAGGTGGAGAACAGGTTCTGGAGAGCTTTCTGGGAAGAAAAGACAGAAGAGATCTATTGGAGTATATTTAAGGATTTTTTCTTTGTTCTCTAAAAATGAGAGTTTTTCTACTGTTCCTGATCCTAAGCATTGTTGACATTGGCCCTCTTTATGCTCTCGAGATAGATGTTTATGCGTGATATTGGGATAATGTATACCATTGCTATCTTGCCAGCCTAAAGTATAAGAGAGAGTTTCTATTTTTTGTAGAGAATGAATATGCAAGTACACTGTTGAAGATAAAGAAAGGGCTAGTGTTACTGAGGATAATAGTGAGGATTCATGACTTTTAGTGATTTTAGTGTGTTGAATTACAATAGCTGGGTCTTCAAGAATTGGGGGAAGAGGTTCTTCCAAATCATAATATGTATTGTTAGCAAATAGCTTTAAATATCCTTCTTTTTTCTTTGTTTTTATGGCGATGTCAATGTCATCATCTGGAGATAATGGAGAAGCAATTGTTACATAGGAATTTAAGTAATTCAGAAGCAGGTTATTAACAATTGTCTGAGGAGTAATTTTTATAAGTGCTTCTCCCGTTATCGGAGAATGGGGTTCTCCTAAAAGAGAAAAGAGTTTTTCTAAGTTTTTTGTGATTCCTAAGAAAGAAGCTAAGGAATGTCTTGAGTTTTTTCTAATTCCTGTTTTTTTTATAGCAACAACGGGAGATAACCCACGTACGCTTTTTACCAGAGGCAAGGGAGTTTGTTTAATTAATCCTTCTCGAATATAAGTAGGGAATAGTTCTGCATAAGTAATATTTCCTGCAGCATAGAGAATATCGAAAATTAAGGAATGTTTCCCCGATGCAGAAGGTCCTGAGATTACTGTAAAAGCATTGTAGGGAATAGAGACGTCGATATGTTTAAGATTATTATGATAGGCATCGCGGACGACAACTTCCCTAGGAAAAGAAGGAATAGGAAGAGTATGTAGATGTTCTGCAAAATGCAGAGTGTTTTTCATATAGGGACGTAAAGCTTCAGCTGTAGGGGTATCTAGTGCAATTAATTCTTCAGGTGGACAAGAAGCTAGTAAGTACCCCCCCGAGTTCTCCTCCCTCAGGGCCGAGTTCAATAACATGATCAGCAATTTTCACTATATGCATGTTATGCTCAATTAATATGACTGTGTGTCCTAAGTGGGTTAATGACAGCAGAACAGAAATCAAAGATTTGATGTCGTGAGTATGTAATCCTGTTGTAGGCTCATCAAGAATGTACAAGGTAGGCTTTTTACTATTAGAGAGCAATTCATAGGCAAGCTTGAGTCTTTGAATTTCCCCTCCCGATAAACTAGATAAAGGACGGCCTAGAGGGAGATGGTCAAGGCCTAAAGAACATAGAGCATGAATTTTTTCATGTATGCCAGGATGAGTAATGAAAAATTTTTCAGCTTCATATGCTGTCATTTCTAAAATATCTGCGATATTTTTCCCTTGATACTGAATTTCTAAAATTTGAGGTTGGAAGCGTTTTCCGTGGCATAAGTTACAAGCAATAGGAACGAGATCTTCTGATAGTGCTATAGATCCTAACCCTTGACATTCTGTACAAGAACCCAGTGGTAAATTGAAACTAAAATGGCCTTTAGTTAATCCAAGCCTCTTACTTTTAGTTTGTTGAGCAAAGAGATTTCTGAGATCATCAAATGCTTTAAGATATGTTAATGGAATAGAACGTTGTGAACGCCCGGGAAGATCACGAGTACTATGTACTATGCGTTCGATTTTTCCCCCAGATATTTTTAAGAAAGGAGAGAAATTCCCTTGTATGGCATTTTCAACTGCAGGAACTAGAGTATCGTTGATTAATGAAGATTTCCCAGACCCCGATACGCCTACAATAGCGGTTATTCTTTCTAAGGGTAGGGAAACTGTAATATCTTTTAAGTTATGTGTCGTTGCATGAGTCAAAGAGATGTATGCTTGTGATGGAGGACGTTTTTTAGGGATTTCTATATTTAGTTCTTGGCGAATATATTTTGCTGTTAGAGATTGGCAGGATTTCAGGAAGTCTTTAGGAGAACCATTGAATAATACTTCTCCTCCAAAAATTCCTGCTCCAGGTCCAATATCAATAATACGATCCACAAAGGAAATCATTTTCTCATCATGTTCTACCAAAAGGACAGTGTTCCCTTGATTTCGGAGTTTTTGAATCACATGAATGAGCTTATGAGTATCTCGAGGATGTAAACCTATGGAGGGTTCATCTAGGATATAAGTAATCCCCGATAATTCTGCTCCTAGATGTTTTACCAATATAGTACGTTCTTGTTCTCCTCCAGATAGTGAGGATAGCGTTCTATTTAGAGTAAGATAGGGAAGACCTAAATCTATAAGAAGAGAGAGACGACTCCGTAGACCATCTAAGATTTCTGAAATAGATTGCGATTCTTCTTGAATGGTGGAAAGAAAGGAAAAAATTTTATTTATAGGCATTTCTTGAAATTCTGGAAAAGTCTTGCCTTTCCATGTTGCTGCACAGGCATATTCTCCGATTCCACTTCCTTTACATTTTGGACAAGTCTGCAAGGAGGTTCCTTCAGGGAGATGTTCTTTAGCTTTTGTAGAGTAACGTACTTTTTCACCAATGTCATTCAAAATACCCTTCCAGAGTTTATGAGAAAGAACTTTTTTCCCTAGTGTAGAGTCAAAGAGACGTACAGGGAGAACAAGGTAGCCTTTACCATATAAGAATGCCTGTTGGATTTCTTTAGGGAGATCTTTCCAGGGGGTGTCTAAGCTAAAATTTAGGTAATTTGCAAGAGATTGGTAGAGGGCATTATAAAAATAAGTAGAGCAGTCTCCTGCTAACGAACAACAATTGTCACGAATGGATACATTTTGTTGAATAAGAGAAGGGTCATGAATAGTTACTAAGATTCCTGTCCCCTGACAAGATAAACAGCGACCTTGAATGCTGTGAGGAGAGAATGCTTGGGGAGTGAGAGGAGTATATACTTGTTGAGTTTCAGGAATATAAATTTGTGTAGAAAAAGTCTCTTCATGATCCGGAGTAGCTAAGTGGCACTGTCCTTCTCCTAAGTTAAGAGCGGCAAGGACACTGACTTTTAAACGTGCTTGATTTGTTTCATTTTTAATTAAAGTGTCTACAACAACATCAACAGAGGCTTCATAATCAAGAGGTTGGGAAAGAAATGAATATATAGGGGTAACCACATTTTGAATGCGAACTTTAGTATATCCTTGCCTTATACATTCTTGAATTGATGCTAAGCTTTTATCTTTTAGGGGAGCGAGTAAAGTAATTTGTGTATTATCAGGAATATTCTCTACAATTGAGAGTATTTTTTCTTTGCTCTGTAATTGAAGGGGTTTATTGGTATGAGGATCACGAGCTTCACCATCTAATGAGAATAGTAAGGCTAAATGTTGAGATAACTCAGTGACAGAACCTACAGTTGCATGTATATGATGAGAATATGGCTGTTGTTTAACAGCCATGGTAGGAGATAATCCAACCAAAGTGTCTACAGAAGGATCAGGAAGATTAGTCACTGTAGTCGCAAAAAAAGAGGGTAGCGTGGATACGTAATTCTTTCTTCCCGCAGCATAAATTGTGTCAAAAGCTAATGAAGATTTTCCAGACCCCGATACACCTGTAAGTAATATAATTTCTCCGTGGAAAAACTCTATAGAAATATTTTTTAAATTTCGAACAGTAATCCCAGAGATTAGTACAGGAAGATGTTTCATGATATTTGCATGACAGATTAGATAGAGATAAAGTTAGAGTATTAGTTTGATGTAATGAGAACTTTATAAAAAGAGAAAAAATCCTTATAGGACTTCATAATTTTCATAAAGAAAAGGAAATCAAGGATTTCAACATACAAATTAACATTAAATAGTGTACCCTATGTATTGTTTGCGCTATTCAGTATAGTTTTTTAGATAGATAAATTGTTTAATAAATACTTGTAAACTAAAACTTTAGAAGTTTGAGATCGGGAGTTAAAGAACACTATGATCATAAGAACAAAAATAATTTGTACTATAGGGCCAGCAACAAATACTCCTGAAATGCTTGAGAAGCTTTTAGATGCAGGTATGAATGTTGCTAGGTTGAATTTTAGTCATGGTAATCATGAAAGTCACGGAGAGACTATTCGTATTCTTAAAGAATTGAGAGAAAGAAAAGGTTCTCCTTTAGCTATTATGTTAGATACTAAAGGACCAGAAGTGCGTTTAGGAAATCTCCCCAAACCGATTAAGATTTCTTCTGGTCAAAAGATAACTTTAGTGAGCAAAGAAGTTGAGGGATCCTTAGAAGGAGGGATCACTTTACATCCTCATACTGTTTTCCCTTATATACGTGAGGGTGCTGAGGTACTAATAGATGATGGATACATCCAAGCTGTAGTTTCTTCGGTTCATGATGATTGCTTGGAATTAGAGTTTGTGAATTCAGGAGAACTAAAGTCTTATAAGTCATTGAGTATTCGTGGTATAGAGCTAGCTCTTCCTTTTATGACAGATCAGGATATCCATGATTTAAAATTCGGTGTTGAACAGGGTGTAGATTGTATAGCCGCTTCTTTTGTTCGTTGTGCCGAAGATATTGAAATTATGCGCAAATGCTTAGCAGATTATGGTCGTCCTGATATGCCGATTATTGCTAAAATTGAAAATCGTTTGGGAGTTGAGAATTTTCCTCAGATTGTTCGATGTTGCGATGGAATTATGGTCGCTCGTGGAGATCTGGGAATTGAGCTTTCCGTCGTAGAAGTTCCTAATCTACAGAAAATGATGACTAGAGTATCACGGGAAGCTGGTCGTTTTTGTATTACAGCCACCCAGATGCTAGAATCAATGATTCGTAATATGTTGCCTACGCGCGCTGAAGTTTCTGATATTGCTAATGCAATTTATGATGGGACATCAGCAGTTATGCTTTCAGGAGAGACCGCGTCAGGAAGTTATCCTATAGCTTCTGTAAAAATTATGCGTTCGGTAATACAAGAGACCGAAAAAAACTTAGATTACCCCTCATTGTCGCATCTTGATGATAGTCATAATGCTGTTAAGGTTTCTCCTTACCTGCAGGCAATTGGTGTATCGGGAATTCATATTGCTGATAAAGCTCAAGCCAAGGCAATTATCGTATATACAGAAACAGGAGGGTCACCAGTTTTTCTTTCAAAGTATCGTCCTCGTTTCCCCATTATTGCGGTTACTCCTAATCGTAATATATACCATCGCCTGGCTTTAGAGTGGGGAGTGTATCCTATGATTACTCAGGAGTCTGATCGTGCTGTGTGGAGATACCAGGCATGCGTTTATGGTATTGAGCGTGGAATAATATCGAATTACGATAAGGTTTTAGTATTAAGCCGCGGTGCTCAAATGAAGGATACAAATAACCTTATGTTGACCACAGTAAATGATATTTTTGCTTCTTCAAAATAAAATCTTAATAGTATGAATCCTAGGATGAGAAGCGGTATCTAACTTTCAAGCATCCTGAGGATAAGGAAGCCGTAATCAAAGCAGTAGCAAGTAAGATAGGGGTGAGTATATAGGCATTCATTCCACATAAAGAGCTGGGAACAGTAATCGTTCCTGTACAGATTAATATGAAGATTGTAATGGCTATGATTGCTAAGCACCCCAAAACTAATCCAAAGATTAAAGCTATAATGCGTTTGTTTTTTTGAGATTCTTCACAAAAACAAATACAGTGCAAACTATATTCAAATGTAGATGCTAAACATCCCGTTAAGCACATAAGAATACCCTGTTACTATAATACAAAGAAGCATTGTGTGATAAAGTATGAAAAATAAGAAATAAAAACTTCATAACTTTTATTTAGGGTTCTCTAAGAACATTGTGCAGTGCTTTGATTAAGGGGTCCTGAGGATGTATTAGTTTTTTTTCTAGTTTTTTATGAGTATAAATAGCTAGGGAACCTGTTGTTTTAAAATGTTGAAATATGGTTTTTGAAAGCCCGAAGAGATCGAAAACGGCATGGAAAACATTTGGGATAAGAATCAGCTGCTCAGGGGTATGAAATTGTTGAATAGTATATGATGGTGAAACATTTCCTAGTTGTTCAGGAGAAATTTGCTTAGGTACGGCAAGTGTAAGCTGTGCTCCTAAGTATAGCTCCGCCAAGTCATTAAGGAATTGCAAATGTCTATCTGTAATAAGATTAGGGAGAACTATAAGAATATAACTATAGGCGTATTTCTTTTTGATTTTATTATGGAGTTTTTTCTTCCACCTCTTATGCATCCACATCCACTGTTCTGGTTTACAAGCAATTCCTTTTTCTAAGAAATTCATTAGATTGTTCATGAGCAGAGATGTAGCTTCTTTGATCGGTAAGGATTTATCAGCATAAAACTTCTTACTAGGGATAATTTTATATCCTCCAGGCTGACGGTATACAGATATAGCCATAACTGGCTTTCCTGTTTTGTATGCTAATAGTGCGGGAGTTGTCGTTGTAAAGGCTTCATGACCAAATAGAGGATAGGCATAAGAAGATATAAGTAAAGCTTGGTCTCCCACAATGCCAATGATATGTCCTTGTTGGAGAGCCTGTAAAGCATAGTGAATCCCTTGTTTTGGCGAGATAATTTTCCCTTTAAAAATTTCTCGTAATGAGAAGATTTTCTTATTTAATCGGGCATTTTTTATAGGTTTTGCAAATGCTAATCCAGGAAAATCTCTAGTGATATAGAGAAATGGAAGTTCCCAATTCGCTTGATGACCACAAAAGAGAATAATTCCTTGATTGTTTGCTAATTCAGAAAATGTTTCTTCTAGTTCTTCTTTTGTAATTACTTCGTGACTAGAAAATCCTTCAGGTTGTGTGTCCGAAGTTGCTATAGAAATCAATTCATCTAGTTTATGGACTAAGCCCTCTACAGCTAGTAATTCTAATAAGGTGATCGTAACATGTTGAATAGATTGTTTTGCAAGTAAATGTTTTTCTAAAAATGGCTTATGCGGAAATGCTAGGGTAAGGTTAGTTAAGGCTGTTTTCCGGTAATCAGGAATGATATAAAAAATGATAGTACCTAATATTTTCCCTAAATAATGGAGTAGGGGAAGGGGAATAAATTTAAAGATATAAATGAAAAAAGACCCTAAAAAATAAACACAGGAATCAACAATTATTTTTTTTGCATAACGCAATCTATTGAACATTGTGATAACCAGACTAGGAAAAGATTACGTCTTCTAGAAGAATCTTCATTATAGAAATGCATTCCAGAGACAGTAGATCCCAGGCTACAATAGTGGGATTAAATTTTATAAGCAATTTTATTCCTTATCTTTCTTTTTTATGAAATTTGGTATTTTCAGTAATTTTTGAATGGATAATGACTTTATTGTGAGAAATCTCAGCAGATAAATGTAGTGGAGAACCGTCCTTACCAAATAAGGAGATTTTTCTTAGGTATTCCCGGAAGCGGTGTCGTATACCTGTTTCATCAATGAGAGAAAAATCATGAAGAATTCCATGTTCTTGGGCAATAATTGCTTTAACGAAAGTGTCTTCGAGTGTTTTTTCATCTATGAATTCTATAGCCCAATTCACCGAGTTGTTGTTATGTGGAGGAGCCATAACAATTGTTAAAGCAATGTTATTTTTTACTACATCTAAGAATAGCTTACTGACGTCTTTGACATACAATGGAATATTGATTTGGTAGATACCTTGGTTCAGAATGATTGGAGGAGAAGGCTCTAAATGATAGGCTAAAGGATTAAAGATATGACTGTATTTTACTGGGAAAAATAGTAAAACAGGGAGATTAAGGTTAAGAGGGATGAATTCTTGCTTCAGGAATAATAAACGTAAAAAATCCGCCTGTGGATCATTGAGTTGTTCATATGTACTCGTATTGCCAAAGGGAATGAGAATTTTCTTCCATTCTTGCGGAATAGGGAAGATGATTTCATCATGATTTCCTTGAGCAATACGATTTCTTTCTAGTTCTTCAAAGGAAACTTTATTTAGGTTAAAGGTAAGCTCTAGGCCTTGCTCCTTTAAGGCGTTAACATATTCTTTAGGTCCACTAACTTTCTGAACAAGATATTTAGGCCAGACATCAAGATATTCGTATCCCTTAGGAGGACTACCTACTGGAGTTGTAATTGTTACTGTGATGTCTTCAGTGATATATTGTGTCAAGCGAATGAAAATATCATCAGCAGACACACTTTGGATATCTCTGCGGATATTTGTTTCTCCGTCTAGGCTCACAAGATTGTATTTATCAATAGCAGCAATCCAACTTTCTGTATGTCCTGCAGCACTAATAACAACTTCTAAATTAGTGGGGCTTAAATCATGAACAATATTTTTATTTCCAGTAATAGTTAAGGAGACTTGTTTATCGAGCAAACCATTGTTTTTTAATCCTAATACTGTTTGTTCTGGAGAAAGATCAATGATACGTACGGAAATATTGTTTAATGTTCGGGTGACGGTTACTGTTTGTCCTACGAGAATCCAAATAATAATGGCAAACCCTAAAGAAACAATTTTTCTAAGCCAATTACGAATGAAAAAACGAGAAAAAAATCGATCATTTTTTCCATATCCACGAGCTAAAGGGTTTTTGTTTGTGTTCTTTAAGTGAGAGGATGCTTCTGAGTACAGCTTTGAACCTATCCATTTTGACCCCACGAGTTAAAATTCCATCTCGAGATAGTGAGACGTATCCATTTTCTTCAGATACAATAATGATTAATGCATCTGTACGTTGACTAGCACCTAAAGCAGCTCGATGACGTGTTCCCATGGAACGGGATAATTGTGTAGTATCGTGTGCTAAAGGTAGAACAACACGAGCATAGGCGATAGTTTCTCCTCGGAGGATAACAGCACCATCATGCAGAGGGGAGGAAGGTTCAAAAATAGTTTCCAAGAGCTCTTCTGAAAAATTGGCATTGATTTTTACTGAGGAAAAGCTGAGAAATTCATCGAAGGAATTCTTATTTTCAAGAACAACAAGTGCTCCAATTTGTCTTTCAGATAGCTGATAAATACAGGATGTTAGATGATCAATAAATTGATCTTGTAAATCAATAGCGAACCTCCTTCCATGAAAGCGAACACGAGATAAAGCCAGACGTATTTCTGGTTGGAAAATAATAAAAACTACAATAGCGGCTATATTGACAACATGCAGCATTAAACGTCTAATAATAGGAAAGTGAAGTTTATCTGCTAAAACGAATAGGAAAAGAAAAGCTAGTAAGCCAAAGACAACGTCCATGGCACGTGTTCCCCACAAGAACTTCAGAAGATAATTTAGAATCGCCCAAATGAGAATGATTTCTAGTAAGGGCGTTGTATAGTAAGTGATATCTATGGGCATAACTTTACTAGTTTTCTAGAAATGGAATACTCAATTGAGATTCTCACCATTACAGGCAAGCAAATGCTTTCTAGGAGGATAATACAACACTGTAGCACATAAAAGAGTTAACATCAAAGCATTTTATAGTTGCAATAGTTTGCTATATGCTTCACATTACAGGTTTTTTATTTATTCTTGATTTTCTGGCGGTCTTATGGATGCATTAATGTTGTCTAGAATACAATTTGGTTTATTTATTTCGTTTCACTACCTATTTGTTCCTTTGAGCATGGGGATTAGTATGATGCTTGTAGTCATGGGAGGATTATACCTCGTTACGAAGAAGAATATTTATAAACAAATGACTTGGTTCTGGACAGATATATTTGCATTGACATTTGTCGTAGGTGTTGTTACAGGAATCATGCAAATTTTTTCTTTTGGTTCTAACTGGTCTAGATTTTCAGAGTATACGGGAAATATTTTTGGAACACTTCTAGGTAGTGAAGGCATTTTTGCGTTTTTCTTAGAATCAGGATTTTTAGGGGTTTTATTATTCGGGCGTCATAAAGTATCTAAAAATATGTATTTTTTTGCTACGTGTATGGTAGCTTTGGGTGCTCATATGAGTGCCTTTTGGATCGTGTGTGCGAATTCATGGATGCAAACGCCATCAGGTTATTCTTTAGTCATGCAGGGTGGTCAGCTTATTCCTAGTTTATCTTCTTTTCGGGAAGTTGTTTTCTCTCCTTCTAGTATATCGCGCTTTATTCATGTTGTCTTGGGAACGTGGTTATCTGGGATTTTTCTTGTCATTAGTGTGAGTGCATTTTATTTACGTAAGAAGCGTAACGAAATATTTGCTCATCAGGGGATAAAATTAGGAGCTATTTTAGGAATAGTAGTATTGATTTTACAACTTTGGTCCGCAGATGTTTCTGCTCGTGGAGTAGCTAGAAATCAACCCGCGAAATTAGCTGCTTTTGAAGGAATATTCAAAACAGAAGAATATACTCCTATCTATTTGTTTGGGGTTGTAGATGTTAAGAATCAGAAGGTATTTGGTTTACGTATTCCAGGTGCTTTATCATTCTTGGTTCATAGAAATATCAAGACTCCTGTTACTGGTTTAGACCAGATTCCTAGAGAAGAATGGCCTAATGTTGCTATTGTTTTTCAGTTATATCATCTTATGGTAATGCTATGGGGAGTCATGGTGATTTTAGCATGTGTTGCTTGGTGTGTTTATAAAAATCAACGTTGGGCTATGAAATCTTGGATTTTATTCATACTTTCTCTTTCTATTTTCTGCCCCGAAATATGCAATGAAGTGGGTTGGTGTGCTACTGAAATAGGAAGACAACCTTGGGTTGTTTATGGTTTATTAAAAACAAAAGATGCTGTTTCTCCTATTATCCAGAAAGGACAAGTTATTCAATCTTTAGCTTTATTTAGCCTAGTATTCATTTTCCTATTGTCTCTATTTATTTTTCTTTTATGTCAAAAGATACAACGGGGACCAGATCAAAATGGTTTTAATGAGGTGGAAATATAATTATGGAATTTTCTTGGTCTTTAATTTTACCTATTGCTTGGTATGCCATACTTACAGTAGCAGTGTTTGCTTATTCTTTAGGTGATGGTTTTGATTTAGGAATGAGCACAATTTATTTTATTTCTCGTAATGATGAAGAGAGACGGTATCTATTGAACTCTATAGGTCCTGTTTGGGACGGTAATGAAGTATGGCTTATCATTATTTTTGGGGGGCTTTTTGCTGGTTTTCCCTCAGCATATGCTATGTTATTATCAATCTTTTACATGCCTGTATGGATTCTAGTAATGTTATATATTTTCCGAGGATGTTCTTTAGAATTCCGTAGCAAAACAGAGTCTGAAAAGTGGAGAGGTTTTTGGGATATTCTATTTTGTGGTTCAGGGTTATTGATTAGTTTTTTCCTAGGAGTATTTGTAGGTAACATGATTTTAGGTTTACCCTTAGCTTCAACTACTCCTTATGCTTCTTTATCCTGGATTCTTTTTTCCCGTCCTTATGCTTTATTATGTGGTTTGCTTGTTACTAGTGCGTTTGCTATTCATGCAATTACTTTCGCATTAATGAAGGTTTCTGGAGATCTACAAAATCGTGTGGTTAAACGTTTTCCTTATTTTTTATCAGCTTTTCTTGTTGTATACTTATTGTTAGGTATCGCATCTATTTTAATGATTCCTCAAACGAGGGAATTTTCTTTCTCCATAGGTAATTTCCCAGGAGTTCCTACGTATCCTTTATTAATTCTTTTCATGTCGATGACCCTAGGTGGTTGTTGTGCAATCAAGACGTGTATAACTAAGCAACGTTATGGATGTGCTTTTCTTTATTCCTCATTCAACTTGCTGATATTGATTCTATCTGTGGTAGCAATTCTTTTCCCCAATCTTTTATTTTCAACTGTAGACCCAGAGAATAGTTATACTATTTATAATGCTGCAGCTAGTACAAAGACTTTACAGACATTGCTCATTATTATGCTTATCGGTTTACCTTTGATTATTAGTTATAGTGTTTATATTTATCGTGTTTTTCGAGGTAAAACAGATTTTCCTTCAGTGTATTAAATAGATGATTGCTCAGGAGGAATTGTGAAGGAGTTAAAAAAGTACTATAGGCTGTTCTAGGCCCATAAGTCTTAGCTTAGCAGGATGAAAATACGAGTACACGTTTTTTGACAACTCTGACAAGAACCTAAGCAATCTCTTTAATGCTAATTACGTAATAAGCAGGAAAAGCAAAATGATTGTTAGGACGAGGGAGGCATTCTATAGAAACACGTTTACCTATCCATTTTTCTAGATCGATTTTTGTAGCATAAACAAAGGCAAGTGTATTCTCTTTATCCTTGAGTAGATAATCGCCGGGGTTGTTTTTCACAACATGAGGATAAATATCAATCTCTCCGATTAGAATTTGTTTTTCTTTTGTTCTTCTTCATAAAATGCTTCTAGAGTTAATTTTTTTGAGTTCCCTTGTGGTTGCATATCTGCCCAAACCTTAAACAGAGAATGCTCAAGGCTTTCTCGACCTTGTACTTTAGGAGAAGTTTTAATCCTAGCTTGCTTACGAATATGTTGAGATAATAAAGATTGCGTAGGAGAGTTAGATTTTTCTAGTGTATGAAAACTTTCAGAAGTTCCTGTAGGCTGCTTAACTCCTGGATTTTTATTTTGATTTGATAGGGATTTAGAGAGATAGGTATCTTGGATTTCTTCTAGAGCTTTTTGTATAAGAGGTTGTAGACCAGGGATATTGCTGAATTCTTCTGATTGTACAAGATTAATTTTTTTATAAATCGATTCAAGATCAATAGCGTCTAAGTTTTTTTGAAGTTCTTCCTGAGCAAATTTCATCGCGGATTCCAAGAGATCTAAGGCAATTTTCTTCTGCCCTTCTCTATGTTTATAAAGATCAATGGATCCTTTATTAGTGACAAAATTCTTAGCGACGTAGAAGGAACATTGGTCGGGAAGAACGATTTCCAACCATTTTCCTTGAGATTGATTTGGAGTAACTTGAATTTCAGTCCCTCGAGATAGGCGAGCTAAAACTGGCGCAGACGTTGAAGGTTCTAGGCGAACATTAACTTGTTCACCTTCAATAGCGTTATCTAATACAAATGTTCGAAATACATAACCTTTTAGCCCTTCAGGCGCCGATACTACATAATAGTCTTTGCTTTCCCCAGTAACAGCTACGAAATCTCCTTTAGATAGTTCTTTAATGATGGAACTATCGACATGAGGCGCTAGGCGTAGACGTACACGATCTCCCTTGATTTCTCCTGTGAATGGAGTAAAAGCCGATGTTTCTATTTGTTGCTGGCCTGACATTTTTGGGGTACTAGCTGCATATGCAACTGATACGCCACCTCCTGTGCTTAAGACCGATAAAAGCATAGAAATCGTTAGAATTCGCATGCTTTACTCCTACAATGCGTTCACAAAATCAGTACAAAGGCAAAACTTGAGTACTATCCCTTGAAAAGAGAATTATATCGACTATAGTGAAAAAGTCAATTATCTTACCATACAGTTATTCACACAGTATCTTAAGTATAGAGAACTGCTTTGACGTGTTCACAATTTAGTTGGCCACACGTACATCCTATGGGTGTACCTAAATAGACACTGAATTGCTCATTGGGATCTAAGGGGTTGGTCACGACATATAATTTGTTACCACTTTGACTAATATCCCATGTACGGAAAGAAAGATCTTTTTCTGAAACAGGAGCCTCTTCCTCTTCTTCGATTACTCTACCAATTTGACAATGCATGCAGTTGCAATGAGGTTCTGGTTTAGGGAGGAGAGAGGGATTGTTTCCTATAAGAGTTCGAATAACAGTAACCATTTTTTCTAGGATATCTGTAGGGGCGTCGGGATGATCTTTATGCTCTGGATTATGCTGTAAGATCATTTCTATAGGATTTGCTCCAAAGAGTGGAGACATTAAGCTTTTTGGTGAAAATACGTGGATATCAGCATCTTTAGATATTTGCTGAAGAACATTCATTAATACACTTAGTTTATCCTCTTCGCGTCCACTTTCTTCTCGATGCGTTTGCGAGGATTCAAGATAAAGCAAGTGTTCTTGGAACGCAATATCGATAATTGCTTGATCTAAGTTGGGAATAGAAACTACTTTACCATCAATTAGATGGAGCTTTAAGGTTGCTTGATCCTTGACTTCTCCTTCTTGAGATTCAATAAAGGCTATTTGATTCCAGCGTGCAGAGATATAGGGGGGGATGCAAATGAGTTGTGCATTAATTTTCACTTTCATAGCGCCTCAGTGATAACTTTTTATTATCTTTGCTAAACGCCATTGTAGGAAAGCGATGTTTTTTTGACAATCAAATTAGCAGTTGATAGCGTTGAATGCTAATTTTTAACTTAACTCCTTAACGGTGTTTAGAAGGAATAAGGATAGCATTTTTTTATTTGGAATTATATAAAAAGGTCGAGAAGTTTCTAATAAATTTTTGTCAGTGGAATAACCTAGCTCAGCACCCACTTTTGTACATAGTATCTTGTGTAACTACAATAGATATTTACTTAGTCATAGTAAATGAATAAATAACTTTTTCGTCTCTTTAAGGAGTGAGTAGAAAAATGAATAAAACTATGGTGATTGATACGAGTGTATTCATTTATGATCCCGAAGCTTTATCTTCTTTTGAAGATACACGTATCATTGTTCCTTTTACTGTTATTGAGGAATTAGAGGGATGTGCTAAATTTCGTGATGAATCATCGAAAAATGCTGCTCGTGCTTTAAGTAATATTCGTTTGCTTCTAGAGAGAGCTGGAAACCATACGGATAGTATTACTCTACCTAATGGTAGTGAGTTACATATAGAAGTATCTTCAATAATCAATCTGCCTGATGAAGAAAAACGTCGAAAACTACTGACCTTAGAATTATTACAAATTATTGCGCAGCGCGAGCCAATGATTTTTGTAACTAAAAGTTTGAGTCGACGTGTGCGTGCAGAAGCCTTGGGAATCGAAGCTAGAGATTATGAGAATAAAAGATTTTCCTTTCGTTCATTATATCGTGGATATAGGGAGATACAGGTATCTGTATCAGAGATAGAAAGTTTTTATACTCAAGGATATTTAGATCTACATCAGGAAATCCTTCCTTCGCCCAATGAGTACTTCTTTCTCTCTAGTGAAGGAAACTATTTCGCTTTAGGTCGATATTCAGAACAAGAAAAACACATAATTGCCTTAAAAAACCTTCCTCAGAAGATCTGGGGGATTCAACCATTAAATACAGAACAAAAATGTGCTTTAGATCTCCTTTTGTGCGATGATGTTAAGTTAGTTTCTTTAATGGGGCAAGCAGGATCTGGGAAAACAGTTTTAGCATTAGCTGCTGCTATGTATCAAGTATTTGATAAGGGAAATTACAATAAGTTGTTGATCAGTCGTCCTATTGTCCCTATGGGGAAAGATATCGGTTTTCTTCCAGGATTAAAAGAAGAGAAGCTTTTACATTGGATGCAGCCCATCTATGATAATATGGAATTCCTTTTCAATATTCATGGTATGGGAGATTTTTCAGAAGTTTTACATTCTTTGATGGAAGCAAAAAAATTAGAAATGGAAGCATTGACTTATATTCGTGGAAGGTCTTTACCTAGGGTTTTTATGATTATTGATGAAGCACAGAATCTTACTCCTCATGAGATTAAGACAATCATTTCTCGTGCAGGGAAAGGAACTAAGATTGTGCTAACAGGAGATCCCACGCAAATCGATAGTCCCTATTTTGATGAAAATTCTAATGGCCTCACCTATTTAGTGGGTAAGTTTCATCATCTCTCTTTATATGGTCATATGTTTATGACAAAAACAGAGCGTTCAGAGCTTGCAGCAGCAGCAGCAGCAATTTTGTAATAGAATATTATCACTATTTAGCTGATCAAATCGATAATTTCCTCTTGAGGAGATTTTGTTGAAATCTGAACAAAAGGTGTTTTTATTGCTTACAGTAAGATAAAAAAATCGTATTACTCTAATTACAACATGGAAAATAACAAATAAGCTTTTAATTCCCAAAAGTTCTAACCATGCATTTCTTCGAATTGAGGCTATAGCAGAGTTCATTTCTAAACAAGGAGAAAGAGAACAGATTTTGCTTATTCCTACCCGGATTTCCAAACTCTCTTCAAGAGAGGAAATCCTTAGAAGAGTTCGGAAGCCTATATAAGTACTAAATAGCGGCAAGTAACTTAAGAATTTTTCACAACATGATCGATGCAAAGGATTTTGAATAACAGTAGGTATCTTTTCAATTAGATGTACGGGATATCCTTCAGGAGTATGGTGATGATAAAATTGTATTATCTGTTGAGATGTGATGTTCATTTCCGCAAGTTAAGTTATTTTTATAATGGATCAACCTAACACATAATGAGGTTTCTGAATAGACATCGCCTGTGAAAATAGGAACAGTGTGTCTGTGTTATATTTTAGCCAATGAATGATAGTGATCAATAAAAGATACAAAACATATATGGAGGTGGAGAGACTCGAACTCTCGTCCTTAGTAAACTCCCTGTTAACGTCTACATGCTTAGTCCCTAGTAATATTACATTGAACTCCCTTAGCTAAGAACGTCTATAGAAGTCAATGACTCTCAAAAATCTCGAATATACTCCTTTGAGAATTAGAAGGAATAAATTCAAACCAGATGTATGACGGTGTCTCTCTAGACTCTGGTCGATCCAAAGAGCACCGGGTTATCTAAATTAGATAACAACTTTTGCTAATTACGCAGCTAATCTTTCTCCAGTAAGATCAGAGAAGCTGATAATTTCGCATTCAGCCTTAGGTTCGGCATTTATTGTTTTGTCGGCTTTTTAGGAGGCCAGCCAACGCCCTCCGCATGCAATTAACACTTCATTTCTAAGTCGAAACCTATACACCCCCAGGGATAAATTTTAAGTTTTTTATTTCTTTTCTGCAATCTTAGTATCTCTCTGTTTACCATTTTGTCAATAGAATGAGATTTTTTTAATTCTAGGGGATATGGACGAAAACCAGAAAACCCTTTATTTTAAGAGAGATTTTAAATTTATATGTACTTAATGGCTTGGGTAATGGATACGGAATGTAGGGATGGTAGAGACGGGCTTGCAGATAGAGAAGAACAAATACTAGAATTTTGGAACCGTAATCATATTTTCCAAAAGTCATTACAACTCCGTTTAGGTAGGCCTTTGTATTCATTTTATGATGGCCCACCATTTGCTACGGGGCTTCCTCATTATGGGCATTTACTCGCAGGAACCATCAAAGATACCGTCTGTCGTTTTGCTACGATGAATGGGTATTATGTTCCTCGACGATTTGGATGGGATTGCCATGGAGTACCTGTAGAATATGAGGTAGAGAAATCTTTAAACCTCACTACACCAGGAGCGATTGAGAATTTTGGTATAGGAGCTTTCAATGAAGAGTGTCGTAGTATTGTCTTACGCTATGTTGATGAATGGAAGTCCTATATTAATCGTTTAGGCAGATGGGTAGATTTTTCATCCACATGGAAGACTATGGACGCTTCATTTATGGAAAGCGTGTGGTGGGTATTTTCTTCTTTATATAAACAAGGGCTTATTTATGAGGGCGTGAAGGTTGTCCCTTTTTCTACGAAATTAGGCACTCCTTTATCTAATTTTGAAGCAGGGCAAAATTATAAAGAAGTCAATGATCCTTCTGTAGTTTTAAAGTTCCCCCTAATTGATGACTCAGCATCGTTACTTATCTGGACAACAACTCCGTGGACATTGCTATCTAATATGGCAGTTGCAGTAGGACCAGAACTTACTTATGTACGCATTGTTGATAAAAATTCTGGAGAACAGTGGATTTTAGGCCAGGGATGTGTATCACGATGGTTTTCTGATTCTTCATCTTATGAAATTATAGATAGTTTCCCTGGAACAGCCCTAGTAGGGAAGAATTACCTTCCACCATTTGATCTTTTTTCTCATAAACGTACAGAAGGAGCTTTTCGAATCCTTCCTGGACCCTTTGTCGAAGAAAATGAAGGGACGGGTATTGTGCATATGGCACCTGCGTTCGGAGAAGTAGATTTCTTTGTTTGTAAAGAACATAACATTCCCATTGTCTGTCCTATAGATGATCATGGATATTTCACTGATGAGGTCATCGAATATCAAGGCAGGTACATTAAGGACTGCGATAAAGAGATTATTAAGAGGTTAAAAGAACTGGGTAGGGTATTGCATCTTGGTACTGTGATGCATAGATATCCTTTTTGTTGGAGGACAGATACGCCATTAATTTATAAAACTGTAAATTCATGGTTTGTTGCTGTTGAAAGGATCAAAGATAGGATCCTGCAAGAGAATCAGAAGATTCACTGGGTTCCCGAGCATATTAAAGACGGACGTTTCGGTAAGTGGTTGGAAGGCGCTCGAGACTGGGCAATAAGTAGGAACCGTTACTGGGGAACTCCAATGCCTATTTGGAAAAGTAGAGATGGAGAAATTCTTATTATAAGTTCTATTAAAGAACTCGAGGAGCTTTCGGGAGAAAAAATTTCTGATTTGCATTGCCATTTCATTGATCAATTAAAAATCCAAAAAAATGGGAAGTCTTTCCAGCGTGTCCCGTATGTTTTTGATTGTTGGTTTGATTCAGGTGCTATGCCTTATGCCCAAAATCATTATCCTTTCGAAAATCAACAACAAATAGAATCTGGATTCCCTGCTGATTTTATTGCTGAGGGGTTAGATCAGACTCGTGGTTGGTTTTACACTTTGATGGTGATTTCTACAGCTTTATTTAATCAATCGGCATTTAAAAATGCGATAGTCAGTGGGATTATTTTAGCAGAAGACGGGAATAAAATGTCTAAGAGGTTAAATAATTATCCTAGTCCTATGCATATTATGAATACCTATGGAGCTGACGCTTTAAGATTATATTTGTTACATAGTGTTGTTGTTAAAGCTGAGGACTTGCGTTTTTCTGATAGGGGTGTGGAGTCCATTTTGAAACAGATACTTCTTCCCTTAACTAATGTATTAACATTTTTTAAAACTTATACAGATTTGTATGGTTTCGATAGGAATCAGTACGAAGAGAAAGATTATGTATATACTGAGATTGATCGTTGGATTTTATCAAATCTCTATACTGTTGTTGGTAAAGTTCGCGATAGTATGAGTGCCTATAACCTAAATATGGCAGTTCATCCTTTTGTAACATTCATTGATGATTTAACTAATTGGTATATTCGCCGTTGTCGGCGTCGTTTCTGGCAAGCAGAAGACACTTTAGATAGAAGAGCTGCATTCGTAACTCTTTACGAGGTTCTTTCAGTTTTTTCTAAAGTGATCGCTCCATTTATTCCATTTCTATCGGAACATATTTATCAAAAAATTAGACAAGATTTTTCCGAAGAATCCGTACATTTATGTGATTTTCCACATAAAGATCTTGATAAGGTATTTCCTGATTTAGAACAACGTATGTCCGATGTAAGAGAAATTGTTGGTTTAGGACATTCTTTACGTAAAGAGCATAAGTTAAAAGTTCGTCAACCTTTGGCTAATTTTTATATTATAGGTCCTAAGGAACGTTTAGATGCTTTAACTTCATTTGAACAACTGATTTCTGAAGAGCTTAATATTAAGAATATTATTTTCTATAAAGAGACTCCTCAGTTCATTATGACGACAGTAAAACCTAATTTCCGCTCTTTAGGTAAGAAAGTAGGGAGTAGAATCCAAGAGATACAAAAGGCTCTAGCATCTTTGTCTCAAGAAGAAATTCAACAATTTTTACAGAAGAAATATTTACCTCTTACTTTAACTGATACACAGTTTACCTTAGAGATGAGCGACGTACTTATTTCTTGGGAAACAGAACCAGGATATGTAGCGCGTAGTTCTTCATTATTTACAGTTGTTTTGGATTGTCAGTTAACAGAAGATCTTATTACAGAGGCTCTTTCTAGAGAAATTGTAAATAAAATTAATACAATGCGAAGAAATCGCAAACTGCATGTTTCTGATCGTATTTTGTTGCAGATGAAAACTTCTCTGGAAGTACAAACAGCATTCATGAAATACGAAGATTATATTTGTGAAGAAACATTGACTCAACAATATCAATTTGTAGATCTATTAGATGGAGAGGAGTGGGATATTAATGGATATTCTACAACTATTGATTTTACAGTATCTGAATAGATGATGAAAGGAGCCTTTTTATAGGCTCCAATTTTTATTTTCTATCGTTTTGATTTTTAGGAAATAAACGACGACGTTTTTTGAAATACATATAACTGAAAGTATATATAAGAGTACCTAGGGCAATGCTGTTAACCACGTAGCCAGGAAGTGTAGTAGGAGAAGGGACGTTTTTCAAGTGTTTAAAATGCCCTAAAGGCCAGAAAATCCATAGAGGTGATCCTAACAAGTTTTCTAAAGGCACAAATCCGAATTCTCTACTATCAGCGCTCATTGAATAATTATCCCCTAAAACCAACACATGCCCTTCCGGAACACGTAGTCCAAAATTACGAATAAATTCAGAAAATTCTTTAGGATCAGTCGGAGGAGGACCTCGATCAATAAATCCTATATAAGGTTGATTTTCGGAAGAAGCTTCTTGTTTTGCTTTTTCTGATTCTACAAATCTTTGTAGGGCAGGGTCATTTTGGATAAAAATAGGAGAGTCCATGATATAGAGATTGCCGTGATTATAGAAGGCATATCGGTTAGGTAGTGGATTATGTTTAGGATTTGTAGGAATATAAAAGGAACTGAAATTCATCCCACAATTAAACAAATCAATAACTTGATCATCATTTAATTGCATAAGTGGGTGTGTAGGTTTGAGTTTATATCGAATTCCACCGAACCCAATTTGATAAGCTTCTCCTTTAAAATATTCATAACAACCATTTTTGACACCCGGGAAAGGTAGAGCAAAAATACGTGCTGCAGGGTTTAGTTTTAAAGAATTTGGTTGGTACTTATACGCAACGCCATCAGAAATAATAAAACGAGATGTATTTAAGTTATTCCTGATTAAGTGAATATGTTCCTGCCTGAGAGGAAGGAGAGTTGTCATGGGACGTATAGTAGGAAACAATTGCTGGTCATAACTATGTATTTGTGGAGGAGGATATGACGTATTTGGAGTATGATTGATTTCCAAGTAAGCTATAGCTGCAGGTGTCGGCGTAACGTGGGTCAAACTAGCTTGTTTGTGGGTAAGAATACGCACCATAGCATAATTTCCCATGCCAAAAAGGTCGGAATAACTTACAGGAGTTTGATGCGGTTGTTTTAAAGCATTGGGTATATCGTTATGCCAAGTATGTTGATGGAAAAACTGCCCATAGGGTTCTTCTTGATACAGCACACGTTTTCCGCAAATTTGATTCATTTGTTTGAAATACGCTGTTGTTTCTTCCCCCTTTATTATTTCTACAGAGCCATCAAAAGAAATATATGGAACGTGATAAAGTTTATCTAAACCATCTTCGGAAGAAAATGGAATAGGTTTCCCATCACGGTCTAAGCCATAAATTTTTCCTCCGTAAAAATATAAAATGTCTCCCGGTTTGCCCATGCAGCGCTTAATGTAGCGTTTTTTTCCTGTGAAAAACCAGAAGTACTTCGTATTTGAGTTAGGGATAGGAAGATCACCTACAGTAAAGACTACAAGACCACCACGAGTAATAGATTCAGGGCGAAAACCCCAAGGTCGTTTAATAAAGGGAAAGTGAAGGCCAAATGTAGTTTTAGAAACAATAAGGCGATCTTGTTCTAAAATCGTAGGACGCATGGATCCAGTAGGAACTTCATAAAGTTCAAACCAAAATTGACGAATACAAAACGCTAGGATGGCTGCAAAGCAAATTGCCTTTGTAAATTCCCAAATTTTTTTTGTAAGAGAAGATGGATAAGTTTTTTGGAATTGCTGTGCTTTTTTAGCTAGTTGACTAGCTAATTCTCTGTCCTGTTGGAAAATAGCTTCTTCTAGTTGTTCTAAAAGGTATTCTAGTTCCTTTCGAGTATTTGGATGAGTGATTTTTTTGCTTTTAAGTAATTTATACGTAGAATAGAGTATTTGGCGACTTTTATTTAGAGAATACCATTGCTTCATAAAAATGCCTAGTGCAATCCTTAATTACTTCAATTAATATGGTTATTTTAGTCTCTATATAGACAAGTACTTAAGGCTGAAGAAAATTCTTTTAACTTATTGAAATATATAGTTTTTTAAAGAAACACACGAGCCTTGTCATTTTTGATACTAAACTACAATGTTTAAGTATTGAGAGCTATTTTACTGCATTAGATTTTTCAATCAAAAATATTTTCTAGATATGAAGGAAGATTTTTCTTTTTTATAAGAAAACAAAAGCTATGGAGTATCTAGAAAGTTATTTAGAACATAAAATATGTTATTTCTGCGTGATTATCGGCAGAGGGCACATCAAAGGAGAAGTAGCTTCATGTCCTATATCAATTGCTCGTAATATTATCGCACCCTTGGGAGTGTCAATACTTATCCAGATGGGAAAAACAGAAATATCAGAAACAGTAAAATACATTAAGATGTTTTTCCCAGAAAGTACAGAGGCATCAGGAGGCCAAAGAGCATGTTTGGCTTGGGTAGGTACTTTAATAGGGTGCATACCATCTAAGGATACTTTAGGAGACCATGGGATTTGATCTTCCCCCTTTCCTTGAGTTTTGATTAAATGTTTAGGAGCATTTTTCAAAGATAGGTGTAATAAAGTAGAAAGAAAGGGAGTTATACCATTTTGTTTTGAGGGAATCCAAGCTTGAGTTTTAGGGTTAAAACTAAATACCGCGGTATCTTGGTGTGATAAATGAATCAAAAATATCTTTTTATCAGCTTTTAATGTATGAATAAGCGTTTTCCAGGGAGTGTCTTTGACCAAAGCGCGTTCTTGAGGAGATAAATAAGAGAACTCGGTTATTTCTAGCCACACAGCATTGTTAGAAGTAGATTTTACAAGTAAAAACAATATTTGACTTCCCTTGCTAAAAACAGCATAATCACCTTGGCGTGCAAGAAAAATATTTTTTTTAAATGAGGATATGTCCTGTGCTTTAAGTTCTAGGGGGGGAAATAAAAAAGTTATTAGGAAAAATAGAAACATGAAGGGGAGAGAGAGCATTTTTTCTTGCCTTTTCATGAGATGTTTCTGTACACTTTTCCTAAATTTTGCTGTAAGGTTTTCCTGTATACTAAGATACTGATTTTGGAGTTGTCAATATGAAAAAAAACACTCATCCTGAGTATAGGCAAGTTTTATTTGTAGATTCTTCTACGGGATATAAATTTGTCTGTGGGTCTACATATCAAACTGATAGAACAGAAGTCTTTGAGGGAAAAGAATACCCTGTTTGTTATGTTAGCGTTTCCTCTGCTTCGCATCCTTTCTTTACAGGAAGTAAGAAGTTTGTAGATGCTGAAGGACGTGTTGATAAGTTTTTAAAACGTTACAGCAACGTCAAAGCTCCATCTCCTGTTGAGGACACTGCTCTCCCCGCTAAAGGGAAAAAGAAAGTTGTTACAAAGAAAAAGAAGTAATAGCCTTCTTTAAGTTTTTCTTCAAAAAAATATGTTTTGGGCATGATTTGTGTTTGGTTTTTTGAGAAATCGTTTTTGTTTTTCTAAAAACTGCTTAAGGACGTCTATTGACTAGATATCTAGTAAATATTTTAGTGACATTTGAATGTTAAATATGTCTCTTTAACCCTTCTTGTATCGAAGTGTTTTTAATCTTTATCGACGATTTACTCCAAGGTATGAGGGATTTTTAAACAGAATACCAATCCCTTATTTTTTCTTATTGCGTATCTGGAAGTATTGCGGAGATTTGATGGTGGAAGAAGCTCATGAAAAAAAAGATTCTAGAGTATTTAAAGCGCTTAGAAGAAGTTGAAATTAAGATTTCTGATCCCCAGATCTTTGATAATCCTAAAGAATATAGTAGTTTGAGTAAGGAACATGCGCGTCTTTCAGAGATGAAAAACGTATATGATCAACTATTGAGTACAGAGAAAATTTTGAGGGATGACAAACAAGCATTAGCACAAGAGAAAGACCCTGAAATGATTGCTATGCTAGAAGAGGGGATTCAAAATGAAAAGTCTGAAATAGAAAAACTCAATAAAATTTTAGAAAATTTATTGGTGCCACCCGATCCTGATGATGACTTAAATGTGATTATGGAGTTGCGTGCAGGAACTGGAGGGGATGAAGCAGCTCTTTTTGTCGGGGATTGTGTACGTATGTACCACTTATACTCGGATTCTAAAGGTTGGAAATATGAAGTTCTTTCTGTCTCAGAATCAGATATTGGGGGATATAAAGAATATGTTATGGGTATCTCGGGAACTGGAGTAAAACGCTTACTTCAGTATGAAGCAGGGACGCATCGTGTGCAAAGGGTCCCTGAAACAGAAACTCAAGGACGTGTTCATACTTCTGCAATTACTATTGCTGTATTGCCTGAGCCCTCAGATGAGGAGGAGGAAGTCTTTATTGATGATAAGGATTTAAAAATAGATACTTTCCGATCTTCCGGAGCGGGAGGTCAGCATGTAAATGTTACTGATTCTGCTGTCCGAATTACTCACTTGCCAACGGGAGTGGTTGTTACCTGTCAGGATGAGCGTAGTCAACATAAAAATAAAGCCAAGGCTATGCGTATTTTAAAGGCACGTATACGTGATGCTGAAATGCAAAGACGTCATGAAGAAGCCACAGCCATGCGTTCTGCTCAAGTAGGAAGTGGAGATCGATCCGAAAGAATTCGTACATATAATTTTCCGCAAAATCGTGTGACGGATCATCGTATAGGCCTGACTCTTTATAGTTTAGATAAAATTATGGATGGAGATTTGGATATGATCACATCAGCTCTGGTGAGTCATGCCTATCGTCAATTATTACAAAGCAGCAATGAAGAAAATCCTTAAAGAAGCTTCTACTTATCTTACTTATCATGGCATAGCTTTCCCTAGTAGAGAAGCTGAAGATATTCTAATGGATTTCATTGGTGTGACATCTAGAGCGCATTTATCTACTATCTATTTAAATAAAGAACAATTGTCGAATTATTGGCAGCGAATCTATAAGCGATCGCAGCGTATGCCTTCAGCTTATATTCATGGTAGTGTATCTTTTTTAGGTATGCCCCTAGTTGTTGATTCTCGTGTACTAATTCCTAGACCAGAGACAGAACTTTTAGCAGAAAAAATTATACAATATCTGAAAGTTCGTCCACAAATTACAAGGTTTTATGATGTTTGCTGCGGTAGCGGATGCTTAGGTTTGGCTGTTAAAAAATATTGCCCGTCTGTTGAAGTTATACTATCCGATATTTGTCCTAAAGCTGTAGAAATTGCACGATTGAACGCTGAGAGAAATCATTTAAGTGTTGAAATTTTAATAGGTGACCTTTTTTCTCCCTATACCTGTCCTGCAGATGCTTTTGTTTGTAATCCACCATATCTTTCATTTACAGAAATTTTGTATTCTGATCCCGAGGTACGCTGTTATGAACCTTGGAAAGCTTTAGTTGGAGGAAACACTGGAACAGAATTTTATGAGCGTATAGCCAGAAATCTAAATAAAATTTTGCTTCCTGGAGGAGTTGCGTGGTTGGAAATTGGTTATAAACAAGGGGAGATTGTAACAAAAATTTTTGAGAAGTGCGGAATATCAGGGCGTTTGTATCAAGATTTCTCTGGATGGGATAGGATTTTTTTTCTTGAAAATCATGTAATAGATTCTGTATCCTCATGTGATGATTCTTGATTTTTGCTGAGTAGATGATCAGTTCTTTATCGCAAAAACTATCTTCGATTTTTTCTTCATTAGTTTCTTCTCGAAGGATTACTGAAGGTAATATCTCTGACGCAATCCGTGAAGTGCGTTTAGCCATGTTAGACGCTGATGTTAATTATCACGTTGTCAAGGACTTTATTGCTAAAGTTAAGAAAAGAATTCTGGGAGAAGAGGTATGGAAACATGTTTCTCCAGGACAACAGTTCATACAATGCTTACATGAAGAAATAGTGAAGCTTCTTGACGGGAACTCGGGATTAATTACTTCGAGTAATCCTAGTGTGATTTTGATTTGTGGATTACAAGGAACTGGTAAGACGACTACTTGTGCAAAGCTTGCTGCCTATGTAATGCGTGAACGTAAAGCAAAAAAAGTGCTTGTAGTTCCCTGTGATTTGAAACGTTTTGCAGCTGTAGACCAGTTGAGAAGTTTGATATCTCTAACTCACGCTGACCTCTATAGTAGTAGTAGTCAAGATCCTGTTGAGGTAGTTTCGCAAGCTTTAGATTATGCACGGCGTTCTGGTTATGATTTGGTTTTAATTGATACAGCAGGTCGCTTGCATGTGGATAGTTGTTTGATGCAAGAACTGGTCTCTATAAACAAAGTTTCAAACTCTTGCGAGAGGTTGTTTGTAATGAATTTGGCTATGGGGCAGGATGCTGTCGCTACGGCCAAGGCTTTTGACGAATATCTGGACCTCACAGGAGTAATTGTGACTATGACAGACGGAGATTCTCGAGCGGGTGCCGTATTATCTATGAAGAATTTACTCGGTAAGCCCATAAAGTTCGAGGGTTGTGGAGAGAAGATCGAGGATCTTCGACTCTTTAATGCTGAGTCGATGGCTGATCGTATTCTGGGAATGGGAGATACTGTACATTTTGTTCAGAAAATGCGCGAGTGCATCTCAGAGGAAGGAGGTGAGGAATTAGGGAAGAAGCTTGTAGAGGCTACATTTACTTATGAAGACTATTATAAGCAAATGAAAGCTTTTCGACGTATGGGGCCTCTTCGTAAGATCATGAATATGATGCCAAGTTTTGGCGGAGCAAAGCCAAGCGATAAAGAAATGGAAGATTCTGAGAAGTATATGCGACAAACTGAGGCAATTATTCTTTCAATGACTCCTCAAGAGAGAAGAGAAGAGGTAGATCTCAGTATTAGTCGTATGAAAAGGATTGCTTTAGGATGCGGATTAACTCTAGGAGATGTTAACCAGTTTCGTAAGCAGATGGCAAAGTCTAAAAAATTTTTTAAAAACATGAGCAAAGAAAGACTGGAACAAATGAGAAAAAAAATGTCAGGAGGACACCTGTGGCGTTAAAAATTCGTTTACGACAACAAGGACGAAGAAATCACATTGTTTATAGATTAGTGCTTGCTGATTCAGAGTTTCCTCGCGATGGTAAGTATATAGAACTATTGGGTTGGTATGATCCCCATAGTGAGGTGAATTATCAGTTGAAGAGCGAACGGATTTTTTATTGGTTGAATCAGGGTGCCGAGCTTACAGAAAAGGCTACTGCATTAGTAAAACAAGGGGCTCCTGGGGTTTATAGTGAGTTGATGGCTAAAAAGGTAGCTCGTCGAGCAGCTGTATGCCAAAAACGTCGTGCTTATCGACGTCGTCGCTCATTAAAAAGAGCTGAATCTGCTTCGGCTGCTGCAAAGTAATGTTTCAGGGTAAAGGGAATGAAGATAGATATACTTTCTTTGTTCCCCGAATACTTTGATAGCCCACTACAAGTAAGTATTTTGGGAAGAGCGATTAAAAGTGGCTTATTAGAGATTCATACTAGGAATATTAGAGATTTCGGCCTGGGTAAGTGGAAACAGGTGGATGATTCTCCTTTTGGTGGAAGTGGTATGCTTCTTATGGCTGAACCGGTAGTTCGAGCAATACGAAGTATTAAGAGGCAGGACTCCAGAGTTATTTATCTTTCTCCTCAAGGTACTCTTTTAACTGCTGGTAAAGGTCGAGAACTGGCACGGTATTCTCATTTGATATTTTTATGCGGCCACTATGAAGGAATAGATGACCGCGCTTTAGTAAGTGAGGTAGATGAGGAGATAAGTATTGGGGATTACGTATTAACTAACGGAGGGATAGCAGCTTTAGTTGTTATTGATACTTTATCTCGATTTATTCCTGGAGTATTAGGAAATCAAGACAGTACAGAGTTGGATTCTCTAGAAAACGGATTACTTAAAGGACCACAATATACGCGTCCTCGTGTTTTTGAAGGTAAAAAAGTACCCGAAGTATTGTTGCAGGGAAATCATCAAGCGATTGCGCAATGGAGACAAAAAGAGAGTTTAGAGAGAACACGTGCGCGGCGTCCTGATTTATATATGCGTTATCTTTATCGAAACCTAAGAGATCAGGAAAGTACACAAGAATCGAGATTGCAAGAGCCCCTAAAAGGATTTGGGGAACTAGGTGTTGTGTTAGAGGTTAATAATATTCAACGATCTAAAAAGTTTTATTCAAAGCTTTTTAGACTAGATCTACCTCTTAGTAATAGACTATATGTTCCAGGGAAAAATCCACTGTGTTTGTATTTTCAAGAGGCAGGATCGAATAAACAGATAGCAACCCTAGCCTTTTGTTTAGATGATGAAGATAATTATTTGCATTTTTTAAAACGATGGAAGATGCTTGGAGGTACTTTCGCTCAAGCTAATGATCAGGGAGTAGAGAGACTGGCTTATGATTTAGACGGTCATATATGGGCCATCTCCTTTGAAAGGAAGTAGAAATAGAGAACTTAGGTGATGTCATGGGCAACTTATTACAAGAATTACAAAAAGAACAGTGTCGATCAGATATTACAGATTTTCGTGTTGGAGATACGATTCGCGTAGCCACAAAAATTGTAGATGGTGGTAAAGAGCGTATACAAGTATTTCAAGGCACAGTTATGGCTCGTAAAGGTGGTGGAGCTGGGGAAACAATATCCTTACATCGAGTAGCATACGGTGAAGGAATGGAAAAGAGTTTTTTACTTAATAGCCCTAAGATTGTGAGCATTGAAGTAGTAAAACGAGGTAAAGTTGCTCGTGCTCGCCTCTATTATTTACAAGGGAAAACAGGTAAGGCAGCTAAAGTTAAAGAGTATATTGGTCCTAAATCAGAAAAAAAGTAATTTGAATTATCTAGTTGAGTATATTTTTAATTTTTCTAAGACTGGTCATTAATGCATACTCCTACTCTAGATATGGAACAGCAATATTTATCTAAGACTATCCTAGAACAAGAAGTCTTTAGTAAGGGCTTTTCTATCATAGCAGGAGTAGATGAAGTCGGGCGAGGGCCTTTAGCTGGGCCTTTAGTTGCTGGAGCCTGTATTCTTCCCCGGGACAAGGTTTTCCCCGGAGTAGATGATAGTAAGAAATTAACTCCTAAAGAAAGAAGAAGAATTCGCGATATGCTCCTGAATGATTCGGATGTGTATTATGGGATAGGTGTTGTTTCTGTAGAACGCATTGATGAGATTAATGTTTTAGAAGCAACCAAGGAAGCTATGGCAATAGCTATAAGTAACCTCCCTATATCTCCTGATTTCCTTCTTGTAGACGGTTTGTACTTGCCCCACAGTATTCCTTGTAAACAGGTAATCCAGGGGGATTCGAAATCTGTATCTATAGCCGCGGCATCGGTTTTAGCGAAGGAATATAGAGACGACCTTATGATTGAATTGCACAAGCTCTATCCTGGTTATGGGTTTGATAGACATAAAGGTTATGGAACAGCTGCTCATTTAGCAGCATTGAAGTCGCTAGGACCTTGCGATTGTCATAGAAAAAGTTTTTCTCCCGTATGTAAGTATTTTAAGGCTGTATGAAAAATCGTGTGTTTCATCCCTTTTCTTTTGACTGTCCTATATGCGCTCCAAAGCTATTTACTATTAGTGCTCCTGCGGGAGCAGGTAAAACAACTTTAGTGCGTATGTTAGAAAAAGAATTTCCTCACGCATTTCAGAAAACTATTTCTTTAACAACACGGGTGCCTCGTTCTGAAGAAATACCTGGAGTAGATTATCATTTTGTTTCACAAGAAGAGTTTAGTCATTGTTTAAACCAAGGTGATTTTCTCGAATGGGTAGTTCTTTTTGGAGAGTATTACGGAACAAGTCGTTTAGAAATTAATGAGATCTGGGAGTCCGGGAAGCATGCTATTGCTGTTGTTGATGTCCAAGGTGCTTTAGCTCTAAGAAAACAAATTCCTACTGTCTCTATTTTTATTTCAGTACCGTCGTCTGAAGAATTAGAAAGACGTTTAAAAGAACGAGGATCTGAACAGGATTCTCAAAGACGTGAGAGGTTGCAACACAGCGTAGTTGAACAGGCAGCTGCAAATCAATTCGATTACGTCATTATGAATAAAGAATTGAACAAGGCTTACGAGGTTTTAAAAAGCATTTTTATAGCAGAAGAACATAGGAACGTATTATGAGTGCAAAGGATCGTTTAACAAATGAAAAACTAAACAAGTTTTTTGAAAGTCCATTTAGTTTAGTTAATTATGCTATTAAGCAGGCTAGACATAAAATAGCTCGAGGTGACGTGCGTTCTGCAAACGCTGCTATTGAAGTATTGGTTTTCTTAGAAAGAGATGGAATTCAAGAAGGCGTATCTGAAGAAAACTCAGACACAGTCTCAGCACCAACTCATGAAAGGAAAAGAGAGGGAGGGAGGGTATCTTCTGGAATGAGAAAAGATCCCTCTGCTTATACATGGAGTGATGTAAAATAATGACGAGACGCGTTTTGATTACATCGGCATTGCCCTATGCAAACGGACCTTTGCATTTCGGACATATAGCTGGAGCTTATCTCCCAGCGGATGTTTATGCACGGTTTTGCCGGTTATTAGGAGACGACGTACTTTATTTATGTGGTTCTGATGAGTATGGCATAGCAATTACGTTAAATGCGGAGCGCGCAGGTTTAGGTTACCAAGAGTATGTAGATATGTATCATAAGATACATAAGGATACTTTTGAGAAATTAGGGATTTCTTTGGACTTTTTTTCACGGACAACAAATCCTTTTCATCAGGCTATTGTTCAGGAGTTTTATACACAACTCAAGTCTAAAGGGTTCATAGAAAATCATGTTTCCTATCAGTTATTCTCTGAAACAGAGAATCGTTTTTTAGCTGATCGTTATGTCGAGGGGACCTGTCCTAAATGTGGATTTTCTGATGCTCGTGGTGATGAATGTCAACGATGCGGAGCAGATTATGAAGCTGTAGATTTAATTGATCCACGATCTAAATTATCTGGGGATAAGTTGATCCTTAAAGAAACAGAACATGCTTATTTACATTTAGAACGTTTTATAGATCCTTTATTATCATTTATTGATGGAACCTATCTTCCTGATCATGTGCGTAAGTTTGTTATAGATTATATAAAGAATTTGCGTATGAGAGCAATTACCAGGGACTTGTCTTGGGGAGTTCCTGTTCCTGATTTTCCTAACAAAGTTTTTTACGTATGGTTTGACGCTCCGATTGGGTATATAAGTGGTACCATGGATTGGGCAGCATCTACAGGTAATCCTGATGCTTGGAAGGATTTTTGGCTCGATCCCTCTGTAGAATATGTACAATTTATAGGTAAGGATAATCTTCCTTTCCATTCTGCTATATTTCCCGCTATGGAATTGGGAGTCGATATTCCGTATAAAAAAGTCGATGCCTTAATTTCTTCTGAGTTTTATTTGCTTGAGGGAGCTCAATTTAGTAAATCTGAAGGTAACTATATAGACATGGATGCTTTTTTAGATGCCCATGCTTTAGATAAGTTGCGATACGTTTTAGCTGCTACATCTCCCGAGACTGCTGATAGTGAGTTTACTTTCGTTGATTTTAAAACACGATGTAATTCCGATCTTGTTGGGAAGTTTGGCAACTTTATTAACCGTGTGTTAGCTTTTGCTGATAAAAATCATTTTAAAGAACTTGTTTATTGTGCATCTTCTTTAGAAGATGTAGACCATAAGTTTCTTCATGAAGCACAAAGTATTGTCCACAAAGCAGAATCCTGTTACCGAGAGTTTAGTTTAAGAAAGGCTTGTTCTGCAATTATGGAGCTTGCTTCGTTAGGAAATGGATATTTTAATGATCAGGCACCGTGGAAATTACTTAAAGAAGGAAAGGCTCGTCGTGTGGAGGCAGTACTTTTTTGCGCATGTTATTGCCAAAAGCTCCTCGCATTGATTTCCTATCCTATTTTGCCTGAAACAGCCTGGGAAATATGGAAAATGCTTTCTCCTAAGTCTTTGCATTTATCTGATTATCATCCTGATCGTATGTCTGATATTTGGAATTCATCGTTTTTCGATGTTTCTGATGAGATATTTTCTTTAAAAGTTCCTCAGCTACTTTTTACAGTTGTGGAGTGAATATTTTAGGAACAACATGCCGCTTGTTCCGGATTAGATAGATTGTCTAATGCCTTTACAAGCCCGGTACATCGGTGTTGTACTTTGTTATTTCGTGTGGCTATAGCAATAGCCTTTTTTGTTCCTACCAAAGCTACGAGTTGTTTGCCTCTCGTAATAGCTGTATACAGGAGATTTCTATAAAGCATCATGAAGTGAGATGTATGTATAGGTAGAATAATACAGGGGCTTTCACTACCTTGATACTTATGTACTGAAGTGGCATAGGCTAGTGTAAGGTCATCTAGTTCTGTGAAGGAATAGGTTACATACCTTCCGTCAATATTGACAATCACACGTTTATTTTCAAAATTAATTGTAGATATATACCCAATGTCACCATTAAAGACCTCTTTATTATAGTTATTTCGGGTTTGCATCACTTTATCTCCCACAGCGTAAGAATGAAATCTTCCATGGAGATTCGCCTGTTTAGGGTTGAGTGCTGATTTTAAAACTTTGTTAAGGTTATGAATACCTAGGATTCCCTTTTTCATGGGAGAGAGAATTTGGATATCCTTTGGATAGATATGATACTTTTCAGGAACAAATTGTGTTACTAAATGTACAATGTGCTCTAAAGCTTTTTGGGGGTCGTCTTTTTGGAAAAATAAAAAATCCTTACGACCAGATTCTGAATACAATATAGGAAACTCACCTTCATTTACTTTGTGAGCGTTGGTAATGATTGTCGAGTTATGTACTTGGCGGAAAATTTTGTTTAGATGGGTTACAGTAATTTTCTTGGATTTAATAATGTCTTTAAGAATATTCCCTGGACCTACACTGGGAAGCTGATAAATATCACCGATAAATATAAGAATAACATAATCGGGAAGAGCTTTTAATAAATGGTAAAGAAGATAAGTATCGATCATCCCCGATTCGTCAATGATAATTAAGTCACAATCAATAGGATTTTCGTAGTTTTTACGGAAAGATCGTGTTTTAAAATCATATTGCAATAGGGAGTGGATGGTTACTGCATGCTTCCCAGTAATTTCTGTCATACGTTTTGCTGCTTTCCCAGTAGGAGCTGCGAGGATAATTTTATACGTAATTTGTTCGAATATTTTTAATATTGCTTTTGTAATGGTACTCTTACCTGTTCCTGGACCTCCAGTAATAATATGAACTTTTTCTGAAAATGATGCGCGAACAGCTTCCTTTTGACTCTGTTCCAGATAAAGATTTAAGTTATTTTCTACCCATTGAATAGCTTTATCACTATTTATAGAGCGAATTTTTCTTGAAGAGAATAGGATTCTCTTTAAGTCTTGTGCTATTGTTTGTTCTGCAAGGTAAGTATGTTTTATCCAAACGTAAGTAGAGCCCTCTATGTCTTGAATATGTAAGAGTTTTTTCTCTTGCATGCTATATATCTGAGAAACAATTTCTTCTATTGACATTGGGGTGTGAGAAGTATTTTGATTCAAGAGTGTAGCAACAATTTGAGAAAGATTATGGAGAGGGTAGCAGGTATGACCATCTTCTTGTAATTCTTTTAAGGAGTGTTGTATTCCTGCACACAGGCGGCTTTGTGAATTTAACGGCACTCCTAGACGTATTGCTATTAAATCTGCTGTTTTGAATCCAATTCCTTCCATTTCTCTAGCAAGTAAAAAAGGATCCTCACAAATTTTCTCTATAGTCTTTTCTTTATATTTTTTATAAACCCTAACACCGTAATGGATAGCAATATCATACTGTTGAAGGAAAAGAAGGGTTGCTCGGAGGTTTTTCTGTTCGTTAAGTTGTTTACAAAGACTATTGCAACGTGTTTGGCTGATACCCGAGATGTCAATAAGTTTTTCTGGGTGATTATCTAAAATATACGCCGTTTCATTTTGAAACTTTTCGATAATCTTTTCTGTAGTTTTAGGACCTATACCTTTAATAAGCTTGGATGTAAGATAATTGATAATTCCTTGGTTATCTCGACTTTCTGAGTCATTGTAGCTGTATACTTGAAAGTATTTTCCTAGATCTAGATTTTCAGACCATTTTCCATATAGGGATAATCGCATACCCGTTTGAAGAAAAGAATCAGGAAATTGACCTTTAATTACTATAAGAGATCCCTTATAGGGTATGCGAATTTTAGCGAATGTTTCTCTAGAATTCTCGTCTATAGAGAGGATGCTTTCTAGTGTTCCGGAAATTTTTTCCATAGAATTCCTAAATCTAATTTCAGAGTACGAGTTTTTCAGGAAAACTTACAGCGTGTAGTTACCTTAATCTTAAAACTGGAACTAGATTTTTTTTAATCCTGTTTGAAGGGTTTCTTATTCTTGTTCTCGTCAAGATTATATATTTGTGGAATGAGTTTTGGTATTATCCACAATACGAAAGCTTGTTGCTTATAGATATTATTTATCCAGGACATACCAGTGCGTATTATCTTCCAGTGTCTTGAGTGATTGTCTACTTATGTTTTTTGTCTCGATTTACTAATTAAGATAGTATAAGAAGTGTAGCTAAGGTAAATTTTTTATTCGATGAGTATTTTAAATCTATTTACTCCATCAACACACTTTTTAATGACATTTTTATTACTTTCTTTAATTAAAATTTGAAGCTGAATTTATTAATTATATCAAGATGTGTAGAAACTAGATATTTTCATTTTAAAAAATTTTTTTAAAAAAACAGAATTTAATCTGTAGAAGAGATGACTTCTGTTGAGTCTTCCTGATCCTGATGAGCTTTCTTCCCAAAAAGGATTAGACAGGCCAAGCTTCCGCCCAACATAAGTAAAATCCCCAATCCTTCTTGCCAGGAGGGTAGAGTATGTTTGCAAAAATAAGACAAACATAATCCAAAAATAGGCTCTAGTATGAGTAAGGCTCCAAGAAGAGATGGGGATAGATGTAGGCTAGCTTTGTTCCAGGAAGTGATGGCTAGCGATGATGAAAATATTCCCATAGCTCCGCATAAAATAATAAAAAGTAGTTTTTCAGAGAGAGGAGTATGGGAGATCAGGATCGAGGTAATCTGAGTAATTCCTAGACAATCACCGAGAATAATGAAGGGAATACAGAGAGCTAGCGATGCGAGTCCTAAAATACAGCACCAGAGGTTAGGGGAGATTTGAGGATTTTTGGATAGGAAGGTGTAGTTATATATAATATAGCTCACCCAAATTCCTGTAGAGATGATAACACAGACGAGTCCTAAGAAGTATTTGGCTAGGTGAACCTCTACATTAGTATGGATTTTTGAGATGTTGGTTAGGAGAATTCCTAAGAAGATTATGCTACTGAGAAGAGAAAGGGTGGTATAAGAGATTTCCTTTTTTTTGATATTTGAGTGGAATAGAACAATTATAGGCGCGAGCCCAGAAATAATAATAGTTACGGCAGCGCCTACACAACGAGTAGCGTACGCTATTCCTAGATAGTAGACAACATTAACTATAAAGGCCCAGAAAATTCCTTGTTTCCAGATAATTAGGGGGACGTTTCTAAAAATATTTTGTCTCCTCCATAGAATTGAAAGGAGAGAAAACATTCCGAAAATTGTATATCGTGCAAGTACGATATCAATTTCTTGAAAGGAATGTAATAGGTCGGGGATGACAAAAACTATTCCCCAGTATAGACAGGCGAGTAAACTGTGAAATACTCCAAAAGGTACATTACGGGATTGTTTGATTTGTATCTTGTTAAGTAACATATCTCTCTGAAGTTTTAGGGTGGTGTTCTAGGAGCTAGAGCTAATGAAGAGCTATTTTAGCATAAACGGCAATTTTATGGATGACGCCCCTTATAATATTTTATAGGATTCTAAACCAAGAGGAACTTAGTTTGTTGATTATGAAAACAAAAATACTTGTGTATGCAGATGAAGGGGTTTCTCCTTACTACTTACGTCATTTAGTTCGTTGGTTGAAGCAGACTCTTCCTGTTGAGGAAAATCTAGAAATTTGTAGGGTAGGAGCAGATTTTCTTCTTTATGACCCCCTATGGGAACTTTTTACTAGATTATTGATTATTCCTGGAGGAGCGGATCGTCCCTATCATAAGAAGCTGCATGGTTTAGGGACTGTAAGGATTGATAATTATGTCCGTGAAGGGGGAGGATATCTTGGAATTTGTGCCGGAGCATATTTTGCTTGTAAGAGTTTGAGTTTTGAAGAGCCGAATGGAGAGATGTTCGTTGCTTCTCGGAGTTTAGGGTTTTTCCCAGGACGCGCTGTTGGTCCTGCTTATGGTAACCTATTTTCTTATACTAGCCCTATAGGAGTACGGGCTGCTCCTTTAATTATTAATCATTCTGGGAAGAGGTGTATGACTTTATTCAACGGCGGCCCCTATTTTGATCAGGCAGATTCTTATCCTGAGATTACTATAGAAGCTCGATATGAAGATCTTCCTTCTCAACCTGCAGCGATTATCTCTAGACAGCTCGGAAAGGGGCGAGTAGTTCTCTCAGGTTTGCATATAGAATACCTTCCTGAGCATTGTCATATGGGAGAAGATAATGTTGTAGAAGCTAGGGAGAAGTTAAAAACTACAGATGCAATATTAGGTCAATATCGAGAGTCTTTATTGTCATATTTACTAAACTCCGAGTCAGAAGGAAGTTCGGTTTCAGCAACTGGATTGATAGAATCTTGATTTTTTTATGAATTTCTATGGTTTTAGTGTGATTTCCCAATGTAGGAAGCCGTGTGCTATGGATCTTATCATTGCGATTTAAGTGGGTCTGGGCTTTTGAGTTGAGAATTTGGTTAGTCGTTCTATATCTTCATCTGATAAATCTGATAACACGATATGATGCGTGTTTACAAAGCGTGCGCGATTTATATTAATAAAAGACATTGAGTAAGAAAGTGTGCTGGAATGATCAACAAGTCCGAAGTAGGAAGCTTCCCTAGAGAATGAAAATAAGTCTCTGTGTACAAAAATACTCCAATAATCTTCAGGAGAAAGAAGATAGATAGGAGTACTACTTGCGTCCGTAGGGATGGTTGAACGTTGAGGGAGGGTAGGCGTGAATCTTAATTGCTCAATAGCGCATAGCAAGGCTAACCATTGCATTTGACGTACTTGGGGATGATCACATCCTGAAGAGAATGGTCTTAAGATGATAGTGGTTTCTTTAGAAATGCTATGGTTTAACGCTAAGTAGTATCTAGTAAAATAATTGCGAAATATTTGATAGAGACAGATTTGAAAGTTTTCTGTTGTGGAAAAGTCTAGTGATATTTCAGGTAGGATAGGTAAGACAAAGGGTACAGTTTGTAAGACAGTTTTCACAGCCTTACTATCAGTAGATATTTTATGTTTTTCAGCGGTCTCGGATGATAGTTGATGTATGCAACAATAATTTGCTTTCCGTATTATGGAAGCTGCTTCTTGCATATCCTTACTAGTAAGGATTAACGAGAACTTTGTGTAATCGCGATAGAGTTCGGGAAGACTTCCCTTTTCTAAGGGACTCATGTTCCAAGATGCTAGTGCACTATTGAGTAAAAATTCAGAATCTCGAAGAAATGAGTTTTTCCACACTTCAAAGTCAGGAAAGAAATGATCTTCATGCGTATGTGATAGGTGAGTGATCGTTGACTTGTTTAAATCTTGGAGAACATCTGTAGGGAGTTGAGGAGATATAAATACAGGGAGTTGAGGAGATATCAATTTATCTTCTCTTGGGGCTAAAGAGGTCTTCCGTTCATGCATATATATAAAAAGATGTGATAGAAGAAGGGCTCCTATAGCAATAGATAGCAAAGCAAATAATGTGATTATTAGGAAGTTTGTGGGGAACAGCAACAGACAGGCAATTATAGCTGATACTGAGGTAATAATGATCAGGGAAAGACAAAGAATTAGTCGATAAACTAAGACTCTAGCTCTACTGTGTGTTGAAAATATCTGGGGCATATAAGCTGATTCCCTAGGCAATGTAGACATAGCCACTGGACCACCTTTTTCTACGCCATTAATAAAATGCTATATGGAAAACTCCGGAGGATGGGTTCGAACCAACGACCAATGGATTAACAGTCCACTGCTCTACCGCTGAGCTACTCCGGAACACAATATTTAAGGAAATAATTCTAAGTTAAATAGCAAAAAAGTCAATAGATTTTCCCAGTGATTTATAAGATTGCCATTTGGAGAAGGGAGTTAGTGAAAAAATAATTCTCTTACAAATCCTAGGATTTCTTCTGTAGATTTTTGTGCTCCGACAATTTCAGGAGTTTCATAGTCTTTTACAATGGGATAGGAAGAAGTAAAGTATGTGTGGGCTTGTTGGGACAGAGATTGGACAACATCTCCTGAAAGATTGACGTGGCATAGGCTTTCCTCTACTGCAAGATAGAGGAGAGATGTTAGTGCTGTGGACAGATCAGGAAGAGGGTTATGTTTACTGACATTGCTATGGAATTCTAAAGAAGGTACCGGTAGATAGGTGATCTCTTTATTGTTTTGTTTTATTCCATGGATACGGGTGTTGATAAATAGGCAACGTTTGATGAGTACAGGGATGTTATCTAATTTTGAAGAACATGAAGAAAATATAGGATGGGTTTCCTTACTTTGAGGAGTGAAGTTTTTCCATAGTAGAAACCAGTTAGTTTTTGAAGAATGGTTATCACAGGGGAAAATAGTGAAATTAGCTCCATGAATTAGGAGATCAGATATCTCTATTTTTTTAGATAGAAACATGGAGAGAAGGGAGAAGCGTAGATTTACGTATTCAATTTCCATAGCATAGGGGAAGCGTTCTGAAGGCATGGGATTATGAATACACAGATAGCGAATTTTTATTCCTGAAGTCCTAGGGGAAATTCTACCTATTGAGACTTGAGTGTGTAGTTTTGCTGATAGCCACTGTTCAACGATACTTTCTTTACGGATCCAGAAGTAAATAATAATACACAGGGCTAGGAGGAATAAATTCTTTAATAGTTTAAACATGCATGATTAAGATTAGTTGTTATCTTGGATCTTAAGATAGAGGAAGCAAGAAATATTAGAAAATAAAAAAGGCCTCCCTACTTAAATTAAGATGGGAGACCTTCGATATAAAAGGCAAATCCTTTTATTCAAATGATTAATAATCCATTCCTGCAGGCATTGCTGGAGCAGGTGATGAGGATTTGTCTTCAGGAATATCTGCGATTAGGGCTTCTGTTGTTAGTAAAAGACCTGCAACAGATGCTGCGCTTTCCAAGGCAGATCGAGTAACTTTAGTAGGATCTACAATACCAGCTTCAATCATGTCTGTATAAGCATCCCGTAAAGCATCATATCCTTCATTAGCACCTCGAGAGAGCACTTGTTGGCAGATAATAGCTCCTTCTTTTCCTGCATTTGTAGCGATTTGTTTTAGAGGAGCAGAGAGAGCTTTGAGAACGATACGTGCTCCAATTTGTTCGTCTTCGTTTGTAAGGATAGGAATGAAGGCTTCTAAAGTAGGTATGCAGCGAACTAGAGCTGTACCACCTCCAGGTAGGATACCCTCTTCAACAGCAGCGATAGTTGCGTGTTGGGCATCATCTACTCTATCTTTTTTCTCTTTCATTTCAATTTCTGTAGCAGCACCTACGCGGATTACGGCTACGCCACCAGAAAGTTTTGCTAATCGTTCTTGTAGTTTTTCTTTATCGTAATCCGATGTACTATCTTCGATTTGTTTTTTGATATTTTCGCATCGTGATTCGATGTCTTCTTTACTTCCTAAACCTTCAACGATTGTCGTATCTTCTTTAGTAATAATTACTTTTTTAGCTTTCCCTAACATAGCTAGGGTGGTGTTTTCTAATTTCATCCCTAACTCTTCGCTAATCAACTGACCACCAGTTAGTATAGCAATATCTTCTAACATAGCTTTTCTTCTATCACCGAAGCCGGGGGCTTTGACTGCGCAGACTCTGAATCCGGCTCGTAATCTGTTAACAACTAGAGTTGCTAAAGCTTCTCCTTCGATATCTTCAGCAATAATAAGTAGGGGCCGACCGGATTCTGCTACTTGTTGTAATACTGGAAGGAAGTCTTTAATTCCGGAGATTTTTTTATCATAAATAAGAACAAGGGAGTCTTCTAAAATACACTCTTGTGTTTCAGGATTTGTAGAGAAATAGCTAGACAAATATCCACGGTTGAAATTCATTCCTTCAACCACATCAAGAACGGTTTCAAATCCTTTTGCTTCTTCTACAGTAATGGAACCGTTTTTGCCTACTTTTTCCATTGCTTCAGCAATTAGATTACCGATTTCGGAATCATTATTTGCAGAAATAGTTGCAACTTGAGCAATTTCTTTATGATGTTGTACAGGCTTACTAATTTTTTTAATTTGATCAATAACAACTTTTACAGCTTTATCAATACCTCTTTTGAGATCCATAGGATTAGCGCCAGCTGTGACATTTCTCAATCCTTCGCTATAAATAGCTTCAGCTAAAACAGTTGCTGTAGTAGTTCCGTCTCCAGCTTTATCAGCTGTTTTACTAGCAACTTCTTTAACCATTTGAGCTCCCATATTCTCGTGTTTATCTTCGAGCTCAATTTCTTTAGCAACGGTTACCCCGTCTTTAGTAACTTGAGGAGATCCAAAGCTTTTGTCAATAACCACATGGCGTCCTTTTGGGCCTAGAGTCACTTTTACAGCTTCTGCAAGAGTTTTAACGCCTTTATGGATTTTTTTTCTGGCGTCTTCGTTGTATTTGATATTTTTTGCTGCCATTGTTGATTTACTCCTTAACTTTTTGCAATCTATAAATAACTACTCTCTTTTATTTGAGAACTGCCATAATTTCACTAGCTGGAACAATGACGTATTCTTCGCCTTCAATAGTAAGTTCCTGACCTGCATATTTATCTATTAAAACAATATCGCCGACTTCAACTTCAAAAGGTAGGATATTACCATCTTTATCGCGTTTACCTGATCCTAACACAAGTACTTCAGCTCGATCTTGTTTCTTCTTTGCTGTATCGGGTAAAATAATTCCTCCACGAGCTGTAGAACTCTCTTCCTCTCTTTTTACTAAGATCCTATCGCCCAGGGGCTTAATCTTAAGGGTCGTTGCTTGATCACACATGTTATAAGCTCCTTATGTTTCATGTTTTGAGAGACTTTCGTGTTTCTAGCGAAACGATATCAAAAAGTCTTCTTTTTTTGCAATGATTTTGGCACTTGATGAGATCAAGTGCTATTTCTTGCATAATTGTTTCAAATTAAATATGATAATTCGTGAATTTTCTTGTCTATGAAGTTAAAAGCTAGGTGTAGGGGAGCCTTGGTTGTCATATCTAATCCGGATTTTTTTAAAATTTCCAGGGGAAAATCAGACCCTCCGCTTTCAAGGAAATTTAAATAAGATGTTAGAGCGTTTTCTTCATTAGCAAGAATTTTTTCCAGGAAACATAATGCCGCTATAATTCCTGTAGCATATTGGTAAACATAAAAGTTGTAATAGAAATGGGGAATTCTGGCCCATTCCATATGAGACAGAGTATCAAATGTAATGACATTTCCATAAAATTCTTGTTGTAAATTACTGTATGTTGAAGAGAAAAATTCTTCAGTCAGAGGAATACCTCGTTCGGCAGCAGAATGTATTTCATATTCAAAGGCTGCAAAGAGTACCTGCCGGAATAGGGTTGCAAAGATAGTGTCTAAACATCGTGAAATAATTGTAATTTTTTCTTGGTTAGAGCGGCTATTCTTTAATAGAGAGTCCATAAGCAACATCTCATTGAGAGTAGAGGCTATTTCTGCTAAAAAAATTGGGTATTGAGCGTTGTGGAATAGTTGGTGTTTTCGGCTAAAATAAGAATGCATACTGTGACCACCTTCATGAGCAATCACTGATACATCGTATAGGGTCCCCGTATAATTCAGTAAAATATAGGGGTGACTGTCATAACAACCCGAAGAGTAAGCTCCGGAACGTTTATTTAAATTTTCGTATTTATCTACCCAGCCTTGGGTCGTTAGTCCTTTTCTTAATATATCTACATACTTTGCACCTAGAGGGGAGAGGCTAGCACAAATAAGATCGACCGCTTCTTGATATGAGTATTTTTTTTCTTCTGATTGATTAATGGGTGTATAAACATCATAGAAGTGGAAATCTTTTAGATTTAATATCTTTTGTTTAAGGGAATAATATTTATTAATTAGTGAAGAGTGTTGTTTTGTTTCTTCAATAAGATTCGTGTATACCGTTGTAGGAATGTTATTTTGATAGAGAGATGCTTCCAAACATGAGTTGTACTTACGTCCTTTAGCATAGAACAGATGTGATTTAATTTGGCCATCGAGTAGGGTGGCAAAGGTGTGACGATATTTGTGATATCTTTCGCATTGAGCAAAATAAGTGGTTTTCCGTAATTCTCTGTCTTGAGATTGCATATATAGAGACGCTAGTGCATGGGATAGAGGATGGGAATTTCCTTCGGAGTCTGTAGCATTTCCAAAGGGGATTTCGGAATCGCTTAGAGAGGAAAACGCTTTGTTGGCCACTTCAAGGGGAGCAAAAGCTGAAGCTAAAATACGTTCCTCTCCTGGAGTCCCTGTGTGTGTAGACAACCTAAAAATTTTTTCTAAATAAAATCTATAAGAAGATAAACATGGAGTAGATAGGTGCTTAGCAATTGTTTCTTTAGGAAGACTAATTAGAGCTGGTTGAATCCAGGAAGTTTCTTCTTTGAACAAGGTATAAAGATAAATAATAGACTTAAGATCGGAAATGCTTTCAGGATTAGTGATATCTTGGTCGTGCACTAGATGAGCGTAGGTATAGAGTTTATCCAATTTCCTTTCTATGGACAAGAGTTGCTTTAATAATGACTCCAGAGATTCTGGTTGTTCCATTTGATAGTAGTTGGCTTGGAGTTCCGGCCATACAGAGGATCCATCTGTTGTTAATTTGAAAGTGTCTAGGTCTTGTTTCCATTCATCTCTATGAGGATATAAGGAGGAGATATCCCAACAATCTTCGGGAGAAACTTCATGTCTTTGGGGAACTGTTTGCTGTTGTAAATCTGTAGTCATGGCTTCTTATGTTTATCTAGTTATTCAGAAGCAAACCACTATAAAGTAATTTTAAGGAAAATCCAAGAAGGATATTTTAATTTTTGTAAATTAGAAGGGGTTAGAAGTGTCAATAAAGATCGTTGGAATGCGGAATTGGTCTTCAAGATAATTTGCAAGTGCTTTTGGCCCCACTTTTTCTGTTGCTGTGTGTCCGAAGGCTAGGAAATGAATATGGTTTTCTAATGCTATAGACCAAGCAGGTTCATCAAAATTTCCTGTAATAAAGCAATGAACTTTACTTTTAATAGCCTGTGATAGCTCTTTATAGGCTCCTCCAGAAATTATGGCTGCGGAGGAAATTGATTCAGGACCACCAAGAGCTTGAGCTTTTATTGGTGCGTCGTAGTATTTAGAAAGTATTGAAATAAATTCTTCTATAGGAAGAGGGGGGAAGGTTCCTTGAACTCCTAGGTGAGGGAGAGAGCTACCAAAAGATTGTAAGTTTTCCCATTGTAAATCCAAAGCGACTTTCCAATTATTTCCCAGGGTTTTGTGAGCATCCAAGGGGAGATGGTATGCAATAAGATGTATGCGATTTTCAATAAGTTTTTGTAAGCGTGTATATAGCATGTCTGTTATGGGGTAGGGCATGCCATTCCAAAATAATCCGTGGTGTACAATTAAGACATTTACATTAGATTCGGCAGCTATCTGTATTGTTTCAAGATCTGCTGAAGTGGCTACGGCTATTTTTGAGATAGGAGTTTGGATATCTTTTCCTACTTGTAACCCATTAGGGCAGTAATCAGAAAAGATTTGAGGGGAGAATAGATCATTCAAGTAGGTAAGGAGATCAGCAACGTTCATTATAAAGGTAAGGTTTATTAACTTAACTTTAAATTAATTCATAAGATATAAATTCTATGCAATCTGAATAACTAAATTTTTGGTTGCCAATACTCTAGCTTGTTTTCTTTGTCTTTGTCTTAGGACGGGTTAGATTTCCAGATTTTGTATATTAGACTTTTCTTTTCAAGGTTACGATAATTTGGATGGAAATTTTTGACTTTTTATAGATTATGATAACTCCTTTACCCCCTTACTTTGTTTCTTTACCAGTTTCAGAGCAGTCAAAAATGAGTTGGAGAGGGAAGGTTTATCTATGTGTGATTAGTGTTTTTCTTATTATATCTATAGTTGGTTGTGTTTCTGCTTTAAGTTTAGGATTGCCTCCTATCTTAGTGATACTGAGTTTAGTGTTGTTCTTGCTTTTTAGTGGGGCGCTATTGGTTGTGTTGTCTAATGTTGGGCAGAAGCTTCTTGATAGTTACTCTTCTTTGTCTATGTTACCTGAATCTGAAACATCTTTACCTAAGCCATTTTTGTATGTTCTTAGGGAGGTGTATCCTAGGGTTTTTTTGGATTTTTGCATAGAGAAGCAAGTTACGATTCAGGATCTCAGAAGTGTTCTTACAGCATTAACTACGGGAAATATGGACGTTGTATCGGGAGATACAAGGAATAAAGTTGATTCTTTTGGTTTGCAGCGTCTCCAAAAAGAGAATTTATCAGATTTACCTCCTCTAGAAGCTGTTTTAATACAAAATTGTCCTTGGCAATTTGTGATGAAGTTTATTTCCTTGGGAGATTATGTCTATGAACAATCAGGCATGACTCCCGAAGTATATTGGACTCAAAGTATGAGTCATGGTTCAGGATTGCATGTGTTTAATCATTTTACTTGGTTATTTTCTCATGTGGTCACTCAAGATGAATACGAACAACTTTTAAGTAATGTGGGGAGTGAGAGAATTCTGGCGAGTCAAGATGATTTACTCAAGAGTTTGGCCGAGCGTATGAAAATACAATTGAATAATACGCGTAGTAATCTCTCTGATGCACAAAAAGATGAGTTGAGGTCACGTATTATTTGTGATCCCCAAGGTTTACTGTTTTATTTATTGCATCTAGGTGTCAATTGGGAACAGATTCAATTATTTAGACAACTTCCTTTCGATTGCGCTTATTTATTTTCGTTATATGATTTTGAGATAAACGAGGTGATAGATAAGATTTCAGAGAGTTCTCCAGAATATGATCCTGAGATCGCTCTTTTAACTTGGAGTGATGGAGATCCGTTAGAGATTGCGGAGGAGAGGAGACAACAGGGCGTGTTATGAAAGAATCTGGAAAAGTGATTTATGTTCTGTTTTTTAGTATTTGGTCTCCTTTCTTGCTTGATATTGTTCTTGATTTGTTCGCAGAAGGTTAAGAAAGTTAAAAGTGTTGCTGTTCCTGAAGTTTATGCATCGTGCTCTTGGGATTCCTGGAAGTTATTTGCGTGTGATTCGAGAGAAGTGCCCAAGGGTTATTCATAGTTTATGTATGGATCAACGCCTAACCATTCAAGAGTTGCGTCAGGTTGTATCCGTTTTAGGGGATAAGTTAAGTATAGATCATCTAACTGCAAATATCCCCCCTGAGTTTGTATAAAAATTACCATCGTTAGTTTTTAGAAGAAATAGAAGAAATATCCCGAGAAGATATTGAGGGTAGTGATACTCTAATCAATGCTTTGCTTTATTTGTTGACCAAGCATTCTCTTTGCAATAACAATTTAGGAACCGAATGAGATCTAGGTAGGTGTCTACTTACTTCAGGTAAGTGGAATTAAGCGGGAAAAGTGTTTTATACTGTAACCTAATTGTTGTTTCGTGATTTTTTCCGGTCTTGAGTCGTGTTTCACGACGATTATGCATAAACATTAGATTTCTCAACCCGGAGTGATGGAGGTCCTTTAGGGGTTTTAGAGAAGATTCGAACATTCTGGTGTATTATAAAGAATGTGTAAATAAAAACTTTTAATTTTGTTGTTTTCCTCTTTTCTAGAGTTTTTATCCACATTGATTTCTTTTTATTTTGTAAAAGTCTTTCTCTCAAAAGAGATGAGATATTATAATGTTTACAGTTTGTTCTGTACCATTAGTTTAGGTTTGTTATGGATCCTGTTAGTGTCAGTGGCTCAACAAGTCCTGGCTCTCCTGCCTTATCGCCAGAGAGATCAGGTGTGAGTTTTCGTCTTAAAGTTGTTGCAGGATTGGTTAGCGCACTTATTGCAATTTCATTTGCCATAGCCTTAGCACTAGGGGCCCTATCTTTTCCTCTAGGTATTCCGATAATTTCAGTATTTGGTCTTCTTTCTTTCTTGATGTTGTCCTTGATTTGTGTGCAAAAGGTTAAGAAAGTTAAAAAGGTTGCTGTTCCTGTTGCTGTTCCTGTTGCTGTTCCTGAAGTTACTATGCGTCGTGCTCCTGAGATTCCTGCGGGTTGTTTGCTTGTGATTCGAGGGAAGTACCCAACGATTATTCATAGTTTATGTGTGGATCAGTCCTTGACCATTCAAGAGTTGCGTCAGGTTTTACCTGTTTTAAAGGATGAATCGAAATTAGATAGTCTATCTCCAGAACTATATCAAAAATTACAATTGTTTGGTCTAGATTTGTTGCTAAGGGAGTGTCGATATAGAAAGCTTCCTCCTTTAGATGAAGTATTGACTGAGTCATGTTTTCTATATTTCTTGAAGAGGTTCATTGAACTAGGTCCTAAGGATGTTCCTATTACTGAAGGTCTTGAGCCTGAAATTTATTGGACGAGCCCAGTAGGTTTGTGTTCGACAGCTTATGTAGCTTTTGGAAAATTAGGCTGGTTGCTTGTTAATTCACTTGATAAAAAGGAATTCTCACTACTAAGTGATGCTGCAAAACGGAATAATTTTGATTATGTAAAGGATGTCGTTGAGAGTATACGTGAGCGTGTTGAGAAATTAATGGAAACATATTCTGATGTTTTAAGCCCAGAAGATGTCATGGGTATTAGATATGTCTTCAATTTCAATAAAGTGTTGTACTTCTTCTTACATGGTATGAATTGGGATCAGGTGAAGTTATTAAGAAGCGTGCCCTTCGAAATGGCATGTACATTTTCAAAATTTGATGATGCTGCGAGCATTAGGCATACTGCTTGGATGCTTATCATGGGTAATGTTTACCCACTTCTTGATGAATCTTCTCCTCAATATGATCCTGGTATAGCATTACTTACTTATGAAGAGTTATCAAAAGAAATGGAAAGCATGCCGTTAGAAGCTACTATGAATATTACAAAAATGGATATTTTACTTCAGTTGCTGAGCAAGCATTCTCTTTGTGATAACACTTTATTAAATGAACAAGATCAGCACATCCGTTCAAATGTCTCGAGTAGATGGAGACTGTTTGATTATGATAAAGATGGAAACAGAACAAAAAGAAAAGCACACAAATGATCTTTTGATTTGTTGCAGAAGAGTTGATTCTGTTATAAGTATGCTCTGGTTGCCCTGTATTTTTTTGTAGAGCACTTGTATTGTTGCATAGCTTTTCTATAGCTCTCTAGATTCTATATGGGGAGCCTTCTATTATTTTAAATTAGATCTTTTATTTCAGATTGTTATTTATTTCATTTAAGTTAATTTAGGAATAGGATTTTAGGATAGAGTCAATCCTAGCTTTTTGTTTTATAGTTTATTGTACATGCTTTAGAAGATTACTCACATCTAAATGCATTTACTAGTAAATTATGATGAGGAGCTTAAGGGAAAATGTCTGTGGTTTTCATTTTTTAGTTTTTTGAATGAATATGATGATTTTAGTTATGAACAATCTCTGAATTCTTTTTAATTTCAAGCATATCTATGTGATAATAGGTTTGCCTAACTATCTGGAGCGAAGATGTCGATGTCTTGTGAAGATCCTTACTTAAATATAAAAAAATGTTTAGCTCGTGAAGCTGCTACCTTAGTGATGTCTGGTATGGTAATTGGATTGGGGAGTGGTTCGACATCTAAAGAATTTATCTATGCGGTTGCTGAAAGGAGAAATTGTGAGAAGTTAGACATTCATGCTGTTGCTTCTTCAAAAGATTCTTATTGTTTGGCTTCTAGTTTAGGTATTCCCATAGTGAATGATGAAGAGTTTACAGAATTAGATCTTGTAGTAGATGGCGCTGATGAAGTTGATCAACAGTTGCGGATGATCAAAGGTGGTGGTGGAGCCGTTTTCCGTGAGAAGATTTTACTTCAGGCCGGTAAGCGGCGCATTATTCTTGTAGATGAAAGTAAGAACGTAGATGTTTTGGGGAATTTTGGGGTCCCAGTAGAGATTAGTCCTTTTGGTAAAGCAGCAATTATTCATAGTCTCAAAGATCAAGGGTATCTTGGTAATTTGAGAAAAGGCTCGGATGGTAATCTATTTATCACGAACAACGGGAACTATATTTATGACATTCATACGCCAAATTTCTATCCTCATCCCGAGGAGTCTCTTTTACAATTGTTACAAATTCATGGCATTATTGAAGTCGGGTTTGTTATAGCAAATGTTGAAGTATGGTTGGGTCATGCTAACGGTCAGATTACCAAAAAGAATACCGGAACATTATGAATAGAGACAAAGAGTTAGTGCAAGATTCTCATTTAATTTTGCTCAGTTTTTATAAGTTAGTTAGTTTTTGTCACTATGCTGGGATTATTTTAGGCACAGAAGAAAAAAAATTTGCTGTATATGGCAATGTATCCATGGGTACAGCATTTCATAAATTTGAATCCAATGCGATGCCCTGTCCTCGTCCACTTACTCATGACTTATTGAATTTTGTTTTTTCTGGTTTTGATATTCAAGTAGTACGTGTTGTAATCAATGACTACAAGGATAATGTATTTTATACGCGAATGTTTTTAGAGCAAAAACGAGGTGACTTGATTTATATTCTAGATGTTGATGCTCGCCCTAGTGATAGTATTCCTTTTGCATTGGAGCATAAGGTCCCTATTCTTTGTATAAAGTCAGTTTTTGATGACACGGTTCCTTATCAGGAGTGAAAATATAGAGTTCTTATGAAAAAAATTCCTTATGCGATTTTAGAAAAAGGTTCTTTATTGTTAGCTTCTCCAGATATAGATCAAGGAGTTTTTTCTCGTAGTGTGATTTTACTTTGTGAGCATAATTTGAATGGATCTTTTGGGTTGATTCTGAATAAAACATTAGAGTTAGAGATTTCTAGTGATGTTTTTTCTATTGATAGGGGGAGCCAAGAGAATATTCGTTTTTGCATGGGTGGTCCTCTTCAAGCTAATCAGATGATGTTGCTGCATTCTTGTTCCGAGATTCCGGAGCAAACTTTAGAAATTTGTCCTTCTGTATATTTGGGGGGTGATCTCGCATTTTTGCAAGATATAGCTTCTAATGAAGGAGGACCTCGTGTGTATTTATGTTTTGGATATAGTGGTTGGCATGCAGGACAGTTGGAAAGAGAGTTTTTAGATGGTAATTGGTTTCTAGCCCCTGCAAGTTATGAATATGTATTTTCTGAAGATCCTGAAAATCTTTGGTCTAAGATTCTTAGAGATCTTGGAGGTCGCTATGCTTCATTAGCTACGGTTCCTGAAAATCTTTTATTAAATTGATTGTTTAAATCGTTTTCTAGGTTTATTTTAAATCCAATTTTTTCAGAATATTTCTCTTATAACTAAGAGGTAGTTATGCCTATTTTAGATAAGATGGTAATGACGTATTCTGAGGCATGTAAGTATTTTCCTGGAGGTGTAAATTCTCCTGTGCGTGCTTGTAGAGTGGTAGGCATTGAGCCTCCCATTGTTTCTAAAGCTTATCGCGATGTTTTTACAGATAGTCAGGGAAAGGATTATATTGATTTTTGCAATTCTTGGGGTTCTTTGATTCATGGGCATAGTCATCTGCAGATTATAGAAACAATTTCTCATTATTCTTCTTTAGGAATTTCGTATGGTTTGACTTCAGAACATGAAATTGCTTTTGCATCGACACTTCTTTCTGTTTTGGGTTATGAGGAGCACAAGGTACGTTTTGTTTCTTCAGGGACAGAAGCAACTATGACTGCCGTGCGTCTTGCTTGTGGAATTACCGCTAGGTCAGTGATTATAAAGTTTTCAGGATGTTATCACGGGCATGCGGATGTCCTATTGTCAGGAATTAGTATCAATGAAGAAAACATTTCTTCCTTAATTTCTATTATAGATACCTATAGATCTTCCCGACACTATCTGCCTTTGACGTTAATTTTACCTTATAATGATCTACCCTTATTTCATGAGGTTATGAATCTCATTGGTGATCTTGTTGCGTGTGTTATTTTTGAGCCAGTTTGTGCGAATATGGGAGTTATTCTTCCTGTACCGGGATTTTTAGAGGGCATATTGGCTACTTGTCGGAGGTTTTCTTCTTTATCTATAGTTGACGAAGTTGTTACAGGATTTCGCCTTGGATTAAGAGGAGCTTGTGAGAAGTTTTCTCTCGTTCCTGATATTACTGTATATGGAAAAATCTTGGGTGGCGGCATGGCTGTTGCTTCTCTAGTTGCACATCAACAAATTTTAGATCATTTGCAACCTTCGGGTAGTGTTTTTCAGGCAGGTACATTATCAGGAAATCCTATAGCTATGGCAGTAGGAAAAGCTTCTATAGGATTATGTAGTGTCCCTGGATTTTATGATGCATTAAATACTCTTGCTCTGGAGTTTTTTTCTCCTATACAAGCGGAAATCTTATCAAGAGGTTTTCCTGTGTCTTTAGTGTATGCGGGGTCAATGTTTACCTTTTTCTTTAGTGAGACGCCTCCGAATAGTTTTAGTGAAGCTCAGCAGAGCGATATTTCGAGATTTGGAAAGTTTTACCGTCAAGCATTCTCTCGTGGGGTATATTTATCTCCTTCTCCTTTAGAAGCGAGTTTTTTGTCTTCTATCCATAGTCGGGAAAATCTAACCTATACGCAAAATGTTCTTATTGATAGTTTAAGTGATTGTTTTTGAGAGTGAAATCAGGATATTCTCAAAAATTGAGGAAAAATGAAAAAAAGAAGCACTTTACGTTTTTTCCAGATGCTTTGTGTATTCCCATTAGAACTAGGTAGATGGCTAAGATTTATTTTTTCTGTTGTGAAGAGTTTTTCATATAGGCAGAGATTACTGCATTCTGTGAGTATTCAAGGGTATTTGATAGGAGTAGCTTCTTTGCCTGTGGTTATACTTACAGGAGCAGTTACGGGTATTGTTTTAGCTTTACAGTCATACTACCAATTAGGAGTGCATGGCTTGTCCTGCGCTATAGGTTTTTTTGTTGTTAAAAGCATATTAGTGGAAATAGGGCCTGTACTCACAGCTCTTGCTCTTTCAGGAAGAGTGGGTGGGGCTATTTCCGCGTTTTTAGGAACAGTACGTATGACAGAGCAGGTTAGTGCTATGGAGACTTTAGGAGTGAATCCTTTAGCTTATTTTGCTTTACCTCGTATTATTGCTGGTATAATTTCTATGCCTGCACTAGTTATCGTTGCAGTATGGTCAGGAATCTATTGTGGATATTTGTTGTGTAGATATGCTTTTCATATCTCTTTTCAGGTATATTTATGTATGGTTTCTGGGCATGTGTTTATGTCTGATGTTCTTATGGTAGTTATCAAATCTGTAGTGTTTGGTTTTATCATTACGTCATTAGCATGTTATCAGGGTTTAGGAAAGCATTCTCGTGTTACAGATATTACAAAAATAACAACATCTGGGGTAGTTACCTCTTATGTTTCCATCTTATTTGCAAATTGTTTTATTACTACCATATTTCATGTATTTGGTTGTTAGGAAGATAAGTGAAAGAGCCTTGGATTATTGTGGACAGTATTGATAAAAGTTACTGTGATTCTGAAGGACAAAAATATCAAGTGTTACATGGAGTCTCTTTACAGGTATTTCCCGATGAATTTTTAGTGATTTTAGGGAAATCAGGAACAGGAAAAAGTGTATTACTTCGTCATATTATAGGCTTAGAAATTCCTGATTCTGGAGAGGTGAGATATTCAGAAGCTTTGACACACAAAGGTCGTTTAAGAGAGCTAACTATTGGCATGGTATTTCAGGGAGGAGCTCTTTTTGACTTTCTTTCTGTACGCGATAATGTAGCTTTTGGCCTCCATGCATATAATGAGCGTCATAAAACATTGTCTGTTCAAGAAATTGATGAGAAAGTCAATCAGGCTTTAGCAAACGTTGGTTTAGAATATGTTGCGGATTTTATGCCTAATAAGCTTTCTGGAGGAATGGTGAAACGTGTTGCTTTAGCACGCTCTTTAGTTTACTCTCCAAAACTTGTTCTTTATGATGAGCCTACTGCAGGTTTAGATCCTGTAACGAGTAGAGAAATGACTTTATTAATTTCTCGTGTGCGTAAAGAACAGGGAATTGGAGGAGTGATTATTACTCATGATATTACCTTAGCTCTTTCTCTTGCTGATCGTATTGCTATTCATGATCGGGGAACAATATCTCGTATTTATACTAGAGAGGAATTCGTTCAAACTGAGGATCCCTTGGCTAAGCAATTTTTATTGGAACATTTGTAGAAGTTAGGGAGGCTGAATGCCTAGAGAAGATCACAAATCATTATGTTTTGGCTTATTTCTATGTATGGGGATCTTAGGATTATTTTCCGTCATGTTTTTTTCCCAAGGAATCAAGGGGATAATAAACAAGAAGTAAGAGTAGCTTTCACTCACTTAAGCGGCGTGAGTAAAGGAATGAATGTATGTTTAGCAGGAAAAAGTATAGGTTCTGTAGTCAAAGTGCAAGATATCATAGATAAACGTATCTATGGAGATGAAGGACAGTTATATTGTTATGAATTAGTTCTAAAAATTGATTCCGGGATTTCCTTATATAAAGATGATATTTTTGCTATGTATTCTCCCAAGGTTATAGGAGAAACCATTATTAATGTTATTCCTGGGGTATCGAGAAACGAGCAGCAGCGTTTATGTTCTGAAGATCTTGTGTATGGAAGGAATATCGATCCCATGGAGAAATTGATACAGTTTATTGACAAGGCTGACAAAGCAATAAATCAATTAGAAAATGAAACAATGCGTATTTCTTCGCAATTATCCCTGCTATTGGATACAGAAAGCAATTGCTCATTAGTACAGCAGATGCATTTAGTTTCAGAATCAATACATAGGAGTTCTGAAAGTATTGTCCATTGTTTGGATACAGAACGCGTACAGCGGATCGATAAACTCATGGAAGATTGTAGGGATATTGCGGGTATGATGAAAGAGTATGGTTTGTTATATCAGTACAATGCACAGTGGAAAAAGCAACAGAAGTTAAAGGATAGATAAGTCATTATATTAAAAATTAGGAAATGAGATTTCCTAGGAAAATAAGAAGATTTCTGTTTTGTTCTAAGTATAAGTTTCATCAGAGGAATGAGGCTGTGTTATGGATAAGATTTCAGATGCTGTAAGTGAGGCTCTTGAAAAAGCTTTTGAACTTGCTAAGTCATTAAAAAATCCTTATGTAAGCGAAAATCATTTTCTAAAATGTCTATTAGAAAATACAGAATCGCTGTTTTATTTAATTATCAAGGATATACAAAGTAATCCCAAACTTCTCATTTCTGCAATAGATGAGGCTCTAACTCGCGAACCTACAATTGTGGATGGGGGGAACTTACCTAAACCTTCTCCTGGGTTGCAGAGTCTGATTTTAGATGCTAAGAATATTGCTAAAGACTTAGGGGATGAATATTTATCTGGAGACCATGTACTTTTAGCTTTTTGGAATTCCAGTAAGGAGCCTTTTGCCTCATGGAAAAAGACTATAAAAATGTCTTCGGAAGATCTAAAAAATTTAATTATTAAGTTGCGTCGTGGTCATCGTATGGATTCTCCAAGCTCTGAAAGCACTCTACATGGTTTAGAAAAATTTTGTAAAAACTTAACGTCATTAGCAAAAGAGGGGAAGTTAGATCCTGTTATTGGCAGGGATGAAGAAATTCGCCGTACTATTCAAGTTTTATCACGTAGGACAAAAAATAATCCTATGCTTATAGGGGAACCTGGAGTTGGGAAAACCGCAATCGCTGAAGGATTAGCTTTACGTATTATTCAGGGAGATGTTCCCGATAGTTTAAAAGGGAAACAGCTTTATGTTTTAGATATGGGTGCTTTGATTGCAGGAGCAAAGTATCGTGGAGAATTTGAAGAAAGACTGAAAAGTGTTCTTAAAGACGTAGAAGCCGCTGAAAATGAAAGTATTTTATTTATTGATGAAGTACACACTCTTGTTGGCGCTGGAGCCACAGACGGTGCTATGGATGCTGCTAATTTGTTAAAGCCTGCATTAGCTAGAGGAACCCTCCATTGCATAGGAGCCACAACTTTAAATGAATATCAAAAATATATTGAAAAAGATGCTGCTTTAGAAAGGCGTTTCCAGCCGATTTTTGTTACGGAGCCTTCTTTAGAAGATGCTGTATTTATTCTTCGTGGTCTTCGAGAGAAATATGAGATCTTTCATGGAGTTCGTATTACCGAAGGCGCTTTAAACGCAGCAGTTTTACTCTCTTATCGTTATATTGCCGATCGCTTTCTTCCTGATAAAGCTATTGATTTAATTGATGAGGCAGCAAGTTTAATTCGCATGCAGATAGGAAGCCTACCTCTACCTATTGATGAGAAAGAAAGAGAACTTGCGGCATTGATTGTTAAACAGCAAGCAATCAATCGTGAGAAAGTTCCATCATATCAGGAGGAGGCAGCTACTATACAAACCTCTATAGATAAACTTGAAGATGAGCTCAAAGTATTACGTGCACAGTGGGATGAAGAGAAAAAGCTCATAGCTGGACTTAAGGAAAAGAAAAATTCCTTAGAAAATATGAAATTTTCAGAGGAAGAAGCTGAGCGCATAGCTGATTATAATCGCGTTGCAGAACTTCGCTATAGCTTGATACCTGCTCTTGAAGAAGAAATTCGTCAAGATGAAGAAACTTTAAATCAAAGAGATAATCGTCTTCTTCAGGAAGAAGTAGATGAACGTTTGATTGCTCAGGTAGTTGCAAATTGGACAGGAATCCCTGTGCAAAAAATGTTAGAAGGGGAAGCTGAAAAACTACTAGCTCTAGAGGAGTCTTTAGAAGAGCGTGTTGTTGGACAACCTTTTGCTATTGCTGCTGTTTGTGATTCTATACGTGCAGCACGTGTGGGTCTCAGTGATCCTCAGCGTCCACTGGGGGTATTTTTATTTTTAGGACCCACAGGGGTGGGGAAAACAGAACTCGCTAAGGCGCTTGCAGATCTTTTATTTAATAAAGAAGAAGCAATGATACGCTTTGATATGACAGAGTATATGGAAAAGCATTCTGTAGCAAAGTTAATAGGGTCGCCTCCAGGCTATGTAGGTTACGAAGAAGGAGGGAGTCTTTCTGAAGCTATAAGACGACGACCTTATTCTGTAGTGCTCTTCGATGAAATCGAAAAAGCAGATAAAGAAGTTTTCAATATTCTTTTACAAATTTTTGATGAAGGGATTCTTACAGACAGTAAGAAACGAAAAGTAAATTGTAAAAACTCTTTATTTATTATGACTTCAAACATTGGTTCTCATGAGCTTGCAGAATATTGTAGTAAGAAGGGAAGTGATGTTAATAAAGATAAGGTGCTATCTGTAGTATCTCCTATTTTGAAAAAATATTTCACTCCAGAGTTTATCAATCGTATTGATGATATTTTGCCTTTCGTACCTTTAAATACTGAAGATATTGTAAAAATTGTCGGTATTCAGATGCGTAGAGTAGCTCAACGATTAGCAGAAAAACGTGTTACATTGACATGGGATGACTCTGTAATTTTGTATTTAAGTGAACAGGGGTATGATAGTACTTTTGGAGCACGTCCTCTGAAACGCTTGATTCAGCAGAAAGTAGTTACTCTTTTGTCTAAGGCTTTGCTGAAAGGAGATATCCTCCCAGACTCTTCTATAGAGCTTACTATGTTTAAAGATGTCCTAATTTTCAAAAAAAATAAATGAAAATAAGGGAAACCCTGCTTCTTTTTGGGGAGCAGGGGAAGTGAAGTAAGTCAGAGATGGAATTTTATCCCCAGATCTATGTTGTAATTTCTGGAAGAACCTCACAACTCAAAACCAAATTGTGAGAAAATCTCCAATCTTCGTGCTGGAGCGAACAATAAATAAATGCTTGTCTTGTAAGATTAGTTCCATAAGTTGTCCATAGGAAAGATGGTGGACCACCCGTAATGATTGCCAGCCTAATTCTATTACAGAAGGCTTTGAGATTACATGAACATGATTAAAGCCTAGAGCATTTCCTAAGAAAGATCTCCTTGGTTTTCTGTAGAACAACTGCTACTAAGTGCCGAGTTTTTTCCTGTGCCTGCATAATGCACACATTACGAGCACAGTTATACTGTGTTCTATTAGTTTCAGAAGTTGTTAATGAAGTGAATGCAGAATTCGTACCATTTCCATTATAACTTATGGATGAATCTAGAGTGTTTTCTACAGGATTAGCAAAGCCTAATGCTGTAGACATTGCTATCCCTGAAGACAGTAAAAACCAATAAATTTAATTTTTCATTGTAATTTTCTAAGTATGAATTGAGATATCCTTAGGCAAATTATTAAAATAATTAAAAGTCAATGATTGGTGCTAATATAGTAAGGAAATAGCCTAGAGACTTTATAAAAAGGTTTGTTATCTTAAGTTTTATGAGTCAGTGTGAATTAGTGAGATACATATGTATAGACTCGTTTTCGTTTTGCTAATGATTGTTATTCAAGCTCAAGGGGGTGAAAGAAGAACAACCTCTTATAAGAATTTACAAGAAGAACACATAGAGGCATTTTGGAATCTAGACCCCTATTGTTTGGAAAGCCTGTGTGCATGCTTTTCCTTACATCAGGATCACCAAAGCTATCAACGATTGGCGAGTTTTTTCCCAGAATTATCTACAGAAGAAATTAATATTTTATCTCGAACTATCCTGTCATCTAAAAATCCTCAGTATCGTTTCTCTGTTCAAGATATTGAAGTAATGAAGAAACTGTCCTTACCAGGAATTTCATTATTTTGTAGCAGAGAGATTCAAGAAATTGTCCCCGACGAAGATTTAGCACAAGCTCTAATACTAGCAGAATTTCCAGGGGAAGAGGATAAGGTACGACATTATACGTGTTATCTCGATATTCTAGCTTTACGTGCGTATGTTGAACGTAAAAGATATTTAGATAGGGAGAATTATGTTTTAGGATCCGAAGATTACCATAGAGCAACTATAGATGCTCTCAATACGATTTTATTTTATGAGGAAGAAATTCGCTATCCTTCAAAAAATGAAATGTTTGCGGATGAATTCTCTTTTCTTTCTTCTGTAGCGGATAGAAAGTTTGGTGTGTGCTTAGGAGTTTCTTCTTTATATTTGTCTTTAGCGCAACGTTTATTCCTTCCTTTAGAACCTGTTACTCCTCCGGGTCATATTTACCTACGCTATGGCAAGGGGAAAATCAATATTGAGACAACTGCTGGAGGCAGGCATTTACCCACAGAACAATATTGCGATTGTATCAGTGAAAAAGATCTCAAGATTCGTTCGTATCAAGAGATCGTAGGTTTAACTTTTATTAATAAAGGTTCCTTCGCTTTACAAAAACAATGTTATTCTGATGCAGGTATTGCTTATGAAAAAGCAAGAGAATATGTCAATGATAGGGAGATAGAAGAGTTACTTGGAATAGTCAAAATTTTAAACGGAGAAAAAAAAGAAGGGGAAGCTCTTCTTAAACGATCTTCTTGTTCTAAATCTATAGGGGAAGACTATCTTCGAGGTAATTTAGACATAGCGACTTTGAAATTACTATTCATGAATCCTGGTACTACATATGAAGAAGTTTTAAATTATGAAATATCCTTAAAAAGAGCTTTACAAAAGTTCCCAAAATGCATGGGGATTTATCGTAGACTAGCTTCTGTGGCTATTCATCTAGGGAAAATAGCTGACGGGGTCGCCCTTTTGGAACAGTGTTCACAAGAGGAACGAGAAGACATTGCCTTACACTTGAAACTTTGCAAGCTTTTTTTTGAACGACATGATTATGTTAAGGCTCAACGTTATTTTTTAATTGCTCAAAAACTCCTGGATCAGGAGGAATCTAATGATAAATTTTTTTTTACTTTATACAAAGAAATGAGACAGAAAATCCTGTCCGTAGCTCCTTAAAGATTTTGATTTGTTGAGGTTAATTTTTAATTCATTCATAATTCTCGTTAATTTTTAGCAATTGAGTGTTTATGCATATTGATGTAAATCAGGAGTTTCCCTCGCTTCCCAGGCGATTTAGACAGATGCGTATAAGGTTTCAAGATCTGTTATTGGAGAGAAATGATTTAAAAGTAGTCGCTACTTGTAGACAGATTGTAGAACTAGCAACTGTTATTTTGGGAGCTATCTGTTTCCTTATTTCTGTGTCCTCTATGTTAGGATTGTTAACCTTACCATCAAGTGTGTGGTTATTGCCTACCATGGTTGTTTTAGGGACTGCGTTATTAACTTTTTCCTTTACGTCTTTCTACTTTAGACAGGAAGAACTCAGTCTGGATCGACGTTGGAGAAGCCATTCTTTACGTTGTACAGATTTAATTGAAAGTTTACAGAACCTATTACAGTTAAAATATAATAAGGAGAGACGAGTGCGTTTTCGTGTGAATCCTCTGCCGATCCTATCAAACGCTCAATCTGTTGGATAATTAAACCTAAATAAAGGGGGTTCTTATATCTTGTTCAAGAGCTGTTTTAGAAGTTAGAGATGGATTGGGCTTCGGAGGTATTTCTTCGGATAAATTGTACAATAAGCATGTTTATGTAAACATTTGTCGAGTCTTTGCTGCTTTGTTAGCTATAATTACTGGTCTTGGTGCTTTAATTTGTGGTATAGGTGTGTGCACCGCAGCAACGTTTAGTGCTATGGGAATAGCTGGTGTCGCTTCGATTATATTATCACTAGTTCTTATTTCGTTAGCTATTTTCTGGTCATATGGCGTATTTCTTAGCTTTAGAGGAAACATTACATTAATTAAATCATGAAGTCCTCTTCTCTATAAGGGAGTAGGCGTTAAGAATTTTCTCCTCTTATGAAAGACAGGGATCAAAAGTTTATTTAAAGTTGCAAATCTTATGCATAAACTTTTGATCCAAGATCTAGAACCTTCCTTTATCTATTTTCTTGAAATAGTAGATTTCGATACTCATTATAAACTTGATATTTGAATAGTTTTTTCATCTTTGTTTTCACCTAGTGAAAATATTTTCTTACATTTCATTTGCATGTTCTATGTACTTTTAAGTTGCTTTTTGATAACCTCTTACGCTATATCTGGTATATTAAGGAGGTTTCAATGGGATTTGCTATTAACGTGAAAACTGCTTTAGGTGGACTAGGCAAACTCGATGTGTCATCTCAAGCTATTCCTGGATTTGGTCAGCAGCCCAAATGTGCTAGTATAACCAGACTAGTAATTTCTATCGCAGTAGCCTTGATTTCTTTATCAGCACTTGTATTAGGAATCGTAGGCTGTGTTTCATTAACAGTTTGTGGTTTGATTTGCGGTGTTTCTGTTGTTCTTCTTGCCCTATGTAGTTTATCTTGGGCAGTAATAATATTAAAACGTTTGTGCGAATCAACAAGAAAAGTAGAAGAACCACTACATCAACAACTAGTAGAGGTCGGTCACGATGGGTCTACATCGACGTCTACAAATCAAACTTCGGAGACAACCGGTAGTAATGATTCGGGATCTGATGATAACAAGACTAGAGATCGCGCTATCTAGTTCTTTGTTCATTATCTTAGGATAACGTAGCCAAAATTTTGTGACTTTTCAAGACTTTAACAAAATTTTGGTTTTTTATTTCTTTTCCCCTCCATGAGCTTTTCTGGATCATTAGCATATTTTGGTCCCTCACAAGAAAGGTACTTCAGAATTCTTCATTAGATAATTTTGTCTTTCTTATTTTGAGATATACCATGTTATTTTTATCCACAAAATTATGAGAAAGGTATTCCGCGAATACAGAAAATTAGAAATCTCTTAGAATCTGGTGTAATGGTATAGGAAATTTCTTTTGTTGGTTGTATCTTGCAAACATCGCTTTCCCTCACTATATTTGCTGAACATAGGCCGAAGATTGAAAAGTATCGAATGGGCGTTGGAGTTGACTCATGAAAAATATGCAGGATATAGGAGTGACATTATTAGGCGATTATAAAGTTCTTAGTTATCTGAGAAGAACTGTATGGTGTCAGGATATTCTTGCTGAGCATCGTTTTATTAAAAAACGTTATCTTTTAAAATTACTACACTCTGAGATAGCTGCATCAGATGCATTCATGAATGTATTTCATGAAGCTATTGTTAGATTAGCTACTTTGAAGCATCCCGGTATTTTAAGCATAGAAAATGTCTCCCAAATAGATGATCAGTATTTCATAGTTACTGAAGATAAAGAAGTTCCTACATGTTCATTAAGCCAATACCTTTCTAGTAAAATGGAAGATTTAGGAGAACTAGAGATTTATGATCTTATAGAACAATTAGCTCATATTTTGGATTATGCTCATTCTCAAGAGTTAGTACATGGAGATCTGAATTTAGATTCTGTGCATATTGACCTTTCCGGTAATACCCCTCGTGTTTTTCTACCCGAACTCGGCTTTTCTTTTTTGCTCAAGGAGCATGTTCTACGGAATGTAATAGATGAATGTTCTGAAGGTTCTTACTTTACTAAATTAAAACAAGCTACCTTTTTTCAAGCTCCAGAAATTCCTTCAGGTACAGTTGCAGAAGATGTTTATGCTTTTGGTGTGATTGTTTATTTTCTTTTGTTTCGAAAACTCCCTCAGGGAGTCTTCCCTTTACCTTCCCAAGTATTTCCAGATTATCTATATGATTGGGATCATCTTCTCCAGTCGTGTTTAAATTACTCTGCAGATCTACGTCCTAAGAAATTAGTGTCTGTTCTTAAGAAGAAGACTTTGGGAGAACAATTACTCAATGTAAAAATGCAATGTTTTGAAGAAGTTCGTGATAGTTATCAAGAAGTTGAAAACCATCAGCTGTTCACTTTGGTCAAAGAGGAAGAAAATAAGGATGAAAGTGCGGATTCTCCTCATTCTGCTTTTGTTCTTGTAGAAGCTAAGTCTATTGATGAAGCTATGAATACATCCTTAGATTCTATAGAGGATAATGTGAAAGAAGAAGAAAGCTATTCTCATGCTTTACAATCTCTACTTACGCGAGAACCAGTGGTCAGCCGCTACATAGAAGAAGAAAAAGAGGAAGTACAACCTCAACCTTTGCCTACAGAAATGGTATTTATTCCTGGAGGGGAGTTCACAAGAGGAAGTCGGGAGGGACAACGTGATGAGCATCCTGTCCATACGATTATGTTGCCAGGATTTTTTCTAGATGTACATCCTGTTACCAATGAACAGTTTGTCCGTTACTTAGAATATACAGGAAGTGAGCAGGATAAATATTACAATGAACTCATTCGTCTTAAGGATTCCCGGATACAACGGAGATCAGGGAAATTAATCATAGAACCTGGTTATGCAAAACATCCTGTTGTTGGAGTCACTTGGTACGGAGCTTCTGAATATGCCGCCTGGTTGGGGAAACGTTTACCTACAGAGGCTGAGTGGGAAATAGCCGCATGTGGAGGAATTGCTAATCAGCGTTATCCCTGTGGCGAAGATATAGATAAAAGCTTAGCAAATTTTTTTAGTTCTGATACTACAGCTGTTATGAGTTATACAGCTAATCCTTATGGGCTATATGATATGGCTGGAAATGTATATGAGTGGTGCTACGATTGGTATGGATATGATTTTTATGAAATTTCTTCACAAGAATCTCATTCTCCACAAGGTCCCTCTCAAGGAGTATATCGCGTGTTGCGTGGAGGATGCTGGAAAAGTCTAAAAGATGATCTACGTTGTGCTCATCGACACCGCAATAATCCTGGAGCAGTAAATAGTACTTATGGTTTTCGTTGTGCTAAAGGAGTCTAATAGCTGTAGAATGCAGGATCCTTATTCCGAGAAACAGTATTTGTCTTTGTGCCAAGAAATCGCTCAAGATGATTACTTATATTATGTACTTCATCAGCCCAGGATTTCTGATTATGATTATGATCTGAAAATGCAAGAACTTCTCCGTATAGAAGCTTTGCATCCTGAGTGGTTAGTTCCCTGGTCACCATCTATGCGTCTTGGTGATCGTACATCAGGGATATTTCCTGTTGTTGCACATTCTCAACCTATGCTTTCTATAGCCAATTGCTATACACGCGAAGATCTTGATGATTTCTTTTCTAGAGTTGAAAAAACTTTAAGAAGAATTCCTACATACACATTAGAATTGAAGATCGATGGTATTGCTGTGTCTCTCCGTTATGAACAGGGAATCCTTGCTCAAGCTTTAAGTCGAGGGAATGGACTTGAAGGAGAAGATATTACTGCAAATATTCGTACAATACGTTCTTTGCCTTTGCGCCTTCCTGAGGGATGTCCCGAAGTTGTTGAAGTGCGAGGAGAAGTATTTTTCTCAAAGGCAACATTCGAGCAGATGAATGCTAATCAGAGAGATACAAACAAACCAGTATTTGCTAATCCTCGAAATGCAGCAGGTGGCACATTAAAACTTTTATCTTCTAAGGATGCCGCTCAAAGAAATCTTGAACTTTCTATTTATGGAGTATTAGCAGGAGGAACAGAGTCCCACTATGAAAATCTTTTGTTATGTAAGACTTGGGGGTTCCCTGTACTAGGGAGACCGAAACAATGCCGAACAGCGCAAGAGGTTGTTCATGTCCTCAATGAAGTGGAAGAAATTCGTAATCATCTCCCTATGGAAATTGATGGAGTGGTGATTAAAGTTGATAGTCTTAAGGATCAACAAATTTTGGGGATGACAGCTAAGCATTATCGTTGGGCATTAGCATACAAATATGCCCCAGAACAAGGAGAAACACTTTTAGAAGATATTTTTGTTCAGGTAGGAAGAACAGGAGTACTGACTCCCGTAGCGAAATTACGTCCCATAGTTTTATCCGGGTCAAAGATTTCTCGTGCTTCCCTATACAATGAAGAAGAAATTGAAAAAAAGGATATTCGTATTGGCGATACGGTTTACGTAGAAAAGGGAGGAGAAATCATTCCTAAAATTGTTGGTGTGTGTTTGGAAAAGCGTCCAGAAGGAGCGCAACCCTGGCATATGCCTGAATTTTGTCCCGTTTGTAATAGTCGGGTGATTCGCGAATCCGATAAAGTTTCTGTTCGTTGTGCTAATCCACAATGTGCAGCAGGAGCTATGGAAAAAATCTGCTTTTTTGTTGGACGTGGAGCCATGGATATTGATCACTTTGGAGAGAAGGTGGTCACAAAATTGTTTGATTTAGGTGTGATCCAACGTTGCTGTGATATTTTCCAAATTACAGAGCAGGATCTTCTTCAATTACCAGGATTTAAGGATAAATCAGTAAAAAATCTTCTTCAGAGTATTCAAAAGGCTAAGGTTGTTCCTCTAGACCGTTTTATTGTTGCCTTGGGAATCCCCTTTGTGGGGATTGGTGTAGCATCATCTTTGGCAGAGCATTTTCTTAGTCTAGATGCCATTATGGATGCTTCATTGGATGAACTCAAGTCCATTGACGGTATTGGGGAAAAGGTAGCACATTCAATTCTAGAATATTTTTCTCGTTCTGAAAACATTGACGATATTAATAAGATGATATCTTTGGGAGTTCATGTAATCCCATACGAGAAAAAGCTCTCATCTTTAGGGAAAACCTTCGTGATTACGGGGACTTTAGAAACAATGACACGATCCGAAATCGAGAGAACGATTCGTAATCACGGAGGGAAGGTTTCCTCAGTAATTTCTAAAAATGTTGATTATATCATTGTAGGCGATCATCCCGGATCCAAGTTATCCAAGGCTCAGGATTTGAATATCCCCGTTCTATATGAGAAGGATTTGTTTAGGCTTCTTAAGCTTAAATAATTTGTTAAGATTTATTAAATAAAAAAATTTTATTAAAAAATAAAGCTTGTTTTTGTTGTTTAATATAAATTTCTTAAGGATTATAATACTTATTTTAAATTTCTAAAAGTTTTTAATTCTTAGGTTTTTTGTGGCAATTTCTTCGTATGTACAGATGGATTCCCTTCTGGATTTCCATTCTCATCTAGGCAATACCGATGCTAGTCCTTTAAGCCCTGAGGCTAGGGGAGTTCGAGCACCCTTAACTACACAACAAACACTTTTAGATGCTGCTGAAGATGCTCTACGTTCTATGGAGCAGACTGATCTTAAAAAGGCGCGTCTATATAAGGTCGCTCTAGGGATTATCACTGTTATAGGATTGGCGATCCTATTCGTTATTCCTGTAGCCATGGTTTTCGGTATTTCCATTTGGTTGCCCATAGTGATTACAGTAGGATTCTCGCTGTTCCTCGGTGTTTTAGGGAACACATTGCGAACGCGTTACCAGAGAATTCGCTTACGATATCAATTTCTTCAGGTGTATCATAAGCAATTATGTAGCAGACACTCTAATTTAAAAAATTCTACATTAGCTAAGTACCATATTCAGTTACCTAAAACAAAAGATTCTTTAAAAACACAGCTATTATCAAAACTACGTCCTGATTTGCATGCTCAACCCTCTGATGGGGGGGCATCTCTAGATGATAAACTAGGTTTATTAGGAGAAATCAACTCTCGATATCAATGTGAAGCCGTTGCAGGCATAGATAATCAAGACCAGGAAGTTACCTGGAACAAATGCCTTTCTGAGGTGTTGAAAGCAAAAGCGGAGTTACTGAAGAATACTTCTGCTCAGCCTACTCTAGTTAATCTTGCCAATTCCTCATTACAGGAAACCGGTATCGATTTTTCCTTGCTTCCTCAGAAGAATTTTTTAGATGTTGCACAGTCTTTGATAAATATTTGTGGGTTTGGATCTCAAATCGGAGAAGAGACCCTACAGTATCTAGATCAATATGATCGCCTGAATATGCATAGTAAGACCTTGATGTCTTGGGGGGAAAATTTTTCTCCAGCCACACGACTGTATCTTTCTCAAGGAAGAGCAACTGTAGACTTTGCCTTGAACACACTCTCAACTTTGCAATCCCATGTATCCAAAGTAAAAGAGTCTCTTTGGCTTTCCGAGTTCATAAAATGGAAAGAAAAGATCTGTAGTTTTATCAATGATTCTCAGGAATCACGAGATTTATATCAGCAGATTGTTCAGGAAGCTCATAAGTTAAATATTCATGAGGGAGTATCCGAAGAAAAGCAACAAGCAGTTCGCCAAGTACTACGTCAATTAGATGGATTATTCAATGAATCCGAAAATAATAAATCAGAGGAAATAAGAAATCAATTGGATGCAATTACGAAAAGCTCAATTGAAATCTTAGGAGGGGATGACCAGACATCTCTTAAAGATATATGCAATCAAGTACAGACTAAATTCGTGGAGTACTTGATCAGTTTAGGAGAACAAAATCTTCTATTTGATAAGATTCATTTGAGTATTCAGCTAGGAAAATGTGTTCGTAAGGATATCCAACAGGCAATTGCAAAGCATCCTGAAAATCAATGTGCTCGTATTTTACATACTCTAGATCAATTAACCACGTTGCTTAATCAAGATTCTTGGGGAGCTATATCAGGTAAACCTGTAGAGAAGATTCTCGAGGAAAAGCAGGTTATTCGGGATCAACTGAATAAGATTTATAGTTATGTAGATACGTGGAAAAGAAATTATGAGGAATTTAAATCTCAAAAGATAACTCGAATTTTAATGAAGGATTTCTTAGAGAATTACTCATCTTTGGATTCTGTCCTTGCTCGTTTGCATAGCGTACACACAGATACAAGTGGTTTAGATAACTTCGTAGATTCATGTCGTGAGTTTTTAAACGGAAGTTTTGATGAACTTGGAGGAAGAGAAGCCATACCTAACCCAGAGGAAATAAGTGCATGGTCTCAGGAATATACAAAATTAATCAGTGAGTTAGAGGCCATTCTTCCAGATTGTCAATCTATTGTAGATAAGGTACGAGGACAGTGTGCTACCGGAGGACAACTGATTGTTCAAGCATTAACAAATAAGGAATCTACATTAAGTGGTAAAATAAAGGAAAAAGAAAAAGAGCTTGTCTCCGCAATTAAGTTGAATCATCAATCTTCTCCTCGCTGTGATGAAAGAACTCTCCTTGCTCGGGGGGGAATGCACATGAAAGCTATTCTTGAGTGCATGGAAAAATTTGAAGAATCAGTAAGAAATCCTCAACAAATTGTTGTGGAGAACATCATTCAGTCTTCAAATGACTTGTTTGCCGTTATGCGAGGACCAGAGGTCGAAGCATTGGTAGAACTAGAAAATGTATTGGCATTACGCAGTGATGAGGATCTCTCACAATCATCTGTGGATAAGCCATCTGAAAGCATAGCACATACTCTTCATGGAGCTCAGAAATCAGCAAGAAATTTCTGGGAAAAACGAAATCAAAATTTAGATGCCTTACTGAACAAACTACAGAAAAACTTGAATAAGTGGAATTTAGCTCAATCTCTGGTATCAGGAATTTTAGGGATAGCTCTTCTTGTAGTCAGCCTATCGTTGTTATCATTACAGTTTGTTTGGCTTCCCGTTGGGATTGCTGCTATTGCTCTTGTTCTGCAGATCATACCTATGCTTTTCAGTCGCGTTATTGAGAAGAAAGTTTTAGATGTTAGTGCGGCTAAGCTAGCTAAAGAATTTCTGTTTTCTACAAAGATCCTCCCTTCAGAATTTGGTAATCAAAACCTTGATCATTTCGCAGATGTTCAGAATGTTTTACAACTGGAGGGTTACGAACAGCTCTGGGCTAAAGAAACAATCCAAGATGTTCACGGTGATCTTTCAGTTAAGAATGAAGATTTTAAAAACACTGTGAAGCAGCTAAAGAAAGATGCACGATCTTTAGATAAAAAAATGAAAAAACTCTGGGGAAATAACTTAGAAGAAAATCTTCCCTATTCTTCTGATTCCGAGACATTCCCTATACAGATGGAAAGTCTTACAGAAAGTATTTCTGACAAAAAGAAAGCAGATTCGATTGCAGCAGAGATTTCTCATATAGAATCCATGGAGAATCAGATTGTTTGTTCTCGTCTGCGCCATGATTTAGAAATGGCACGACACAAACAGCAGGTGAGTTATTGTAACCAATTGAAAACTTATTTGGAGACTCATAAGGAAGATATCGCAACCGTCCAACAGGAATTGATTATCAATGAAACCTTATCTCGTGTGATATCTCAGGCAATTGCTCAATCTGCTCCCTCAACAGAAGTAGATCCAAAAGAAATTTCCTCAATCGTGGACCTCCTAGTTACTTTAACTGCTTCAATCTACAATTCGAATTCTTCTGAAGAAAGAAAGTCGGCAAAACAAAGTTTTGATGCACACATCAAATCTATTGCTGATCGTGGTTTATTGCTAATTGTCAGAGATGCTCTCGAACTTTCTTCTTGTTTAGGAAAGAGTGAGATACACTTCGATACTCGTAGAAGACATGCTCTTGCCCGTTTACAAGGAGCTTCTTCTGTCATTTCCGAGAATGATGCGAATTTAAGTGTATCTAGAGAGGAATCCCTTTCGGAAGAGAAAGAAGTAGAAGATCGGAAGACACTATTTAAGTATCTCGGAATTGGGTATTTATCCCCATTTGTAGAATTCTCAAGCTCTTCGTTATCTAGAAGAGGGCATTCCCTAGCTAAATCTGCACTTGTAAATATTAAATTACTTCAATCTAAGTTGAGTATTGGAGAGACAATCTCTGTCGAAGAATATAAAAGAACTCACCGAGCTCTTTCTTCATATTTAAAAATGCATCGACAATTATCTCCCTTAGCTTATGGAAGACTACTCGGAAATGAAAATAGTATGAAGAGTGCTCATATGATGCGTGAAGCACATTCTCTTCAAGAGATTATTAAGTTAAATACCTTGTTAGGGAATCAAGAGCTTTGTGCATTATCAATACAACGCCTAGAAAATTGGTTGAGTAAATTAGCTAACAAACGAGAATATCTTAAGTTATTTACTAACTTGATTCAGAGAGTACGCAGTGGTGATATCTCTTCCTCCAATGAGCAGGAATATATCAATGACTTATGTACTTGTCTCAGCAGGGGAGTACCTGTCCACCTCTTATATCATATGCAGAAGAAATATAAGGCTCAGTCTTTAATATGCGTAGAGAAATTACAACAATTCCAAGAAACGTATAAACGTATGCAGTATGTTTCACAAAAAGTGAATGAAAAAGAGCAACATATTTCGCTTAAGCAAGAAGCAATTACTGAAGAAATGAATGCTTTAGACCGTAATCTTAAAGAACTACAAGCAAGAAAAGCAGAGCTAACTTCTAAAAAACAGTAGGAAACTAACGTCCTTTTATCTTCTAAAAAAGAAAAAAGAAATTAGTTTTCCGTTTTTTCAGTAGCAAATATCCTTAAGAGATAGGAAATAAGCTCATGTAATTTGAACTTGTGTGTTCTATAACCAATGTAGCAATCTGGACGGATAATAAATAAAGAATCGGGATTTGCATGATACACGCTAAATACTTTAGGGTCTTTAGTGACAATGACTTCTAGCCATGTCCCGTATTCTTCTCTAAGAGCTTTTTCTAGATCTGTACGATCTTTAAAGAAAATCAAAAGGTGTTTAATGCTTTTTAGAGAATCAAGAAGATAGCTTCCATTTTCTAACTGCACATTAATAGCACGCATACCTGGGCTAGGCCCCCGAATTTCCCTATCCTGAGGAGATATCTTAATGATCTCACTATTTTGATATTTTAAAGCTTTATGTGCAGGATAGTAATACTCTCCCCCAGAAACTTCTAATAGGCGACAGCCTTTTAAGAAATAGTACATAAGAGCAGGAGCATATAAATTAGAGAATAACAACTTTTTTGCTTGTCTTTGTCTTTTCTCGCTCAGATGTGGAAGAATATTCCCGTTTTCATGTTCTTTAGCTGTCACTAGGTATTTTGACGCTGCTTTTTTTACTACAGGGACCAACTTCCAAGCTAAATTAAATGCCGCATGAATATTGGTGTTGATCCCTGTAAGGTAAGAAAAAGTTAAGTTATTCAATACACTGCCTAGAAAGAGAAAATTATTGTAATCTGTGGGGTATTGGTGTACTTGAGCGCGAATATGATAGTATGCGTCGGCGTCATCGGTAACTGCAAGTTTATAGTTATAAAGTAGCTGGCGCCTGCTTTTTACAGAAAGAGGATAGCTGGTATTGGTCAGGCATAGTTGTTTTGATCCCTTTTCATGATTATAAAATACAAAGTTAAGGAAACTTTTTGAACATGGAACTAAGTGGATATGGCTTTCTTCAAAAGGCTCGCCTTCATCACAATGAACAAACAAGATGTCTTTTACATGTTTACGAAACTTTATTTGAGTTTTGAAAAGGTCTTTGACATCGGGATCAGTATCAGTTTCCGAAGCAATTATCCATTTAGGGTTATAAATTTCTCGATTTTCGAAGTTTTGAGAAGTTTTTGTTTTCTCAATGAAAATGCTGTTATCTACCAACGTAACAGGTCGGGTGTTCCATTGAATGGTTCCACCGTGCTTTTCAAATTGTTGAATTAAATGCTGAGAGAATGCTTGGTAAGAAGTCGATAAACAAAAAGGAAAACGAGATTCAGATGCCTGGTTGAACTTGAATAAGATCGTACGTTTTTTCCAGTGATAACGTGCACCGAAAATCTTATGACCTTTGTCTACAAAGTTTTCTAATAAGCCTGCGTTATCAAGAAGCTCTAGGGAGGAACAAGATAAAATTACTGGAAGCTCTCTACAGTCTAGATAACCTGGCTCATCTGAGGAGTCTCTGTGATCGATTACCTTTACAGAAACTCCATGTTGCACAAGTAGACTTGCTAAAATAATACCCGTAGGGTTAGCACCGATGACTAAAACATCTGTCATTATGGATCCCTCTATTGCGAGAGGCAGGAAATAAATCTAGTATATGCAAAAATAGGAGAGGAATCAAGCAAGTAATCCTTATGAATACACTTTTATTATGTTTTTAAACAAGCTTTCCTAGAGAACCATCTTTTATAAATAAGTTTGAAAGTGTGTAACGATATCATGCAAGATCTCTTTTAAATAGGGAGACGAATCCAAATTGTGGCTAGTATTTTCATAAGTTTTAAATTGAATATTGCTAGGAGCCGTGTTGCGGAATAGAGTTTGTTGCGTTAGGGAAACAAGGTTATCATTTAAAGCATGCATATGTAAAATGGGAATACTCACGGGAAGAGAGTTTAATACAATATGATCCTGAACGGAAAGGAAGTCGTGCACATCTTCTGGGCAAATAACCAGAGGCAGGGGATCAAAGCCAAAATCTTCTCCTAAATTTATAGGAATATCGATATTTTTTTGAGAAACCTCGTACATCTCTCTAAATAAAATTCCACCGTCAGCAATGGGAGCCCAAATGCTCATAGCACGGATGCGTAGCTTACTTGGAGAATATATCCTGGCAAGATGGAATGCAGTATGACATCCTAGGGAAAACCCCGCTAATCCTATACGAAAGGAGTTAATTTCAGAATACTGCGTGGCTACTGCATGTAAAATATCTTCTCCATTTTTTAAATAAGTACGAATAGGAATCTCTGTGCAAATCCCTTCACTTTCTCCACATCCTGCTAAATCAAACCGTACGCATGCAATTCCTACACGTGCGAGTTCTCGTGCAAGTTTTCTGTAGGTTCCTTTTAGACCACCCAATTTACTTCCTCGAAACCCATGGAAGCAAATCACAGCGGGATATCCATCTTTAGGACGGGGAGTCGTAGGGAGATGCAAAGTTCCAATAAGGTTATGCTGACCACTTTGAAGATTAATAGCGACACACTTCTCATAAAGAGGAGTTTTTGTTGTGTTAATAGTTAATAAATTATCGGATATTTCTGGAAGATCTGGTAGTTTAAGAGCTTCTACTTGTAGAGCGGTAGATAAAAACAAAAACGAAATAAAGGTAAGGACTTTTTTTTTCATTTCAAACCTGAAAAGAAATCTAAGACTTTAATATAAATTTATAATTTCAATCTTTAATTCGAGACTATTCAATTACTAAAGCGATAGATATTATAACAAACAGTCACAGTACGCAAGATACTTAATTTGTTTGTTTAGATTTTCTTAATGGTTCAATAGAAAGATTCTTGTGTTTTCTTAGATCTAGTGGTAAGCTGTCTCCTAGTTTTTTTAATTTTATAGTGCACTATGCGGTATGACCCGAGCTTAATAGAGAAGAAGTGGCAAGAATTTTGGAAACAAAATGCAAGTTTCCGTGCGGAAGAAACTGATGACCGTCCTAAATATTATGTTTTAGATATGTTCCCCTACCCCTCGGGATCAGGTTTACATGTCGGGCACTTAATTGGATATACTGCCACAGATATAGTTGCTCGTTATAAACGAGCTAAAGGATTTTCTGTTTTGCATCCCATGGGATGGGATAGCTTCGGTTTGCCTGCGGAACAATATGCAATTCGAACGGGAACACACCCTCGAGAGACCACTCAAAAGAATATACAAAATTTTAAAAAGCAGCTTTCATCTATGGGGTTTTCTTATGATGAAAGCAGAGAATTTGCTACAAGTGATCCCGATTACTACCGATGGACGCAGAAATTGTTCCTATTTCTTTATGAAAGAGATCTTGCTTACATGGCAGATATGGCAGTGAATTATTGCCCTGAGTTAGGCACAGTTTTATCTAATGAGGAAGTAGAGAATGGATTATCCATAGAGGGTGGGTATCCTGTTGAACGCAGGATGCTACGTCAATGGATTTTGCGTATCACAGCGTATGCCGATGTATTGCTTGAAGGGTTAGAAAGTTTAGATTGGCCTGAACATGTTAAGCAGTTGCAAAGAAATTGGATAGGGAAGTCTAAGGGAGCTCTTGTCAACTTTAATGTAAAGAATGATTCTCCTTTAGAAGTATTTACCACACGTCCTGATACTCTCTGTGGGGTTACTTTTTTAGCAATTGCTCCAGAACATCCTAGAATATGGTCTTTAACTTCCGAAGATAGAAAAGAAGAAGTCGAAGCCTATATCCGTTCCTCACAAAGTAAAAGCGAGAGAGATCGAATAAGCGAGAAGGAGAAAAGCGGGGTATTTACTGGAACTTATGCTGAGCATCCTATTACAGGAGAATTATTGCCTATCTGGGTGGCTGATTACGTTCTTGGAAGCTATGGTTCAGGAGCAGTAATGGGGGTCCCCGCCCATGATGACAGAGATCGTGAATTCGCAGAACTTTTTTCTTTGCCTATTAAACAGGTCATTGATGATACAGGACGGTGTATTAACAGTAATTATCATGACTTTTTATTAAATGATCTTTTAAATGAACAAGCCCAAGACTATGTCGTTACCTACTTACAGGAGAGGAAATTAGGGACAGCTAAAACTACTTATAAGTTGCGTGATTGGTTGTTCTCACGTCAGAGGTATTGGGGAGAACCCATTCCAATTATTCATTTTGAAGACGGGTCTTGTCGCCCACTAGAAGATGATGAGCTTCCTCTACTTCCTCCAGATATCCAGGATTATCGCTCTGAAGATTTTACTAAAGGAGCTTTAGCAAAGGCCACAGAATGGGTAGATATTTATGACCCAAAAACCAATCGTAGAGGACGAAGAGAAACTCACACCATGCCTCAGTGGGCTGGGTCATGTTGGTATTACTTACGGTTTTGTGATTCTCATAATTTCCAAGAACCTTGGAGTAAAGAGAAGGAACAATATTGGATGCCGGTAGATTTATATATCGGTGGGGCTGAACATGCTGTTTTACATTTGTTATACGCACGTTTCTGGCATCATGTTCTATATGATGCAGGAATGGTTTCTTCTCCAGAACCATTTAAAAAGCTTATAAATCAGGGATTAGTTCTTGCTAATTCTTATCGAATTCCAGGTAAGGGTTATGTATCTCCTGAAAGTGTGCATAAAGAAAACGAGACTTGGGTAACTTCTTCGGGAGAAGTATTGGAAGTAAGACAAGAAAAGATGTCTAAATCCAAGTTAAATGGTATTGATCCTCGGGGGTTGATTGAAGAATTTGGAGCAGATGCCGTACGTATGTATGCAATGTTTTCTGGGCCTCTAGATAAAAATAAACTGTGGTCAAATCAGGGAGTTGCTGGGTGTAGACGTTTTCTCAACCGCTTTTATGAGTTAGTGACTTCGCCTTCTGTACAAGAAGTAGATGACCCCAAAGGTTATTCTCTAGCACATCAGTTGGTACACTCTGTCAGTAACGATATTGAATCCATGTCTTTAAACACCATTCCCTCTTCTTTTATGGAATTTTTAAATGAATTTGGAAAGTTACCAGTATATCCCAAAGGAGCTCTAAGTATGGCGGTGCGTGTTTTAGCACCAATAGCTCCCCATATTAGTGAAGAGTTATGGGTCCATTTGGGCTATTCTCCAGGAATAGCTGATGCAGGATGGCCAGAGGTAGATCCCAAATATTTAGAAAAGTCCATAGTAACTTTTGTTATCCAAGTTAATGGTAAGTTACGTGCTCGTTTAGATCTCGATAAAACAGCTTCTCAGGAACAGATTGTGAGTTTAGCAAAAAAAGCTGTAGCCAAGTATTTAGAAAATAAAGAGATTAAAAAAGAAATTTTTATTCCTAATCGCTTGGTAAATTTTGTTATATGATTGTTAAACATAGAATAAGTAAGTTAACAACTTTTCTTTATGATTGTTTCTTAATCTTGGCATTTATCATAGCACTACCCAAGTTGCTTTATAAAAGATTTGTACACGGGAAATACAAAAAATCTTTAAAGTTAAGATTCGGATTGAAGTTTCCTAAATTACCTGATAGAAAAGGGCCTGTGGTATGGTTCCACGGTGCCTCTGTAGGCGAAATTTATCTATTGGTTCCTCTTGTACAAAAGTTCATGAAGGATTATCCCGAGTGGCACTGTGTTGTAACTGCTTACACAGAGTCGGGATGTGAAAGTGCTGAAAAATTATTCTCTCCTTTAGGGGCAACCACATTTATTCTACCCCTAGATTTAAGTATAATTATTAAACCTATTGTACGAGCTATATCTCCCAAGCTAGTAGTATTTTCAGAAGGGGATTGTTGGTTAAATTTTTTAGAAGAAGCTAAAAGATTAGGAGCCTCAACTGTAGTAATTAACGGTAGATTATCATCGAATTCTTGTAAGTGGTTCACTATTTTAAAGCGTTTTGGAAGGAATTATTTTGCTCCAATAGATGGATTTATACTTCAAGATGATAATCATAAAGAGCGTTTTTTACGATTAGGAGTCGCAGAAGAAAAAATTGAAGTTACTGGGAACATTAAAACATATGTAGAAGACGCAGCAGATTCAGGGGAGCGTAACAAATGGAGGGAAAAATTACAGTTATCGAAAGACAATGAGCTTCTAGTCTTGGGGTCTGTGCATCTTTCGGATGTGAATGCTTGGTTCCCCGCAATTATGCAACTAAGACACAGAAATTTAAAAGTTCTTTGGGTTCCTAGGCATATAGAACGCAAGAAAGATATAGAAAATCTTTTAACGAAAGAAAATATCCCTTTTGGTCTGTGGACTCAGGGGGCTACTTTTGCAGATAATGATGCAATTATCGTTGATACTATTGGTTTATTAAAGCAACTTTATTTTGCTGCAGATATCGCTTTCGTTGGTGGTACTTTTGATTCTAGAATAGGAGGGCATAATCTTTTAGAACCTCTGCAGTGCGGTGTTCCTTTAGTTTTTGGCCCACACATTACCTCTCAATCAGATTTAGCAGTACGTTTACTTTCTTTTGGAGCCGGATACAGCTTAGATTCTCCAGAATGTATTGCAGACGCTATTACTTTCTTTCTTGATCATCCTAAAGAAAGAGCTACTTATGTCCTTAGAGGAAAACATTTCCTAGATAATGAACGTGCCTCCTTTTTCCGTACTTGGGAAGCTTTGAAAAAGCATATTCCTTGTGTCAAAATATGAGTTATGTTAGATTTCGCATCTTATCGCGGGATAGAGTAGAGGTTATCTCGTTGGGCTCATAACCCAAAGATCGGAGGTTCGAATCCTTCTCCCGCTATTCCCTTTGTTATCTTAATTCTAAGAGAAGAAAGATAATAAGTTCGCTACACTCAGTTTGATCTATATAAATGTTTGTATCCGAGTGATTTTTATTTGAATTCGCAAGAAGATATTCTCTCTAGTAGTTTGTAAAAGATAAGGGAAATTTCTCATAGATTTCTACAGGATTAGAGGGCTTTTTTCTATAGAAATTTTGTTTCTATTTAGAATTTTAAACAGTATATTTCTTGTAGGAAAATAATGAGTTATGTTAGATTTCGCATCTTATCGCGGGATAGAGTAGAGGTTATCTCGTTGGGCTCATAACCCAAAGATCGGAGGTTCGAATCCTTCTCCCGCTATCTTTTTTTACCATCTTGTGTGCATGGCGGTATAGCTCAGGTGGTTAGAGCGGCAGAATCATAATCTGCGTGTCGTTGGTTCAAGTCCGACTACCGCTATTTTTTTCACAATCATCTTTAGAGGGTTCATTTTGGTCTTTTTTAGGGGTGTTTGTGCATTTACTTCTTTGTTTCCCATAGTAAAGTTAATGGACGTTGATCAACTATTTGTTCCTCGCTAAAGTACTGTAGAGGGCCTGGGAAACGGTAGTGATCTTCCATAAGATAGGTGTCACTATGTTTGAGTAAATGTTGAACTGCAGGAGCATTGGGATTAACAAAGTTGGTTTTGATGACAGGAGTTGGATTGCCAAATCGGTTTTCAATCTGCATCATTTTATATAAAGGAACACCTCCACCTAGCCATTGATCGTAGGGTTGTGCTAGGTTATTGATAGTGATCATGTAACCTGTTTTTTGTCTTGCTAAGAAGAGAGCGGACATAATTCCTAGAGCAATTCCATAGTTAGCATCAAAATTGGATGGGAATCCTGCTCGAGATTCGTATCCGAAAAAGTGGTTTACAGTTTGGAAGTCCATGTTGGGTTCAATTTTATAGATTTCTCTTTTTATCAATACGGCTAGGAGCTCTTCAGTAGCAATTTTAGATACTCGAACATTACCATAAGAATCCCTAGCGATTAGTAACTGTTGAGCAATTTCTACTGGGAAGGAAGAAAAGGTTTTTAAAGATTCTGGGGAAAGATATTTATCAATGTTTTCTAAAGTCAGATTGTTTTCTAAAAGGAGAAAATTAAGTTCTTGAATGAGTTTCTTTGTATCGGTGATATGTTCGATTAAACCTTCAGGGATCAAGATAGTACTGTAATTTTTCCCCGATCGGTAACGGTTTACTAGGCCTATAGCGATGTGCTTGCACAAATTTTGAAGGGATATCTTCCGCATAGCAATGTGCTCACTGATAAGAGTAATATTAGGAAGAGTTTGTAATCCGCATTCTAAGGTTGTGTGAGAAGATTGTTTGCCCATAAGCCTAACAAAATGGTGGTATTTCTTAATGGACAAGGTATCTTTTTCTAAATTTCCGATCATTTCTGTATAGGTGCGGCAGGAAGAGTGAAACCCTAGGGGTATTTCTATCCAAGCATTTTTAAGATCACCATCAATAGTTTTGGGAACTCCTACAATGGGAATACGACAATTATGTTCTAGGAAGTACTCAGCGAGCATAGCTGCATCGCTATTGGAATCATTCCCACCAATAATGAGTAAACCATCTAAATGTAGTTTTTTTACAGTCGCTAAGATAGTACTTTTTTGTTCTTTTGTTTTGATTTTTTCTTTACTGGAGGAGAGCATATCAAATCCCCCAACATTGTAATAATCATAGATTACGGAAATATCGAGATCTTTATACAAGCCTCGAGTTAGCCCTAAAGGACCTTGAATGAAACCCAGGAGCTTTGTTTTCGAGTTAAAGGCTCGTAATCCTTCAAAAAGTCCTATAACCACATTATGACCTCCGGGAGCTTGACCTCCAGAGAGTAAGACTCCTATTTGTAAGGCTGGTGAAGATAGAGGCTCTCTTTTTTTTATACAGACTTCAGGGATGGCACACAAGTTGGGGAGGGATTTTTGAAGTTCTGATGGAATTTGCGGAGTATTTATAGAATCGCAAATATGCAAAGTAGTGATTTCATTTAAGAAGCTTAATGTTTCAGGACGATAATGTAGTCGTTGCAATTCGAAATAGCTTTTATTTACGGATAAGAGTTCCATAGAGCCTATCTAAGAGAGGAGCTGTTGTTTTAACCATTCTACCAGTTCCATTATTATGGAACTAGAATGAGGAAGATTGTGATTTATTTGAGGATAGGTACGGATATCACAAGGATGAGATTTCTTATTCATAGCATCTTTGAAGATGTTTTGATGACGAAGAGATACGGTAGTATCTTCTTCCCCTTGCATATGGAGTATGGAAAGAGAAGACGAAAATTTCGAAACTTCTTTCGTGATATCCATTTCAATAAATTGTGAACAAAAAGTCTTATTAATAGGCAGACCTGCATAAAGAATGTCTTCTGAAGATGTAGAATGCGTGAGAAGATCGTTGGGGATATTCATAGTTTCCTGTAGCCATATACTTCCTTGAATTGTAGGTGCCCAGACAGCAAGGCTATGGATGTGGGGAAAATAAGGGACTGATATTAATGCCAGTGTACCTCCTAAGGAAGAGCCGAAAATAGAGATTTTCTTGGTGTCAATGTTGTTAAGACTATAACTATAGGAAATAATATCTTTAACACTAGTTAGATAATCATCAAATGAGAAATCTGCCAGAGAGCCTTCAGCATCCCCATGTCCTGGAAGATCAACACGTAATGTAGCAATCCCACATGCAGAAAGTTTCTCAGCAAGTTCTACATGGGATCGGTGAGATCCTATTTTATTAGAAGCCAGGCCATGCAAGATGATAACTAGAGGATAGGGAGGTACAGCATGTTTAGGAGTATGGAGAATTCCGAAAGTAGCTACTGTATTGAGAACATAGAGTTGAATACTTTGTCTTTGTTCATGTGTTAGGCAGATAGTGCTCATTAGAATATATTTCTCCTACATTTGTTTTTTATCCCTTGGATGATTTAGTAATTTTTTTGAAGGAATTACCTCTTGATTTTCGAAAGGGTAATTTTAGAGATCAAGGGAAAAATTAATAGTTGCAATCAGGAATTTCCATACATATTGAACACCTTTTTTGCCACTCATTATGATTAAGTAATAACGTTAGAGGTGGAAAATGGTCTGAGTGTGTTTTTGGAGGTGTGTGAATTTGTAACGGTCCTAGAAAACGGTAAGAATCTTCAAGAGCCCAGATTTTTCTATAAAGCTTGAATTTACGAAATGCAGGACTTCCAATATCAATGAGACTCTTTTTAATTCGTGGTTGTAGGGTTCCATCTGGCTTTTTTTGTGTAGTGAACATTTTAACAATAGGGATGGCTCTTAAGCGCCATTTATCTACAATATTAATAAGAGATTCTATTGCAGCAAGATAGCCATTGCATCGATTGAGAACTAGGATTCCAGATCCAAATCCTAACGCATAACTATAGGTATTATCAAATTTAGTTGGTATACAGGATCTTCCTTCGTAGCCTAGAAAGTGAGAAATCGCATTAAAGGGGACATTTTTAAAATGTTTTTGCAAGTGGTTTGAGACAAGATGAATCAGAAGTTTATTTACATGAATTTTGGATACATAGACATTACCATGAGCATCACGATCATGAAGTAATTGATGTACGATTCCTGGAGGGAAACTTTTAAGTAGTAGCTGAGACTCCTGAGATAATTGAGAAAATTTGTCTATGCCTTCAGGAATTTTTTCGATTTCTTTCACTAAGTTATTGATTTCTGGGATGAATTCAATGAGTCCTTCGGGAATAAGGACAACACCATAGTATTTTCCCATAGCGGCCCTATCAGCAATGATGGAGCACATTTTATGAATGATAGTTTTTAAGGGGATATTCTTTTCAGCGATTTCTTCACTGATTAGGGCGATATTGGGATGCGTTTGCAGAGTACATTCTAGAGCAATATGAGATGCCGATCTTCCCATAAGCTTAATGAAGTGGTAATGAGCTTTTCCTGATAGAGCATCTCGAGAAATATTACTAATAATGGATGAATAAAACTTTGTTGCTGAGTCAAATCCAAATGTAATGTCTAAGAAGAGGTGCTGAAGATCACCATCAATAGTTTTTGGGACTCCAACAATACAAGTTTTTGGATAATGTTGAGAAAAATATTCTGCGAGAATAGCAGTTGCGGTATTTGATCCGTCACCACCGATAATTACGAGGCCATCCAGATGGAGGTTTTTGACAGTTTTGAGAATAGAAGATTTATTTTCTTCGGTAATGATGTTTGTTCTTCCAGTCCCTATACAGTGGAATCCTCCTGAATTTCTGAAGGATGCCATGAATTCTTCATTGATTTCTACGGTCTGGTTATGGATCAATCCCTGTCCATTATTAATAAATCCTATTAGAGAACTATCAGAATGAATTTTTTTTATACTGTGTAATAAGCCCCAAATGACATTGTGACCTCCAGGTGCTGGTCCTCCAGAGAGCATAACCCCCACTTTTATAGGTTTTTTAGATAGAGGTTCTCCTGAGATAAATTTCAGGTAAGGGTTGTTATAAGTATGAGGAAATAGTTGAGTAACTTGAGGATCACATGGTGAGGAAAACCGTGTATCTTGAGTAGGGACGAGATCTGGGAATTTCTGTAATTCCCTAGGTAGTGGAGGGATATCAGGAATAACTACTCTATCAGAGTTGCGAGGATCTAACTGCATAGGTTCAATTGGTAAGGTTCTTATTTTATCATTTCTCAAAGTTTTTCTTTTTTTGATAAAGAAAATTTTTTATGAAAACACTTAGCAATTAAATTAATCCAAGAAGTTTCCACCATAAGCTACCTAAACCTATCCAGGTAACGATATTAAATATACTTAATATAAAACCGGATCTCCACCATTCTTTAATATTTACGAGTTTGGAACCGAAGTATAGGGGAGCGGGTCCTGATCCGTAATGAGTAAGGCCTCCAAATAGATTACTAGAAAACGCTAAAGATAAAACCGCAAACATAGGATTAGTTCCTAGAGAAATAGCTACAGCAAGAAAAACAGGATACATGGCTCCGATGTGCGCCGTATTACTTGCGAATAAGTAATGAGAATAAAAATAAATTAAGAATAAAATGGGGAAACCAATTTTCCAGGATAATCCTGCTACAGCAGCTGCGGCAGTCTCTCCAATAAGTGGGATAAACCCTAGTTTATTGAGTAGAGAGGCCATCATAATTAGTGCCCCAAACCAAATAAAAGTTTCCCAAGCAGTTGTGTTAGCAATGACATCTTTTTGCCAGTCTAAAATATTGGTGAGGATGAGCAGAGAGATCCCGATAAGAGCTGCTGTTGTTGCTGATATTCTTAGGAAATCTCCGAAAGTCCACAAGATTACAAGTAGACTAAAAATCATAAGGATGATTTTTTCGCTTTTTTTGAGGGGGCCCATTTCTTTTAAGCGTAGTTTTGCAGTACGAATAGCTTCTTCACATGAACTAATTGTTGGTGGATAGAGTCTGTACAATATGATGGGCATGAAAATTAGGCTTATCAGCCCAGGGAGGATAGCAGCTTTCGCCCATATGGACCAAGTTAGGGAGACTTTTATATGGCTAGCAAGAGAGGCTATTAAAGGATTTCCTGCCATAGCAGTAAGAAACATCGCGCTAGTAATTACGGAACTTTGATAAGCTACTTTAATAAGAAAGGATCCGATTAGACTTTCTGTGCCTTTTTCTGATGTGCTTCCAAAAGATTCTGATAATGCCATAACTACAGGATAAAGAATTCCTCCTGAGCGTGCTGTGACGCTAGGAATAGCCGGAGCTAATAAACAATCTGTAATTACTAAACCGTAACTGAGTCCCAGAGGGTTTTTTCCAAGTACGCTGACGAAGAAATACGCAACACGTTCTCCTAGTCCTGTTTTGATTATTCCTTTAGCGATAGAAAAGGATAGAAAGACCAGCCAAGCTATAGGATCATGAAATCCTGATAAACCTTGTTCCAGAGTGAGTGTTCGCATTAATAAGAGGGTAGAGATGCCGATGATAACAATAGCACCCATGGGAACAGGTTGTAAGATAATACCGAGGATCGTTGTTGTAAATACAGCGAAGAGATGCCAGGCGTTAGGATTGATGGCTTCCGGGTGAGGACAAAACCATAGGCCTAAGAGGACTAGAGTAAGAAAAAGAAGAGATAGAAAGCGCTTATGTTTATTCACTGGGCACCTTTTGGGGTTAATGTCTGTTGGAAAGTATGGGCTATGGGCTAGGGTTCTATAGGGAAATCTTCTAACCATTTTTCCATTTCTTCCAAGGTATCATTGATAAGCTCTGGAGAAGAAAGAAGTTCCTGAATGCAGGATTCGATTGTTTCTTCACGTATGATGTTAGTCACATCTTCCATACTTATAAACGTTTCGTCTATCAGCCCTGCTTGAAAAGCTTTGCTAATAGGATAAAAGAGTTCTCCGGGATATAGAGCACATATGGCAGCTATTAAACTATCCCAGGCAAAGGATGGGAATTTTTCTAACCTGTAGTTTAATAATTCTCCAAAATAATGAATAGTTTTCTCTCGTGATATTTTTTTTGCCCCAACAAGGTGAACTAGGCTGGATATCCCAGCTGCTTTTACATAAGGATTAATTCCTGGAGTTTCTATAAGGTCTTTAATTAGAGATTCATCTTCACACACGCTAGCAAAGATCCTGGAGAGATCTTCAGTAAGAACATCACCAGCAATAGCATGAGGCGTATCATCTGTGAAGGAAAACAATTTAATAATTAGGGGTAAGGCACGACTTTCTCGAAACTGGGCGAGTAGATACATTGCATAAAGGTGACCTTGATAACTACCGTCATTAATTAGCTCGGGAATGCGCTCGCTAGCCTCTTCAAGGATATGGAGTAGATAGGGAATTATTTGCTTATGTTTGACAATAGCCGCTTCGATAGCTTCTCTAGGAAGAATTCCTTCATCATAGGCAAGATCCTCCAAGATATGGGAAATTTCCATCATTAATGATGCTCCATTACAATGGCCATTATTTTTGAGTCGTAGCACTCTCTATTTCTTCTGTCAATGATTTAACACCATGCTAAGTTTTTTCAATATGTTTCAAAGACAAGATTATAAGTTTCGCAACTACGTACTGTTATTTAACTAATACTTGAGGATAGTACGAGGAATATAATGCAGTATACATAACTGCTTACATACTACAAAGAACTTTAGGTATTAAAATGTTTCTTTTATAGACTTAACTTTTATACTAAAACATAGTTTTTCTCAAAATCCATAGTGGGGTCCGTATATTCTAAAGAGAAGCTGGGGATGGCGTCTAGCAGTTCCTGAGTTTTTTTATGCTCAGGAGTTTGAAAAATTTTTTCTTTAGTGGAGTATTCGACAATCATTCCTTGATGCATGACAGCGATAGTATCTGCCAGGTAATATGTTGCAGACATATCATGAGTAATAAAGAGTAGAGTACTTTTATATTCTTGTTTTATGGTTTGAAATAGCTTTAGGATGAGGGAGCGATTGAGTGTATCTAGGGCAGACAAAGGTTCATCGCAGATAAGAAGATCGGGTTCGCAGATTAAAGCTTTGGCAATGGCAACACATTGTTTTTGCCCTCCACTGAGTTTGTGTGGTTTTAAAGGAAGAACAGATCGGGGTAGGTTCACAAGTTCTAGGACTTGATATAGTTTCTCTTTTGACTGCTGCATGCCGAGGATGTTTAGGGGCTCTAGAATAAGTTCCCTAACGTTCATTGTTGGATTTAGACTAGACGAAATATCTTGCCAGATCATTTGAATGACTTTGGCTTTTGGAGTTTTAGGATTTACATGAAAAGTAATCGTTCCTGAATTAGCTTTCATTAATCCTAAGATTGCTAAGGCTAACGAAGATTTCCCTGATCCACTGGATCCTACGATGGCTAAGCATTCTCCTTTTTTTAATTGTAAACAAACATCTTTAAGAATGACTTGTTTTCTAACTATTAGAGAAAGATGATCTATGGTTACTAAATGAGTCATAAGAGTTAGGTAGTGTTTGATTTTGTTAATGGGCAGATTTTTTTTCGTAAAATAGGGGATGAGGAAGCAGTAAGGGGGATTTTTTCTATTGAGTTAAGGAGACGTTGGGTATAGGGATGGTCGGGGGAGGAGAATACTTTATTAACTCTTCCTGCTTCCACTAGTTGACCATCTTTAATAATAGCGATGTCATCACAGAGTTCTGTAACAAGAGCAAGATTATGTGTAACAAGTAGGATAGTGGTATTTTTTTCTATACTTACGTTATGCAATATGCGTAATACTTGGGCTTGAGATATGGAATCCAGGGCTGTGGTGGGCTCATCGGCAAGAATAAGTTGTGGTGAGCTGGCAAGCGCAATGGCAATTACAACACGTTGTCGCATACCTCCACTGAGTTCAAAGGGATAAAGGTGAAAACAACGTTTGGGAATGTGTACGCTAGAAAGGAGATCAAGTGCTTTGTCATAAGCTTCTTGTCGTGTAATTTTTTCGTGATGAACTAGAGTTTCAATAATTTGTTCTCCAATCTGCATAGATGGTGTCAGTGATCCCATAGCATTTTGTAGTATAGTAGAAATCTTTCTGCCACGGATTTTTTGAAAATCTTTTTGAGATAATGTTACGAGATCTTTTCCTTCGAAGAAGATGTTTCCTTGGGCTATTGTACAGTTATCGGGAAGAAATCCAAGAATAGCTTTAATAATTGTGGTTTTCCCTGATCCATTTTCACCGACTAAGGCTAAGCTACGCTGTTTTTGTATTTTTAAAGATAGAGAGTGAATCAGTTGTTTATGGGGACGGTTTGAGGTAATTGTTAGGTTATTAATATGGAGTAGGGAATTAAGCATGGGAGTTTTCCTCAATAAACAAAGTTTTCGCTCCCTCTCCAACTAAGTTAAAACTGATAGAGAGTAATATCATAAAGGCTGATGGAATGAAAAATAACCAAGGGTAATAATCAATAGCATTGATTCCTTCTTTTACTAATGTTCCTAGACTTGCTTGTGGAGGCTGGATACCTAAACCTAAAAAGCTAATAAAAGCTTCTGTATAGATAGCACTTGGGATGGTAAAGATTAATGTAGAAATTATAGGGGCAAAGGTATTGGGCAGAAGGTGGTTTTTGAGAATATGAAAAGTAGAAGCATTCATAGCTTTCGCTGATAACACGAATTCTTTGTTTTCTAGGAGTAAAAATTGTTTGTAAATGATCTTTGCTATAGGGATCCATCCAGTGAGTGTCATGGATAGAATTAGGGGCAAGAATCCATGGTTAAAGATCACTAATAGAAGAATAATTACGGGAATTTTTGGAATGGAAAAGAAAATTTCTGTAATTCGCATCATAAGAAAAGCCACTTTTTTCCCTGTAGCCAGAGCTATTGTTGACCATAGGAGACCTATACAAACATCAATAAATGTAGCTGTTACCGCAATGAGTAGTGATAAACGCAGTCCCTGAATTGTTCTAGCTAGCATGCATCGACCTAGAGCGTCTGTTCCAAAAGGAAAAAGTTTTCCAGGAGGAGTCAGGGTATGTTCTAGAGATGTCATTTCATAGTTTGGGTAAAGCCATGGAAGGAAAATAGCGCTCAATATCAATACCCCTAATAGAGACATCCCTAGCATGAGCATAGAATTACTTTTTATGTGTTTCCATAGCGAGTGATTAGTAGGGATATCCATAGATGTTATTAATGTATCCTAAATTTCTATTGTTTAGTTTTTCGTGGTGTTATCTTTCATGTCGATGATGTCTATTTTTTTATAGGAGTAGCGAAGTTGAGGATCTATCATAGCCTGTAGAAGATCAGATAGTAGAGAAGATAGCATGAAAAAAGTACCATAAAATACCGATAGCCCTAGGGTTACAGGATAATCACGTTGTTTTATACTACAGACGAACCATTTGCCAAGTCCTGGAATACAAAAAATATTTTCTATGGCAAATGTTCCTGTCATCACAGTGGTTACAAGGAACGCAGCGTAAGAAATCGTGGGAAAGACAGCATAGGGAAGTATATGTTTTAGAATGATTTTCATAGGGGGCAAGCCTTTGGCATAAGCAAGCAAAGCATAATCTTTATTAAGAACTGAGGATACAGAAGAGCAGGTTAATTGAGTGATAAATGCCATAGGAGTGATTGCTAATGCTAGTGAAGGTAAAATGGTATGACTGAATCCTCCCCAACAAGCTATAGGGAAAATCGGAATTTTCACAGCAAATAGATATTGTAATATGGTTGCTAGTACAAAAGCAGGAATTGATATTTGAAAGATAGAAGAGAATAGGATATAGCGCCCTTGTTTTTCCTTTCGTATAGCTGCTAGTGTTCCTAAACAAATGCCTCCGAATATAGATAATATGAGACTTTCAATTCCAAGAATTGCTGATGCTGGAAAAGCTGTGGCAATGATGCTAACCACACTTCTATCTTTGTATACTAGGGAATTTCCAAAATTCAGAGTGACTAAAGATTTAAGATATTGAAGATATTGTTGATGTAGGGGTTGATTTAATCCGTATTGTGCTTTGAGGATTTGTAGTGTTTCTTGTGATAAGGTATTACCGTTTTCATCATTGAAAGGATCCCCAGGGATAGACTTCATTACTAAGAAAGTAAGAGTAAGAATTACCCATAAAGAGAGCAAGTTAAATATCAGACGCTTACTTATATAACGGAGCATGATTTATACCTGGTGCTTTAATATGGTAAGTATTCCTGACAACAACCTTTTTTCTTCAGACAGTATATTCCTACTTTTTCCTAGCTTCAATATAAAATTATTCGTGGATTTCTTGGAGAGGAATTTTAAAATATTTTTTCAAGTTTAAGTGACTAATTGATGTAAAGCAAGTAGTAAGAGGAAAAATCTTAAGAATTCTGTAATTATTATTTTGATAACGATAATTTTTTAAGATCCACATGTCCTAGAGGAGAACAATGTGCATGTTGTATTTTAGGATTCGCAGCATATACATATTCAAAATGATACAGAGGAATTAAGGGTAAATCTTCTTTGATGAGATTCTCTGCAGTATATTGGTCTTCATGATTTGGAGATGTCTGTAGTTTATTAATAATGGAATTGTACTGCGTATTTCCCCAATGAGTTAATGATTTTGAGGATGTGTTCTGCATTGCATTACCAAGAATTGCTAAGAAGGAGGAAGAACGAGGGTAATCGGCTATCCACTTCCCAGTAGCAAGAGCAAAGTCTCCCCGATTACGTTTATCTAAAAAATGGTGATATTCCATACCTTGAATTGTCATGGAAATTCCTAAGACATTTTTAATTTGTTGTTGAATTTCTTGCACAATCGCATTTAAAGACGCTGATTCTAAAGGATAAATAATTGAGAGTTCTGCAATTTGTTTTTGTGAAAGTTCTTTTTGTGCTTCTTTGAAATATTCTCGAGCAATAGCTTCTCTTTGTTTTTTGGATAAACGACCTTGTGTGGGTAGTGTAGATAAGGATGGAGGAAGAAAATTCTCAGCAACTTTCCCACAATTAATGAACTGTAGTAAAGCGGATTTATCGATAGCGTAGCTTAAAGCTTGGCGTAGGGATTTATTGTTTATCAGAGTATTGTTAAGGTTACATATGAGTGCTGTTGTACCCAATACTGGATATTTATGCAGTTTTTCTTGTGGTATACGGTTTTGGTCTTCTTTGGAAATTGGTGCACTCCAGGGAGATCCCATCCAATCAATGAGTTTTTTTTGTAATAATTGGAGAGCTGTATGCGTATCGGGAATAACCTGGAAAATAATAGCTTCTAGTTGGACGATATTGTGGTCATGGTAAAGGAAATTTTTCTTTATAATGAGTTGATTTTGGGGATGATAGGAGTCAAGAACAAAAGGACCATTTGAGATATTAGGAAAAACAGATTCTCGCGTTTTATAATAGTCTCTTAAAGATACGTGTACAGGGAAAAACAGAGGGTGGGATAAGAGTTCGAGGAAATAGGGGAGAGGTTGTTCTAAAGTGATTTCTAGTGTGAGATCGTCAATAGCATGAATTCCTAAGACATCAATAGGAAGTTGGCGATTAGTAATGGCTTCGGAATTTTTAATCACTCCCATAAGGAGGGCTGAGGAACCTGTTACTTCTAGTTGATGGAGTTGTTTCATGGATTCTTCGAAATCATATGCTGTGACGGGATCGCCATTACTCCATTGTGTAGGTTTAAGATAAAACGTATAAGTAGTTTGATCACCAGAAATTGTATAATGGGTTGCTAATGCTGGTTGAGGATTATCATTATCTTCTCTCATGAGTCCTTCATAGAGAGCTTTTGCTATAGAAATATCTTTACTTAGGAAGGCAATTCGAGGATCTAAGGATAGTGGATCGTGGCTAATAGCAATTTTTAGTGAGTTTGGATGTTGGATTTGCTGAGTACACGATGAAATCCATCCTGTAATAATAAAAAAAAGAGATACTCGTAAGATAAGGTATGTAGAACGAGATTTTCTTTTCATATAATTAAAATAAGTTTTTATGATTGGACATGACGAGAATCTTAATAAGTATACAAGGCGATTTTTCAATCTTCAACATAAACCTAATTTTAGATTTTATTTATGTGCCTCCTATTATTTAAATAGATAGTCTTTTCTATTCGTAATAGATCATTAAGTTAGGGGAATTATTGATTTTCTTAAGTTGAATAGAAAAATATTTCATCTATCTAGATGGACGAGGGTTCTTGTAATATAAAAATTTAATGAAAATAAGTCGTATTTTGATAACTTGAAGGGATTTTCATAAACGAAGTTCAAGAACAGCAGGCATATTTAAGATCAACGGCTCCTGAAGAATTATGTAGAATGTTTTTTATGTGCACTGTGGTTAAGTAATCATAGCTCATGTGATAAATAGGGAATATTTCTAGATTTTTTATAAGTTTTTCTGGTTCAGATTCCAGTATTACGGGAGCATTGGGATAGAGAGCAACCCCTGTCCCTGTAGCTAAGGAAAAATCACGATTCTGACGTTTATTTAGAAATGCATGATATTCTAATCCTTCTGGGATAATGTCAATATCTTCTCTTTTCAATTGTTCTTTTAGTATCTCTGCAATGTGTTGACAACGAAGTATATTCGCTGGATAGATAAGTGTGAGTTTCTGAGGAAGCATTGTTGTTTTTCTCTTTAAGTAGGGAATTTCTAGTTGAATATCTCGTTTCAGTCCGTATGCGGGTTCTTGGTTATTTTGTAGGGCATATTGAATGATTTCCTCCCTATTAATAGCTGACGCAAGGCGACGACGATTGTCTATATTTGATAGAAAAGGATCTTGAGTATTAATTGTAAGCCAGAAAATACCTTCTACTGGATAGCGAGTATATAAATAGTGAGAACTCTCTTTAAGTTCTTTGGGAAGTCCTTGATGCCAAGGTTGTCCCAACCACTGAATTTCTCCTCGTTGTAACAGTAATGCTGCTGTATATAAATCAGGTACGACTAGTAGATGAATAGAATTCACAGCAACTTTATTTTTATCGTAGTAGTGAGGATTCTTTCCTAATATTAGGCAATGGTTAGGTATATGGGTGATAAGATGAAAAGGTCCGCTAAAGACGTTTAGGTTATCAGGATTAAAGACTGAAAATACTGGTGAAGATAAAATGCCAAGGATATTGGGATTAGGAGCATCCAAAGTTAATGTAATTGTTGAGGGAGAACATGAAGAGAAGCGGATTCCGTCAAATAGCTTGCGGTGAGGGGAGAATTTTTTTGCATATTCCCATGCTTTTACAATATCGTGAGCTGTGATTTCTGTACCGTCATTCCAGCAGGTATTAGGTTTTAAAAAGAAAGTGTACTGGGTTTCATCAGTAGATACTGTATAGTGGCTAGCTAAAGCTAGTTCTACACAGGTAGGTGTATTGGTATTTTCTCTTGTCAGGCCTTCAAATATGAGTTTAGATATGGAGAGATCTAAAGCACGTTTTGCTTGTTCGGGAGATAAAGACAGGGGGTCATCGTAAATAGCAATCGTTAATGCAGGCTTATTGCTAAAAGATTTAGAGCAACAGCCTCCCATAAGGAAAGAAAAGAACAGAACAATAACCGATCGTAGAAATATAATAACTTTCATTAATACTTATGAATGAAAATTCGATACGCGATTTATGCTATTGTATTTTGATAAAATATACTAGGATTGTACTATTTAGTTGATAGGAAGATGAGTTTTTTCTTGGTGTTAAATTTATTTGTTAATTCATATAAATCTAAGATTTAGTGTGATTTAAATAGATGGCTTTAGATCTGGCATACTATCTAAAAAGCTAGAAAGAATTAACGTCGCAGCAATACTATCAGTTTTTCCTTTTCTTTGTTTACGGCTGAGTCCACAATCTGTTTTTAACATGCGTTCAGCTTGTACCGAAGACAGCCTTTCATCCCAAAGAATAGTTTTGGTATGCGTTTGGAGTAAGGATGCTAATTTTTGTATTTCTTCTTGCAGATGAGATGTATGTTCCTTATGCATAGGAATAGGATTTCCTAAAACGACACAAGATATTTTCTTTTCTTGGATGATTTTATATAAATTGCTGGCTGTTTGTTCTATAGTTTCTCCTGTTTTCATAAAACCTATGGGTAAACTAATAAACAGAGGAGCTGCAGCCCAAGCAAGGCCTATACGTTTGTTTCCATAGTCGACTCCTAGAAATGTAGAAAACTGGTGATTACACATAGGTTTTATTCCTAGAGTGGAGAATAGCTGCTTGAATAAATCCTATAAATAGGGGATGGGGAGAGATTAATTTGGACAGAAATTCAGGATGAAACTGTACTCCCACCATCCATGGGTGATCTTCGACTTCAACAATTTCACAGAGTTTATGGTTGGGGCTATACCCTACAACTTTTAGACCATGATTTTGTAATTGTGGAATATAGTGAGAATTTACCTCATAACGATGGCGATGGCGTTCTTTAATTTCATGAGATTGATAACTTTGATATACTTTTGTTCCCGGAGTAAGAATGCAGGGATAAGCTCCTAGGCGCATGGTTCCTCCAGTTGCGACTAGAGCATCTTGCCCATTCATCATACAGATCACGGGATCAGGTGTATCTTTATCTATTTCTGTGGAATTAGCATTTTTTAGACGAAGAACATGTCGGGCGTACTCTACGACTAAGACTTGCATTCCTAGACAGATACCGAAATAGGGGATTCCTTGCTCCCTACAGATTTGTGCTGCTGCTATTTTTCCTTCCCAACCACGGGAGCCGAATCCTCCAGGTACTAGGCAACCATCACATTGTTCTAAGGTTTTATAGATATCAGGGTCTTCAGAATCTAAAGGTAGAATTTCTGCAGAGCAATTTAAGCTTAAAGCTGCATGAGTTATTGCTTCAAAGACAGAGAGATAGGCGTCTTTATGTTGTACGTATTTACCTACTAAACCGATTCGAACTTTATCAGGAAGGGGATGACATAAGCGGCTTACTAAATTTTCCCAGTCGTGAAGATTTTCTTGTTGTGTGTTTAGAGAAAGCTTTTTAGTAATCAATGTAGAAATTTTTTCTTTAGAAAGTATCAAAGGCATTTCATATATCGAATGTTTAACATCAATGACGTTGAACACCGCGTTTTGAGGAACGTTACAGAAAAGACTGATTTTCTTTTTAACTTCTTCTGATAGAGGAAATTCAGATCGGCACAGAATAGCATCAGGAATAATTCCAATGCTGCGTAAACTTTGTACAGAGTGTTGTGTAGGTTTGGTTTTGACTTCTCTTGAGGCTTTTAAATAAGGAACATAGGTCATGTGAATATTAAAGCAGTTGTCCTGATGTTCATAGCGAAATTGTCGGATGGCTTCTAAGAAAGGTAAAGATTCTATATCTCCTACAGTGCCTCCGATTTCCACAATTAAAACATCGGGTTGGCTTTCTTTTGCGCATTCTAATATCACTTCAATGATTTCGTTAGTGATATGAGGAACTACTTGGACTGTACTTCCTAAATAGCATCCATCACGTTCTTTTTTAATAACTCGAGCATAGATTTGCCCCGAAGTTGCAGAAGAATATTTTGATAAATCCACAGAAGAAAATCGATGGTAATGTCCAAGATCAAGGTCTGTTTCCATACCGTCATCGGTAACATAAACTTCCCCATGTTCGTAAGGATTCATGGTTCCTGGATCAACGTTAAGGTAGGGATCTAGCTTTAACATAGCTACTTTGAGGTGTTGTCTTTCTAGTAATAGAGCTAATGCTGCAGCTGTTAATCCTTTACCTAGAGAGGAAACAACTCCTCCTGTTAGAAAAATGCAATTGAATGGCATGTTAAATATTTTTCCAATTTGTTTATGTCTTCTGGATAATCTACTGAAGGACTTTTAGCATTCACAACACAAATATGAATCTCTCCTCCATGTTCTAGTATCCGCAGTTGTTCCAGATCCTCAGCCTGATTTAATGGTGTAGATGACAATTTGACATAGTCAAATAGAGCTTGTCTCCTAAATGCATATACCCCCATATGAAGATACATGGGTGTTTCTTTCTTTAGAATATGAGGGATAGGACTGCGACTAAAATATAGAGCCTTGCCGTTTTTATCGAAAACACATTTCACTTTATGATTTGTTAAGATTTCTTCAGAATCTGTTGTTTGGCTGACTGGGGTCACTATGTGAATTTTTGGATAAGCTTCAAGTTTTTCTATAAGTGTATCAATAACTTGAGGAGAAAGACAGGGCTCATCCCCTTGAATATTCACGATAATATCTGCTTCAGGTAGATAACGAGACGCAGCCTCAGCTATACGTTCTGTACCATTAGCACACTGAGGGGAGGTCATCACGCATTGACCACCAAAGTCTATAACATGATGCATAATGCGTTCGTCATCGGTAGCGACGATAACAGTATCTAATAGGGTACTTTGAATAGCATTTTCATAGGCTCTCTGTATCAAAGACTTCCCGAGTATAAGAGCCAGTGGTTTCCCTGGGAACCTTGTGCTTCCATGCCTAGAAGGGAGCACGCCAACTCTTTTACCTCCAAATACTTGCTGTTTCACTACGTATCCCCATAAATATCAGCGTATTTCTGTAGTTTAGGATTATTCTTGGAGGTTTTATAAAACACAAGATTTTTCATGAGATTTTCTTTTTTGAGTTTTATTTATAATAAAAAGTCGAAGAAGTAATATTATTAAATTAATAAATGTATTTTATTTTTATTTATGTTTTCAGCATTAAGTAGATTAATATTAATCATATTATTATCCGTTCATTCTGTTTACCCAGTGATGTTAGCGGCTAAAGAGAATAAAACAGGGTTTTTGTCGAAGGTTAAAGGCTGGTTTGCAGAAAAAGACGTTCGAGAGATTTTAGTCTCTGGAGATAAGAATGTTTTGAAGTGGAAGCGATACGATTATACATCAAATTGTGGATTTTCTGCTGAATTTCCTGAATCTCCGGATCATGCTGGTCAGATTATAGAGATCCCACAATCTGATCTGACCATACGTTATGATACTTATATAGCTGAAACTCAAGTAGATAATACAGTCTATGTTGTTTCTGTTTGGGAATATTCTGAAAAAGTGGATATCAGTCGTCCCGAATTAAATCTACAAGAGGGATTTTCTGGTATTTTACAGGCATTGCCAGAGTCCCAAGTGTTGTTTATGCAAGCAAAAGAGGTGCAAGGACATAAAGCATTAGAATTTTGGATTTGCTGTGAAGACATTTACTTTAGAGGTATGTTAATTTCGGTTAATCATACGCTCTATCAGGTTTTCATGGTTTATAAAAATAAGAACGCTAATGCTTTAGACAAAGAATATGACATGTTTACGAAGTCATTTAAGATTACTAAGGTACGCGAAGCAAGAGCTACAATAGATCTCAAAAGGAAAAGAGTTCGACTCTAATAAATGAATTCATTGAGCTATTAGATTATTTGTGAGTAACGGAGCATAGAAGGTTGGTTCTTTTCAAGACTAGTTTTCGCTACCTCTAGACTTGGAAAGAACTGTCTTCACTTAAAAAAGATTTTTCATTTTTTTAAACAACTTCTTTTTTTATAAGGAGACAAAAGTCTTTACAGGGAATCTTCATGGTTCTTCGTGTATTTTTTGTTATTTTTTTTGTTTATGTCTTCACCTCTTTTCCAGGGGAATCCATAGATATTTTTTCTGAAAAAGCATCACCACTATCTCGTATAGGAGTTATCCTAGCTCTACCAGGATCCCCAGAAACATTAGAGAACGATTATTCGGTTTCTTCTTGGTTTGGAAATAGTAAAAGAACCCTTGAAGGGAAGAGAACATACTATTCTGGAGATTTTTTCGGAAAATATGTAGTGATTTCTTCACTATGGCCTAATAAAGTTTCAGCATCTGTAATTGCATGTAATATGATTTTTAAACATCGTGTCGATCTAATTATAATTTTAGGTACATGCTATTCTCGATCAGAAAATGGGCACTTCGGTGATTTGCTAATTACTGAGGGATATATCAATTATGATTCTGATATGCGTCCTTTTTTCCCTAGATTTGAAATTCCTGATATTTGTCAGAGTGTATTTACTACGCATGCAGGTTACAGAGAAGCAGCTAAAATCGGGGGAAAACAGTTCATTCTTGATCATAAGAAATCCATAGAAGATACACTAAAAACATATGGATATTTAAAACCAACAACATCTTCAGAACATGCTCTTGTTGAAGGAATTATTGCCACAGGAGAATCTTTTACTATGTCGAAGAACTATTTTCTTTCTCTTCAGAAGATGTATCCTTCTATTCAAGGTTTCGATAGCGCAGGAGGAGCTATCGCTCAAGTATGTTATGAATACGATGTTCCATGTTTAGGAGTCAGTATTCTTTTGCCTCATCCTTTAGAGTCTCCAAGTAATGAAGACTGGAAAATATTACATAGTCAAACAAATAAAATGTATATGAACTCTCTTTTAAAGAGTTTGCTTCAAGAAATCTGTTCCATACACTAGTAGTTTTGTAATTCTTTAGTTGAGGTTAAATCTACTACTCAGTAGAATGGCTCTTTGTTTTCTATGCTTTTCAAAGGCAGTATTTAGGGGACTTAGCTTAGCTGGTAGAGCGTCTGATTTGCATTCAGAAGGTCAGGAGTTCGACTCTCCTAGTCTCCATATTCGCGGTTATAGCTCAGCTGGTTAGAGCGCGACACTGATAATGTCGAGGTCCCAAGTTCAAGTCTTGGTAACCGCAAACTGTCTTCTGATTATGAATCTTGGTTTTCTATGCTAGAAGTCAAGGGACTTAGTTATTCCTATGCTAACAAGTTGATATTCCAAGACGCCTCTTTTGTCGCTTCCCCAGGAAAAATATCAGTAATTCTAGGTTCTTCGGGAGTAGGGAAAACTACTTTATTTCGTTTAATTGCTAAGTTTTTGTCCCCAACGGATGGAAAAATCTTGTGGAAAGGGAATCCTATAACTCAAAAGGATGTTGCTTATATGCAACAGAAATCTCCCTTATTGCCTTGGAGAACAATAGAAAAAAATATTTATTTAGCATCAGAGTTAGGAAGACCAAGAAATTCCTCTATACCTCCAGAAAAATTCATTGAAGTTGTTGATTATTTTCGGATCAACGAACTTCTAGAACGTTATCCAGATGAAATTTCTGAGGGGCAAAAACAACGTGTTGCTTTGGCATGCCAATGCTTATCTTCAAAGCCTATATTATTACTAGACGAACCTTTTTCTTCTTTAGATGTGATAACAAAGGAAATATTATATGGTTATGTTCTACGACTTGCTGATGAAGATAAAAAAACTGTTATTTTGGTGACACATGATTTTAGAGACGTAGCTTTTCTAGGAGACTCTGTTTTCTTAATGAAGGATTATAGTCTTGTCCCTATAACATTTGATGATGGGTTCCGATCTTCAAAAAGTATAGACTTGCTGATAGAGAAAATCCGATCGAGTGTTTTGGCATGACTCTTTCCTTTATACCTTCACCTTCTACGGAATTAACTTATTCCGTACTCTCATCAGAAGAAAAATTACTCCTATATCAAGAAATATATTCCCATCGTTGGAAAGGAACGCCTATGGTCATATTAGGATCCATAGTTTTATTTGTTTCCTCTGCCCTTCTTTTAATTGGATCTTTGTTGCTGGGTTATCCTATCGAAGCGTTTTCATTGTTACATGATATTATTCTACCTTTTCTTCTGCCTGCTATCCTAGGAATTGTAGGGATTGCGATCCCCCTATTTTTCTTCGCTTCACTCCACCATGCCATGGCAGTGAAGAAACATAAACAATTAGCAGAAAGTAATTATATGCAAGTTCTGAAGTATTGCCATGAGAAACAACAGAAGGTTACCAAGCAAGTGCTTGCAGATTTTATAGAGACTCATGTTGTTATTCCTCAATATACGCGACAGTTTTCTTATATTACTTTATCGAAAACACTGGATATCGTTTCGGAAATAGAACCATCACAGTCTTCTCCATATGATGAAGACATATCTAAGGGAATTGAGTACACTATTTCAGGGATTTTTATGTCTAAGTATGAAAGAGAAAAGCGTAGGCAAAAAGAAAATAAAAAGGAATTACAACAGCTCTCCAAAAATACAACAATACAATAGGTTATGTAAGTAGGCTAAAATAGATCTAATGTTACTTTTTTTGTTGTATTTTCCCTATAGGCAAAATAATTAAAGTAATGCCTAGAATGATTATAGGAATAAGAAAAGGAGATTTTAAGGGAATATGAAAGAAAACAGGAGAAAGAAGAATAGCAGAGCTAAAAATAAGACAAAACCATCGTAAACGTCGGAGACTTTCAGCAAAAGAGAGTATCGATAACACAGTAATAAACCAACAGCACATACTGATATAATTTCTTAGTGTCCCACTAAAAGATCTCCCATAACCAGATTTCATACAAATAACAGAAAGAAAAATAGATAAAACTAGATTTATAGGGAAGGATATCCCCAAGAATGCCTGTTTGCATGCCTTGCTAAAAGGAAGAACTGTACGTTCTTCCCAAAATAAAGATTCTTTATAATATTCAGATCCAAATAATGCTAAATGAAAGAGTTCAGTTTTTTTCTTTGAGAATTGTGCAAGGTAGGAAAATGCAGCTCTGAGTTCATCATAGGCAAAGACACTAGCAATAGCAGGTTGTATAGTAAGGGATAAACATAGCCAATTTTCGGGACATAAATGTTTCAAAGTAATTAGAAGAAGAGTCATCACCATAGTGGATAGAAGAGTAACTGCTGTTACAATGACAATTTTTGGTCTTGTGTGCCAACGACGCTCTCCTCCGGATAGGGTCAATACCACCAAAAGAGAATAAGAAGTCATCATTGCGGGATAAATAAAAAACAAAGATTCATAGGAAGACTGGGTAATTCCTAGTGTTGAAGCTGTGAGATAGCGTGATTGTAGCCAACCTAATAAACTGAGTATTAAAACAGCAGCTCGTCTTCCTCCTGAAGAGGGATTATAAGGAATGCCTTCAGGAAGAGTAGGGCCAACTTCTAAAGGATCTGGTCGGGTAGGAGGAATACAGACAGTAGCGAAAATAGCAAAACCAATTAAGGTGTCGTTTGCAAAAACAGTGGAAGAACTTTTCATTAAACAGGGAAACATAGTTTCCCACATGCCTATGAATACTCCAAGCCAGAGTACAGAACGATGGATAAAAGATAGTGATGCTAATAGGATAAGCAGTAGCCCACATATTCTGTTCGATAGAATAATGGCAGTATCGTGATAATCGAGAATGCTGGGAGTGCAGATCAATAGCAATCCTAAAAAAGCAGGAAGAATGCTAAATTTAAAAAATCGATAGCGAAAATGCTTATAGATGTTTTCTATGCTTTCTTTATCCATACAAAGAAAAAGAGGAAGTTTTTCTTATCCATAGAGAGAAAATAATAAAACTAAAAGGTTTTTATATTTTTAGCGTTGATTCTTTAGGAATCACTGAGCACATTGGACTATTTCTCGATCATTCGTAGTGAAAAAATGCATTTCAATTTTTATTTCTTTGTTTTATTTCTAATTTCTTTATGAGATTTGAAGAAAAGAGAAAGTATTTTGAATAAAAAGATCCTTGTTGTCATTACCAGCATTTTTTTTATATTTGCTTTTTGTTTAATGTTTTATAAAAAGCATACTCTTCTTCCTCCTAAATCTCATATTCCTACAAATGCTAAACATTTCCCTACATTGGGCAGCCCCTATGCTCCTATTAATATTACAGTGTTTGAAGAACCTTCATGCTCAGCATGTACAGAATTTACTACTGAAGTTTTCCCTTTATTAAAGCAACATTATATAGATACTGGAGAGGTATCTTTTACGTTAATTCCTGTGTGTTTTATTCGTGGATCAAAGCCTGCAGCTCAGGCTTTGATGTGTATTTACCATCATGATCCTCGTCATCCCGATGTTAATGCTTATGTTGAATATTTTCATAGGCTACTTATGTATCCCAAGGAAGAGGGAAAGCGTTGGGCAACTCCTGAAGTATTAACAAAGCTTGCTGAAGGATTACAGACATATTCTGGACGTGCAATCAATCCCAAAGGTTTAATGCAGTGTGTAAATGATCGTCAGTATGATGAACAAATCAAGAAAAATAATATTTATGGCTCTCAGGTATTAGGAGGACAGTTAGCAACGCCCACTGCTGTTGTCGGGGATTACTTAATAGAAGATCCCACTTTTGAAGAATTAGAGCGCGCCATTCGACAAATACGTCATTTACAGAATGAGGACGTTAATGATTAAGTTACTGCGTAACTATAGTTTATATTTTGCTTGGTTAATTTGTTGTATAGGAACAATAACTAGTGTTTATTATAGTTATCTATTGAACATAGAACCCTGTGTTTTATGTTATTATCAAAGGATTTGTTTATTCCCTTTATCCATTATTTTGGGAATTGCTACATATCGTGATGATGCCTTAGTGAAAATCTATGCACTACCTATGTCTCTTATAGGAATGGGGATTGCTGTTTATCAAATTTGTCTTCAAGAAATATCAGGAATGACATTAGAAATTTGTGGTAGAGTGTCTTGTTCCACTAAGTTATTCATTTTTGGATTTATTACTATACCTATGGCATCTGCATTAGCATTTTGTGCAATTTCCTGTCTCCTTATTGTATCTCAAAGTTCTAGAAAGTAATGAATCGGGGGATTTAGTAGTCTATAGAGGACAAAATTTTGCTTTTGAGTGAGTTTTCTGTAAATTAAACTATCCCACAATGAGATAATTTCATGGATTAAATTTCATCATTAAGAATTTGTTCTCGAATAGTTTTCATTACCTCTTGCATATAATGTAGATTATGAATAGATGCCCATATACCGGCATTTGGCTCATGTACTTTGAATAGATGATGGAGATAAGCTTTAGAGATATTCGAAGTGCATGTAAGACAATGGCAGTTGGGATCTATGGGCGTAGGATCTTGAGAATAGGCATGATTATCAATTTTTATGGGCTTAGGAGAAGAAAGAATTAGTCCGTGACGCGCTATTTTCGTAGGGTAGGAACTATCAAAGGAATCAATCCCAAATTTTACAGCAGCTCGTATAGAAGGAAGATCTCCAATTCCTAATAAGTGTACAGGACGATCTTTAGATAGATATCTCATTGTAATATCAACAACATTGACCATTTCCTGAAAGTTTCTTCCTAGACTTCCACCGATAGCAAATCCATCAAAAGGATGTTCTTCAACAAATTGACAGCCTATTTTTCTTTGTTTTGGATCAATTCCCCCGTGGATGACTCCATACATAGATTGATATCCAGGGGATTGTCTATGATAATCTAAAGAACGTTTTTCCCAGATATACGTACGAGAACAAGAGGATAGAAAATAGTTTGTATCAGTATGAAAGGGAAGGAGTTCATCTAAGGGAATGATAATATCAGCCCCTAGATCTTTTTGTGCTTGAACTGATGTTTCTGGAGATAAGAAAAGCTTGCTTCCATCACGATAAGATTTAAACCAGACCCCATCATCAGTAATATTTAAAATAGATGAAGAGTGTTTTTTCTTTCCTTTACTTTTGATTTCTTCTGTTACAGAACCATAAGCAAGGCTAAAAATTTGAAACCCTCCCGAGTCTGTTATAATAGGAGCATGGCGATTTATAAATTTATGTAGACCTCCCATAGCAGCAATATGTTGGGTTCCTGGATGTACAAGTAGATGGTATGTATTACAAAACATTAAGGGAATACGGCTGTGATCTAAAACACCTTTCAGAGCACCATTTGTTGCTACAGGGACAAAAGCAGGAGTATCAATTGTTCCGTGAGCTGTTTCTATTTGACAGACACGAGCTTGTGATTTTTTAGACTGGTGAAGAACATGAAATTTTAGTGCCACGGTTCTAGGAAGCTAGGATTTTTAATTTTTGCTTATATGACTAGAAATAGGGAATCAGAGTATCTTGTGATTACTTTCCTGTAAATAGAATTTCTAAAGCAATGAATCATAATAATTTTTATGGAATATGATTTAGTTTAATCTTAGTTTTTAGAAATTTTCCTAGAGACACCATGGGAATGGACAAGATGATTATAAACATTTTCGTAATGAAAGCAAAAAGCATAACATGGGCGAGATTAGCTACTAGTCCATAGAGACCTAAAAATGAAAATAGGAGAGTGTCTAGAATTTGCGATAGAATAAGGGATAAAGCAGAGCGAGTCCCGAAAGCTTTATTATGAAATAACTTTTTTAGATAGGTAAAAATCACAAGATCTATAGTTTGTACGCAAATTAGGGTAATTAGAGATGCTATAATTAGCCTAAGAGTAGGAGAAAATAAGGCAATAAAATGTGGTTGAGAAACGTCATTGCTAGAAGGAATAAGAGCTAGATGTAGCTGAGTGATAATTAGGAAAGCCACAGTAATGATCCATGAACCAAACATGGCTTCATTAACTTTATTCCTTCCATAGAGTTCTCTCGAGTAGTTTAAGGAAGATAGCATCCCAATGAGATAAACATCCGCTGAAGTTACCTCTAGGCCATACAGAATGATTTGTTTTAATACGAAAACATTCATAATTATAGATAGTGTAGATAACCAGGCTGTTAGCCATGCTATACTTCTCGAAGCAAAAGTGATTCCTAGAATAATGATAAGAGAAGCCTGAGCGAAAAAGATAACTTCATTACTTAACACGATTGTCTCTATTTAACTTTTATAAGTTATATTTGACTGCATAGTCAGGTGTTTTAGTGATTATGCTATAAGTAAATAAATACTACTCAAAACGTAATATCATCTATGAGTTAAATCATTAGTTATTAGCTCTTTATTGGAATAATATTAATATCTTTCAAAATACTTGTAAAAGTTTTTGGTCTGCAATTTATACAGTCTATTGGCTAGTAGTCTTCACTGAGCTTATAAATGGGTAGACATTGATAAATTTGATAGAAGAGATTTTTTTTGAATAAGAAAAGCCTCATCAGGCTTTTCTTATATGAAGAGAAATTTTTTCTTTTATGAAGATTTTTTATTTAATTAAACTTTCGATACTATCTCCATTAGCTAGGAAAGTTGTTTGGACAAAGTCATCTATGAATTTTTGACCATAGGCATTCTGAACTATGTCAGAGTCAATAGCTGCCCAGATTTCTAGGAATCGTTCTGCAGAAGGTTGGTCTCCGGGTAAGGAGATAAAGTTAGGATCAGTTACAGAAAACACATAGCCGCAGCTGTATACAGTTGTATCATTTTCTGACTTAGATACTAGTGTGGGCAGAAGACTATGATGAGGGAATCTCTCGCATAAAATTGTAAATTCTTGTTGGTTAACACCACAGAGTATTCCTGAAACATGAGAAGTATGATTAGGATCGCTTTCTAAAAGGATCACGTTAATATCAGCACAATTCTCATTGAGAACCTTTTCTGAGGATCGTTCTGATTTGTTGCGGGAGTTAAATACACGGATTGCAGATTGGATATCCACGGGAACAGCCCAAGCAGATCCAATAACAGTAGCTCTTACTTCAGGATTCATTAGATCATCATAAAGAACGATAGGTACAACATTTGTATGGTTAAAACTGGAGCGTTCTTGAATTTCTAGCCATATAGAATTACTATCACCAATTTCTGTAAATCGAGGAGAAACATCTACAGCCTCTTGAGCTTCAGAAGGATCTTTAACGAAAACATCTTCAGATTCGCATCCGGAAATAAGTACAGCAGCTGCAGCTAGAAGCAAATAGCTTAACGACTTGATTTTTGATAGAAAAACGTGGCTTTTGCTCATATTATTACCTCATTTTCACAATATTTGGTTTACAGCAAGAATACACTAACAATTTGTAACTTTGTTTGCGATAAAAAGATTGAAAAACTAATTTTATTCTGATTCTCCTTAAGTTAAGGAAGATGTGTGTACTGTACAAGATGAAAACAATTCTGTAGGAAGTAGAAAATAGTTTCTTTTTCTATTGTTGGTTGATTGTTTTTTAGGGATTAGAGGATTCTTGGACAGGATCTGGTATGGAGTTGGTATTATTAAGGTCAGTCAGCTCTTGTATTTTTTTATTTGCTTCAGTTAATCGGTCTCTTAAAATTCCTGAGATTCCTTGATCTATATTGTTAATAAGGAACAATGTGCCAATGCTAATAAATAAAATTCCCAATGCCATGAGTACAGATACTATGACGATGGTCGTTAGATTCAACATATTGAGGCCACTAAAGAAAAAGATTGCTATGCACATAGAAATCAGTGTGGAAAACCCAAGTACTACAATCATAGTATCTAAGAATAGTCTATAACAGGATCTACGTTGAATGAAGGCCATTTCTTTGGTAGTTAGATTACAGTATACTGGGGAATCATAATTTGAAGAACATTGTATGGCTATGGAACTAGTTTGAGGCATAAGGACTGTACTAATTATTTGATTAAATCGATCTAGTATATAAAAATTTTTTTAAAACGCAATGAATCTGGATTGTTGTAGATTGGTGACCTAGAACGTGCCATAGGTTATATTGAGATGACTCTACAATCTGATGCAACATAATTCATATTATCAGACCTTTCGTGTTGCGTTCAAATCACAACAGAATACTCTTAGTCTCACATATTTGAATATCATTCCCATGTCACCCGCGTAGATCGTTCATTTATTGTTTGTCAATTAAGTAACGCAGAAGACCTTTTTCTTATTTCTTCTTCCTGAAGGAAGAATAATTCCACCATCATATGACTTTAAATTCTAGTCTTGTTCAATAAATACTGCAGTAACTACGAAGATTTTCTTTTCTTGGGACTGAGATGTATTGATCTGTTTAACAATAAGAGTAATTGTAATTTCACATGCGATCTCTCATAGTTCGGTATATTGCAGGACCAGAGAAGGTTGCTAAACTTCCTGTAGATAAAGGAAGAATTTCGTGTGGACTTAAAGCAATATTCTGGAATTTGTCTATTCATCACATATAGAAGGATTTTTTGTAGTACCATCAGGGCATGAATTTTCATCGAAGAAGCATAGGAATCTTAATCGTATGGTACCTCCTCCCACCCCCTCTTCTTGAGTAGATAAACTTGACGTACATAAGATTGTGTTGTGCACTGTCAGAGAGAATATATTGGCAATTGATCTAGTCCAGTTTTTTACATTATCTATAACTAGAAGGATGTTATTTAATCTTTTCAAGGTACTAGAGAATACGTTAGAGAGGGCGTTTGTTAAGAAATAATCAAATGTAAAAATATTATATAATTTTACAGCTAAATTTTCGAGGAAGTAGTATGTCTTCTATACACGCTACTTATTGTAGCTGTGCGTATCATTCAGCTTTCCCGGGGACCTCAAACTCTCAAAGAATCTTCGTCATCCCCCTACACTCTTGGCCTAATCATACTTCTAGACTAGAAAATATTGTAAAAACATGTAAGCGTGATGTGAAAGTTCTCATTAATAAAATATCCTTTTCTAATTTTTGGAGGAATTCAGCTAGAAGTGAAATCCTCACACAGGGAAATGTTAGATTAGATCTTCAGCAAGTTACAGAGACTGTTTTTAATTATCAAATACAAGTAGGTGCTCACACAGTGGCAGCAGTATTAGTAGATAAAGCTATGGCGGAAATTCGAGAGCGTTCTATGCAAGCGTATGCTGTTAGAAAAATTAAATCCGGATTTCAACAAAGTCTGCAACATAGTCGTATTTACCATATACACCAGAACCCCCCCTTCCCGCCAGCTAGAAGATAACAAAGTAACTCAGTGACTAAGTTTTCTATTTTGGCTAGGGAGGGTGTCTGAAATTGTAATAGCTTTAGCTTTTAATATTACGCACTAAAATAAAGGGTCACCTTGAGATAAAAGATTATCGATATAGTTAATATCGTACTCAGAATTAACAAATTTAGGATTGTCCAGCATGAATTGATGAAAAGGAATAGTAGAACTAATCCCCCCGATGTGGAATTCTTTTAATGCTCTTTTCATTATAGCTATTGCTTCTTCTCTATTTTTCCCTTTAGAAATAACCTTAGCGATCATGGAATCGTAGTAAGGAGGAATTGCGTATCCACTATAGCATGCTCCATCTACACGTATAGATGGACCTGCTGGTGGGAGATAGTAGTCCAATTTGCCTGGAGAGGGAGAAAAATTATTGCTAGGATCTTCAGCATTGATACGACACTGAATGACATGACCTTTGAAAGTTATGTTCTTCTGTTTCCAAGTGAGCTTTTTACCCATAGCTACATAGATTTGTTCTTTAAGAAGATCTATTCCTGTGACTTCTTCTGTAATCGTATGTTCTACCTGAATACGCGTATTCATTTCCATGAAGTAGAATTTCCTATCTTTATCTAATAAGAATTCTACCGTACCTACGGAGTAATAATTTGCACTTTTTGCTAAGTCTATGGCTACCTTTCCTACTTTAGCCCGCAATTCAGGGGTAAGAATAGGGCTCGGCGTTTCTTCTATGAGTTTTTGTCTACGTCGTTGTATTGTACAATCTCTTTCCCCTAGATGAACATAGTTTCCATGTTTATCTCCTAGAATTTGTACTTCAAGGTGTCTAGGATTTTCTATAAATTTTTCAATGTATACATCTGGGTTATTGAAGCCTGCTTCTGCTTCTGCTTTTGCTGCTGAGAAAGCTTTAAAAAACTCATCTTTCTCTTGTACTATACGAATTCCTCGCCCTCCTCCTCCGGAAACAGCTTTGATAACTATAGGAAAACCAATTTTTTCTGCTATTTTTAACCCTTCAGATTCATCTTTAATAACGCCTTCAGATCCAGGAATTACGGGACATTTTACTTTCTTTGCTAATTGTTTAGCGGCTATTTTATCTCCCATCATTTTAATGGATTCTGAACTAGGGCCTATGAAGGTAAGACCGCAACTCTCACATATGGAGGCAAAGTTGGGGTTTTCACTTAAAAAACCATAACCTGGATGGACGGCATCAGCTCCTGTGATTTCGCAAGCTGCTAAAATATTAGAGATTTTTAAGTAGGATTTAGCAGATTGAGGTTCTCCAATGCACACTGCTTCGTCTGCTAGTAATACATGTAATGCCTCTTGATCTGCCAGTGAATATACTGCGACAGTTGCTAGTCCTAGATCATGACACGCACGTATAATCCGTACAGCAATTTCTCCACGATTGGCTATTAAGACTTTTTTCATTATTCATCTTTAATTATACGAAATAACTTGGATCCAAATTGTACAGGATCACCATTAGTAATTAATACTTCTACAATACGGCCTGACATCCCTGCTTTAACTTCATTCATGACTTTCATAGCTTCTACAATACAGACAACAGTATCTTCAGAAACTATATCACCTGGTTTCACAAATGCGGGAGCATCTGGTGAAGGAGCGCTATAGAATGTCCCTACGAGGGGTGAGCTGATAAAATCTCCGGCTGCTTGTTGAGATTGCTCGGTTTTATCGGAGGCAAGTTCTTGACTGACGGCTTTGCTAGAATCCATAGGAATAGGTCGTTCTTGTGAAAACCCGGCAAATAGTCGGCTGTCATAGAATACAGGTTCTTGATTTTGTCTATCACCAGTATCTCTTTCTAATTCGAGTTCTAGCCCCTCACGTTTGATCACAAAACGCTTCATACCATTGCGACCCATAGCAATCATAAGCTTTTCTATTTGCTTTAAATCCATACCTGTATTCTCTTATACCTTCTCAGTCTGAAGTTAGACGCGTTGGATGTACTCACATGTACGCGTATCAATTTTTATAACATCACCAATTTCTACAAAAGGAGGTACAGCGATTTCAATCCCTGTTTCCAATAGGGCTTTCTTCGTGCCTCCAGAAATTAATAGTGAATCTCCGGGGAAATCTGTTTTTGATACCATCAATTCTAAAAAGTGTGGTAATTCTATGGAAAACACAGTGCCATCATATACCATTGCAGAGACAGTAATGCCTGCTTTGAGAAATAGAAAATTATCCTTCATAATTTCTTTAGAAACATATACTTTTTCATAATTTCCTAGATCTAAAAAAAGGCAGTGATCACCCTCAATATACAAATATTCCAGATTTCTCGATTCGAATTGGGCTTCTTTTATTTCCTGGCCCACTTTAAAGTTTCTTTCAATAGTATCATCAGAATCTGGAGATTTTAATACAGCTTTTATAAAAGACTCTCCTTTTGCTCCTGTTACTTTAGAAACAGAAACAACTTTATAGAGTCCGTCTTTGGTAGAAATAAACATTCCTACAGAAAGCTGGTTACTTAATACCATGGTTTTCTCCTCTGAGCAGTGAAACTTTTTCTTCTATTGTTAGTCCATCTTGCTGAAATACATAGGACGCGGCAACTAAAATGTCTGCTCCAGCTTCACGACATACTTTGCCTGATTCTTCTGTGATTCCTCCATCGACTTCGATGAAACATTTACCTTCTAATCCTGCTAATTGAATTGCTTTTTTCGTGAAACGGATTTTATCAGATACTTCGGGGAGAAAGCTTTGGCCACAAAATCCCGGGTGGACAGACATCAGCAATATCACGTCACATAGAGGTAAAAATGAGGGTATAAATTCTATAGAAGTTTCCGGAGAGAAAGCAAGCCCTGCTTGGATACCACATTTTTTAATGTATGATAATAATTCTTTAAGATTTTCAGAGGCTTCGAAATGCACGATGATGCGATCAGCACCGGATTGAACAAAAGCTTCAATAAAATCAAAGGGGGAATAAATCATTGCATGGACTTCTAAAAAAATATCCGTAGAGCGATTAATCGCAGCAATGGTTCCAGGGCCAAAAGTAAAATTCGGTACAAAATGCCCATCCATAATATCAATATGGATAAGATCAGCACCAGATTGTGCGATTCTTTGAGCTTCAGCACCTATACATGCAAGATCCCCGCCCATAATTGAAGGGGCTATACATACTTTATGTTGCTTTATGTTCCTCACCCTTGGCCTATCAAAACTTAAGAAAGTCCTTTTTATAGAAGTTCTCAATGCCTACTTCACATATTTCTAACAAATAGACTTATATCTGGGAAAAACTTCTAACGGTAGATTTTGACATCTTTCGATTAAAATTCCTAGATGTCTTGTGAATTTTGGGAAAATTTTATTATAATTTTTGTCTTTTGAAGCTATGTAGAATAGCCTTAATCGCATCACTGACTTTTTTTTCAAAGAAATTTCCAATTCAAATCCGTACGTATTCATCAGATTATAAATCGGTTATAAAATTATTGAACTTATTGAATTGCAGAAATAAACTGTATGGCAACTTTTTTGAAAAATATTTTGGGATGTTAACTATGACGATTTCGAATCGGGTTGATGAATCATTTACTACGAGTGGAAAAAACCCACCTGTACCTCCTATTGCTCTCCCTAATAAAGCAGTATCTACTGTAGAGAAGGTTCTCTGTGTATTGAAAATCATTGCTGCCATTGCTCTCTTTGTTTCTGGCATTGTAGGTCTAGTTTGTTGGTCATTTGGTGCTGCACCTGCATTATCTGCTGCAATTATAATGTTGCTTATTATGATTGTTTCTTTTGCACTTGTTATTTGGGGGATCAGAGATGGTTTAGAAAGGAGAACAACTCAAGAAATAAGAAAACAACTCGAATTTTTCAGAGGAGAAAACGAGCGCTTTGGTGTGGAAAATTCTCGTTTACATGAAGAAATTGAAGTTCTATTGGAAGCAAACGCAGAGCTTCGCGAGCAAGTTGGACATCTAAGAAATCTGCAATCGAAGTTACAAGAATTCGGATTAAGAATGGAAAAACATACAGGAGATTTTGCAGTTCTTGTTGCTGATTTCAGAAATAGTCTAAGTGGGTTTGAAGATGCTGGAGAGAAAGTCAGTTCTTTAGTAACTCCTTTCCAAACTATGTTGACTTCTTTAGAAGCTCTCCTAAGTACAGAAAGTGTTCAGGATCTTACTTCTTCTGTTTCTAGTTTAAGATTGCAGATCAAGGATTTAGAAGTGCTTGTTTCCATGGCACAAACCACTTTACAAAGTGTAAAGGAAGAAGCTGCTCAAAAAGAACTTCAAGTTAAATTCTTAGAAGAGCGTCAGAAGGAGTTAGAAGCAGCTTGTAGAAAAATACAAGATACAATTGCTGTATTAGAATCTACAGCGGGACAAATTTCTATTGCTGTTGGAACCCAAACAGGAACAAGTGAAAGAGATGAAGGAGAAACCACAGTAGAAGGTGCTGCTGAAAGTACTCCTGTAGAAGCTCCCGAATCTAAGGAAGAAGCAAAAGATACAGCAGAAGTTGCAGCTGAAGGCTCAGGATCTACTGAAGAATCAAAAGGAAAAGAAGACGATAAGTCAGGAGATAAAAAAGAGTAGATAGAGACATAGTACAAAAAAATAACATTTGATGTGTTGTTTATAAATCTTTAGGTTCTAGTGCCTAGAGATTTTTTTTTGTACGTAGTTTTCTCTTGCTTATTTTTATTTTTCATATAAACTTTATGGATGCCTAAGTATTTCTATAATAAAAAATCGCTACCTATTAAGAAAAAAAATGGGCAATCAACTTCTTGGGAGCCCATAGCCAAGGATTATCATAAAATAGTCCAATATGAGGGGCACTTCTATCATAGAGAAGTCATTTTGCCTCGTCTTCTTCCTATATTATCTTTAAATCAACACAGCTCTCTGGTAGACATTGGGTGTGGGCAAGGAATTTTAGAAAGAGCAATTCCTAAGGACTGTGGCTATTTAGGAATTGACATTTCTCCAAGTTTAGTGGCTATTGCAACTAAACTTAGGAAATCTAAAAGTCATCGCTTTATTGTCCAAGATCTCACAAAGAAGTTAGATACTTGTTCTGAATTCCATACGTTTTCTTCTGCAGTGGCTATTCTTTCTTTGCAGAATATGGCGTCTCCGGACAAGGCAGTTCAAAATACAGCTCGACTTCTTAAATCTCAGGGACGCTTCTTCTTAGTATTGAATCATCCTTGTTTTCGGATACCTCGATGCTCTTCATGGCATTATGATGAAAATAAAAAATTAATGTCGCGCAAGATCGACCGCTATTTATCTCATATGAAAATCCCTATCCTAACTCATCCTGGTAAAAAGCAGTCTGAAACTTCTCTTTCCTTTCATTTTCCTTTAAGTTACTGGGTACAAGTTTTATCTGCATGTGGGTTTGTGATTGAGCATATGGAAGAATGGGTGTCCCCTAAAAAATCTTTAGGAAGCCGAGAAAAAGCAGAAAATCTTTGTCGTGAAGAATTTCCGTTATTTCTCATGATTTCATGTATCAAAATTGATAATGAATAATAAAGAAAATTCGAAATGAAATAATCATTTTTTATTAAAATAGGTAAAAAATGATTTTAGTATATAAATTATGTTTCGAAAGTTCTCGTCATTATCAAAAAAAAACAAAATTCGAGTTTTCGAAATAATCATATTCTTAAGTCTTTTTTACTTGCACCCAAGCTTTTATTCAGAAATGAAGTAGCTAAAGAAGCCTGTGTTTTAAGTTATTATGGGTTATTTGGGTGTATTCCCATACTGGTATTTTTCTTAAGGTTATCACAATCTTTATTCTTAGATTTAGATTGGCAGAAGTGGCTGTTAGTTAAATTCCCTGATTATAAAGAACCTATTTTAGCAATTGTTGATGTTGCTCATCGTTCCACAACAAATCATGTAGGTTTGGTCCTCGTTGGAAGTTTTTTCGTTTTTTGTTGGGCTGGGATTCTTATGTTACTATCTTTAGAGGATAGCTTAAATAAGATTTTTAGAATGGGATGGACACCTATATCTATCCGTAGGCTTATTTCTTACCTAGTAATCACACTAATTAGTCCGATGCTGTTCATTATTATTTCTGGTTTTTGGGTGTGTATTACGCAAATCATTCCTACACAATATTCTCGACTATTTTCTATTAACTATTTCATGACTATTGTGTATTTCTTATCTGTGTGTATTCCCTATTTATGCATTTATTTGGTTTTGTTTTTTTGTTATGCCTTCTTACCAAGAGTTTCTGTGAAAAAAACAGCAGCATGTATTGCTGCCTTGACAGCAGGAACTTTATGGATAATTTTTCAGAAAATTTTCTTTTGCTTACAGTTTTACCTATTTAATTATAGTTTCACTTACGGAGCTTTAGTTGCTCTACCCTCATTTCTACTACTTCTTTATTTTTATGCTTGTCTTTATTTGTTTGGAGGGACTTTAACTTTTCTAATTCAAAATAAGGGATATAGCTTTGTGTTTTCTACAGATAAGTATCTGCCTAATTGTTATACAAAGCTATTAATCAGTACTTACATTCTTGCCGTAGTATCAGGAAATTTTGATAAAGGATATCCCTCACCTACTCTGGAAAGCCTAGCGAAAGATTCTAAAGTTCCTATTGGTGAAATTTCTCAATGCTTGGAGATTCTAGAAAATGAAGGTCTAGTTTTATCTTATAAAAATACATATAAGCCATCTCTTTATATTTCAGAGATGACAATTAAGGATATCATTGAAAAATTGCTGCACGTACATCAATTGAATTCAGCTAGAGCAGAGGTCGCGTTAAGTTTAGTGCAAATGAACTTTCAAGGGATGTTAGATCAATCGGAACATAGTATTTATAATTTAACCCTTAAAGATATTGCTAGGCAGCTATGATGAAACGTGTATCTTGGTTTAAGACCTTAGGAATAGCTTTAAGTTTAGGGATATTTGTATTTTTTTTACCTACTCTTCTTTCCATTGGGTCGGGGAAATACCTTGTTCTCTCCTTAATTCATAAGGAAACAGGATTATCCTGTACAGTTGAGGATTTAAAGCTATCCTGGTGGGGACCCCAGAGTGCAAAAAAGGTAAAGATCATTGGTAAAGATAACCAAGGAGAGTTATTTTCTGCGGAAACTATAAACATTGAGGGATCTTTACCTCGTCTTCTTTTATATCAAAACCCTAAAGCAATTACTTTGTCAGGATGGTCATTGCAAATTGATGAAAATCTCACCATAGACCAACCTTCTATAGGGAATTTAGATCCAGGAGCTATTTTTGCCTTTTTATCTAATAGTTCATCAGTAACTTCTGAACATGGTTCAGTAGTAATGAAGACAGTGAAAGGAGATACACTTTTTCTTTCAGGATTTTATGTTGAAAAGACCCCACAAAAACTCATAGTAAAAGGAGTTGCTACAGAAGGAAATGTTATAGGAAGAATTTTTATTGAAAGTAGAATCTCGCCAGAGGTTAATATTTCTGCTCAACTAGAATCTGTCCCAGCTTCCTTTATTAAATTGTTCATAGCTCACCCTACCTGGGATCGTATTTTTTCTCATGAAAGTGTTCTTAATGCACAGGTATCTGCATCTAATGTGAATGGGAAAGTGATCATGACAGCAGAGGTAACTGGAAGCCAAATGCAGGCAAAGCTAAAAGGACATATCCATCAGTCTACATTTTATGTTACTGAAGGAAGCACGTCTTTTCTTGAAGTGCAACCACAGTTAGCCTCATTTTTATGTTCTGAAATACTTCCTTCATCTACGAAGATTTCTAGTCAGCAAATACGAGCAGATATTTCTCATGCAATTATCCCGCTAGATATTTTTAAGTGGAAACATAGTGAAATCTCTTTACACGCCTATTTGCATTCTCTCTCCTTTTCCCCTAAGGATCCCAATTTATCGATAGAATTAAAAAACTCTGAAATATCTCTTAAGAAAAATATACGTTATACTCGAATCCAGGGATCTTCATTAGCAGTATTTGGAGGAGCTGCACAGTCCTATATTCATGGGAGTTTAACTATCGATAATAAGAAAAACCATACGGAGTTTCTTTTACAACAACCTACCCTACCTCATACTTACCTCAGAGCATTATTTCCACAGCCGTTTGTTATTAATATTCCCTTAGAGGTTCCTTATTACTCTTTAGAAGTTCGAGGAGAATACAAACGCTCACAAATTGTAGCTTTCGTAGATTTGGATAACCCCCTAATGAAACTGCGGTGCATGATATCTGGAACATTACAGTCAATGTTATTCCAGGGAAACGCTACGTATCATTTTGAAGAAAAATTGAGAAAAAATTTTTCTCAGCATTTTTCTTATGCAGAAGCTGATTTTTCAGGGAAATTACAGGCAGTTCCCACACATATTTACTTTCCTAAGTTTTCAATGAAAATGATAGTCGGAGAAAATGAAATTTTTCTCCATGGTAAATTTGGAAAGGTTAATGAGCCTATAAGGTCAGATACTTGTTCAACACTCATTTATGGAAAAATCGTATCTTTACCTCTGAGCATAGTTTATCCACAACTCATGCCTTTAAATCTTACCAAAGCTAGCTTCTCTCTCCACACAGATGGGGGAAAATCCCTTGCTAAGGGAAATATTCAAATGATGCTTGAGGATATGGAAAACCCGGATCTTCCCTCCACACGTATTTTAATCCCAGAGTTTATTATTTCCATCATAGATCCTGAGAAACCTATAAGTGTTAATAATGTCAAAGTCCAAGGATCGGGAGAGGTGATCGATTTCCCCCTAGATAGATTGTTAAAAATACAGCAAAAGGAAGGGAAACTATCTACATATATAGGCGCTACGGGGACAATGGGTTTTAATTTACGTTATGATCCAGAAGAAGAAGACCTTTTAACTTTCGATTCTTCTTTAAAGACAGATGCTCTTTCTGGAGACTTCACTTTTATTATGGATCATTCTCTCATGCTTTCATCAAAAACTAAAGGAACATTGCAGTGGGAAATTACTCCTGAACGTTATGCCAGTTTCTTTTCGAACTCTTCTTGTTTCCCCTCATGCACATTACATAGAACAGCTATCACAAGAATTGATATTTCTAAACTTTCTTGTGCTGAACATAAAACCGGATTATCGTGTCTTTCTCTTCTTACCGAAGGAGGATTTGAGGGAGCGTTGTCAACAAACCCCTTAATATTTTATGACAATGTTTCTAAAGAGACTTTTATTATCAATAACTTCATAGGATCCATTTCTTCAAATAATCTAGACACTAAGATTCAGTATGATTTTCAAGGAAGTTGTCTAGCACCCAGTCAGGAGAATAATAAAACTTCTGCTGAGTTTTTCATTCGAGGATCGGTGGAGAACATTCTAGATTTCTCGCAACGAGAATTCATTCAAACAGCAGAGTGGAAACACATTCCTTCGTCATTTATTACCGGAATATTCCCTATTTCTCCGGATGTGAAAACCAAAATTTCTTCTTTAGCTGGTCCTAGAATTCGAGTAAAAATGTTTCATCATCTCTTGTGTGGTGAAGGACCTTTCACTGTAAATGTAGATTCTGCGAATCTCCAAGCCTACATTCCCCTTATTATTAAAGAAAAAGCAATCCTTTTAGAAGAAGATCTTCAGGCAACATTACAGATTAATGAGGAAATTAACCGTGCATTCTTTCAAGAGTTCAATCCCCTAATTTCGGGAAGTGCTTACTCAAAACATCCTGTTTTGCTTCGCGTGAATAAAGAAAATTTCTATCTTCCTATCTCCCCTTATTCTTTCGAAGAATTTCATATCCAATCAGCTACTTTGGATTTTGGCAAGATTTCTATAGCGAACACAGGAACTATGTATGATCTGTTCCAGTTTTTAGACATCGAAGAAAATAAACAATTTGTAGAATCGTGGTTCACTCCGATATTCTTCTCAGTACAAAAAGGAAGTATTATTTGTAAGCGTTTTGATGCTTTGATTGATAATAGAATTCGATTGGCATTATGGGGAAAAACAAACATTCTTAAAGATCGTATTTCTATGACTTTAGGTATTGACCCTGAAGTGATAAAAAAATACTTCCATAATACCTCATTGAGAACAAAAAATTTTTTCCTTATTAAAATTCGAGGATCTATTTCATCTCCTGAAGTAGATTGGTCATCTGCTTACGCCAGGATTGCTTTGCTAAAAAGTTATATGATTGCTAGCCCTTTTAATACGCTAGCAGATAAGTTATTTTCTTCTTTAGGTGACTCCACTCCTCCGCAGACAGTTTTCCCATTACCTTGGGAAAAGTCTCAAAATTCACCATAATAATGTGATTATTAAAAATAAAAAATTTAATTAATTTAATGAAATTATCGTTTTTATCTATTAAATATTTTTTTATATGAATTAATTAATTTTTTTGTTTTTGAGTAATGAATTATGAGAAAAAGAAATTCTTTCTTGCATCCTACAGAAACAAGGAAACAGGAAACCCTTAATTCCGTACTGCAAAAGACTGTTAAAATTGTACAAAAAATCGCAGAAATACAGGACTTAGGAACTAAAATTGAGGACAATCATCACGATTGCCATTTCTTAAAAGAAGAAATAGATAAACAAATACATGATATGAATAAGCGTATTCTTTCCATGGAAAATAAAATAAGATTTTTAGAGAAAAGAATGCACGGAGTGCGCATAGGCATTCAAGATCTATTATACAAGATCAATACGTCTGTGGATCAGTATTCTTACAGCGCATTAAGATCCTTAACTATTGAAATTATACAAAAGTTTCTATCCCTAATTGAAGGAGTTATAGAAGAAGATACTTCAGTGAATTCTCAGGAAACTTATGATTTTTTTTCAGAATCTACAGAAGACTCTAATTCCTCTTCTTCAAGTTATCTAAATGAAATATGCCATGTAAATAAGGAGAAATTGAATACTCTATATAAGAAGAGAGATTCCTCTTTATTGAAATCATGTTCTAGCTATGACATAGACACTCATCAAAATTACTTAAGTAGTTTGAAATGTCCTCAAAAGAAATCTAGCCCCCTACATACAGATAATTCAAACCATAGAAATGTGTATCAAGATGTGTCTAAATACTTAAGTGATAACGATACTTCTATTAATAAATCCCCTTTTTGTCTTAATAAAAGTGATAGACTATATTCCTTGGGATGGAATCCTTTATTAAAAAGCTCTTTACCTTTAGATATTCTTACAGAGGGGTTTATAGGATTTACATGGAAAGCTCAAGGTGGTAAAGATTCGGGGAAGTTCCCCATGTCATCTCTAAGATATGCACAAGCACAAGAAGAATATTCTTGTTTTTCTATAGAAGATGATATACTGCATGGGAAGTATCCTGGAATTTATACTTGGGATTGCACGTTCAAGGCGTTAATTCCTTCCATTATGGGATGTAAAAATCCTAATATCCAATTGAAAGTACACTATGAATACGCACCTTGGAATAGACATGAACGGTTAAAAGACACTTCCAGTATATTGAGTCTGCCTCTTTTCTACACGGGATCTCTCTTAATAAACCAACATAAGTACGATATTTTAGAACTTCCTCCAGGAGAAGCAAAGATATTTGTCGTTCCTGAAAATTGTAAGAGTATTTCATTACACATGGAAAACCATCAGAAAGTTGAGGGAATACCTCAAGATCTTTACATCATGCAGTCTACATATTCATGTAGTTGGCAACAGTTTTAGTAGAAAAACAGCTGCAAATATGCAGCTGTTTCTTAAGATGATTGCATAGAGCTTATGTAAATATTTATTGGGTGTTTTTCATCTAGGTGTCCATGACGTTTATCATAAGCACTAATGATCTTCCCCTGATCTACAAGATAGATACGGTCTAAGCATCCCTGAACAAAAGACATATCATGAGTAGAAATCGCTATGGTAAGATTTTGTTCCTTTAAAGATTCCAAAAGATGTTTAAATGATCTTATAGAAAAAGGATCTAAAGCTGAGGTTGGTTCATCAAATAATAGAATGCGTTTGTCTACACATAAAGATCGGACAATAGCCACACGTTGTTTTTGCCCCCCAGATAATTGGTGGGGGTAGTTTTCAGCAATATCTTCAATATCTAAACGTTTTAGAAGATCATGAGCACGCTCTTTGGCTTCTTCTAAGCTTTTTCGTTTAATAATGATTTGAGGATGAATACAGTTATTCAAAACAGTCATATGAGGAAATAGTTCGGGATGTTGAAAAACAAGAGCAGGAGTCTCTCCTGAAATTGAAATATCTCCTCTAGTAGGATCAATAAGACCAACAAGAGCTCGTAATATTGTGGTTTTCCCGGAACCACTTCTACCGACAAACAAAGTAATATGCCCCTCTTCTAGAGAAAAGGATACTCCGGATAAAATGCACTTATTATTAATAGAATATACAAGATCATTTACTTTAACAGTCACCTCACTTTCCTCCTTCTCTCGAGTAACCTAGCGAAATAAGAAAATGATGATGTCATAATCAGATATAACCCAGCACAGATGCTATACATTTCCATGGGATTAAGCTCTCTAGAAACAATGTCTTTACTTACTTTTGTAAGTTCGGGGACTCCAACAACCATCAAAATACTACTTTCTTTAATTAAAGCGATAAATTCATTTGTTAAAGAAGGAAGGACATTCGTAAACACTTGAGGATAAATAATATAAAGAAAAATCTGTGACTTTTTATAGCCTAAAACTTTAGCAGATTCCCATTGTTCTATTGATAAAGAATTAATACCTCCTCGAATATTTTCTGCAAGATATGCTGAGGAATTAATACTTAAAGAAATCAATCCCGCCATAAGAGGAGAGAGATTTAAACGTATTACAGTAGGAAGGCCGAAATAACAAATCAGAATTTGAATGAATAGAGGAGTTCCTCGGATAATTGTAACATATAAGTTACCTAAAGAACGTAGGATACGACAAGAAAAATAACGAGAAGTTAGGGTGCCAATCGCAATACCAAGAAGCGAGCCAAAGAATATAGAAATACTGCTAATAAATAACGTATATTTACAGCCGCGTAGAAGTACTCTTGCCGTAGAAATCCAATTTTCCATACTTTAATGTAGTATAAAATTATTTAACTAAAAACAGCAATCATGCAATTAATTAATAAAAACTATCAAGGAATTTCCTTTTTTAAATGACAGATGAATTTCTTTGACAAAGACTCTTTCTTTATCAAAATTATTTTCAATTCAATACAACTCGTTTGTGATTTTCAATTTAAATTTAATGATAAAAGTTTTTCCATAGAAAAATTTCTAGTTTTAAGAATTTTAAAAAAATAAATTTCTTACTCAAATTCCTACCTTTTCTTTTAGGAAGTTTTCCTTGATGATTTGGAGGCTCCTTTTTACCATAGAGTACATATTTTTATTTTTATGGTTTTTATGCTTACTCTAGGCTTAGAAAGTTCTTGTGATGAAACATCATGTTCTCTTGTAGACGGAGAATCTAATATCTTAGCAAATATTGTGGCATCACAGGATGGGCACACTCCCTATGGAGGTGTAGTCCCGGAAATTGCCTCACGAGCTCATCTCCAGGTATTTCCTCAGGTTGTCCTCTCTGCTTTTCAAAAGGCTCAAGTTTCTTGGGATGATATAGATTTATTAGCTGTAACCACAACACCGGGATTGATAGGCTCCCTAGCAATAGGTGTAAATTTCGCTAAGGGTTTAGCTTTGGGAGCAAATAAGCCTTTAATTGGTGTCAATCATGTAGAGGCACATTTATATGCCGCCTATATGGAAGCAAAACAAGTGGAATTTCCCGCTTTAGGATTAGTGGTTTCTGGAGCTCATACAGCTATGTTTTTCATGGAAGATCCTTTAACTTATCGTCTTATTGGGAAAACACGCGATGATGCTATAGGAGAGACCTTCGATAAAGTTGCCAGATTTCTAGGATTACCCTATCCAGGAGGATCGTTAATTGAAAAATTAGCCCACAATGGATGTGAAACTGCTTATCCTTTTTCTATTGCTCGTATTGCAGGATATGATCTCTCTTTTAGCGGACTAAAGACAGCTGTTCTCTATGCAATTAAGGGGAAAAACAGTAACCACCAGACTCCTTTGCCTCAACTATCCGAAGAACAAAAAAGTAATATTGCTGCTTCTTTTCAGTACACGGCATTTACAACTATTGCACAAAAACTTCCGACTATTATAAAAACATTTTCGTGTAGATCGCTCCTTCTTGGAGGGGGGGTTGCAAATAATACATTTTTCCGAAATTTATTATGCGCAACTTTGGATATACCAATATATTTTCCTTCTCCACAGCTGTGTACTGATAACGCTGCTATGATTGCTGGATTAGGAAGAGAGCTTTTTCTCTCAAATAAACCAAAGCTGGAAGTTTCTCCATGCGCAAGATATCGTTGGGAATCAGTTGGGGAGCCCTGCTCCTCTTATCCCTAGCATCGGTTGGGTGTTCCCAATGTCATCACCCTCGAGAACTAATCTCTATTAATATGCGGGATGATCCTCACTCCCTCGATCCTCGGGAAGTACGACTACTCTCTAATATTAATCTAATCAAGCATATCTATGAAGGATTAGTACAAGAAAATACGTCCACAGGAGAAATAGAACCCGCACTTGCAGAACACTATTCTGTTTCTGATGATGGTAAGAAATATACATTCCATCTAAGACAGGCATATTGGAGCAATGGCGACCCCCTAATAGCTGAGGATTTCATTGATTCTTGGAAACAAGTCGTGACTCATGAAGTCGGCGGAATCTACCATTTTGCTTTTGATCCCATTAAGAATGCTAAGAAAGTTGCTCAACAGAGTTGTTTGCTCAATGATATAGGATTCTACGCCAAAGATGAAAAAACTATAGTTGTTGAACTCGATTCCCCTACATCACATTTTTTAAAGCTATTATCCCTTCCTATTTTTTTCCCTGTACATGAAAAACAACGGCAAGGAATAACTTCAATACCAATAACAAATGGTGCGTTCTATCTTAAAAAAATCAAAGCTAAGCAATGGATTCGATTAGAGAAAAACCCTCATTATTATAATCATAAACAGGTCAATACTCAGGCCATAGTTGTCCATTTTATTCCCGATGCCAATACGGCTGCTCTTTTATTCAATCAAGGTAAATTGCATTGGCAAGGACCTCCTTGGGGAGAACGTATCCCTACAGAAGCTCTAGCTCATTTAAAATCTAAAGGACGTCTGCATACTTTTGAAGTCGCAGGAACCTCTTGGATCACTTTCAATATACATAAATTCCCCTTCAATTCTTCGAAGCTTAGAAAAGCTTTAGCTTTAGCTTTGGATAAAAATTCCCTAGTATCAGCTGCATTTCTAGATAGAGTTCAGCCAGCTCATCATTTATTACCCACAAGTATTCATAAGTCCCCTATTTCACATTTCTCACCTAATCCTGAGGAGAAAAATAGGTGCTTAGCAAAGAAATTATTTTTAGAGTCTCTGGAAGAGTTAGGCATCTGCTCTAAAGATCTTGAAAATCATACGTTAGCCTTTCCTGCAACTTCAGCGTCGCATGCCCGTCTTGTGCAGCTAATACGCGAACAATGGAAAGAAGTCTTAGGATTCACCATCTCTATAGTAGGGAAGGAGTTTTCTCTTTTACAAAAAGAACTAACTTCTGGACAGTTTTCCTTAGCTACAGGAGAATGGTTTGCAGATTTTTCTGACCCGATGGCTTTTCTCTCTCTTTTCGACTATCCGTCAGGAGTTGCTCCTTATAGTATTAATCATAAAGATTTCCTATCCTTATTGGAAACAATTCAGAAAGAACAGGAAGCTCAAAAACGTTCAGAACTTGTTTCACAGGCTGTATTGTATTTAGAAAGCCTACATATTATTGAACCCATTTATCATGATGCTTTCCATGTTGCATTAAATAAAAAATTCTCTAATTTAGGTTTTTCTCCTACAGGAATTGTAGATTTTCGTTACATTGACTCTACTTAATTCTTAGGAAAAAGAAATTTTTAATCCTTAGACAAAATTAGAGAATTCTTGGGTTCGTAAATAATAAAATGAACCACCCAACTATCTTCCCATTCCTTTTAGCGGAGCTTTTTTATAGGAATAACAATGTTTCATCATAGTGACTTTTATTCTTTTTTGTTATCCTAACCATTTTTATTTGTATTAAGGTTCAGAAACTATGGAAACAGTAAGTAGTCCAAATTCTAAAGAAGGGAAATCATCACTTCAATCTCCACCATGTGTTATGGTTATTTTTGGTGCTACTGGGGACCTCACTTCTCGTAAGCTTTTTCCAGCTTTGTATCATTTAGTTAAAGAGAATAAGCTTTCTAAAAATTTTGTTTGTGTGGGGTTTGCAAGAAGAAAAAAAAGTCACGAGCAGTTTCGTGAAGAAATGAAACAAGCTGTCCAGAGATCCTCTCCTAATGAAGAACTAGACATTCGTGTTTGGGAAGAGTTTGAACCTCGCATATTCTATCATGAATCTAATTTTTCTTCGGATGCAGGATATGCATCGCTAAAGGAAAAACTAGAAGATATTGATCGTACTTATGGAACTTTAGGAAATAGGTTGTTTTATCTGTCTACTCCACCTGAATATTTCCCAGAGATCATACAAAATATTAATAAGCACCACCTTTTCTACCATGATCAAAACACAGCCCCTTGGTCTCGAGTAATCATAGAAAAACCCTTCGGTGTAGACCTTGAGAGCGCTCAAGAATTACAGAAATACATAGATGACAATCTTCACGAAGATGCTATCTATCGTATAGATCATTATCTTGGAAAAGAAACGGTACAAAATATCCTTACTATACGTTTTGCAAATACCTTATTTGAGTCTTGCTGGAATTCTCAATACATTGATCATGTGCAAATAAGCGTTAGTGAATCAATAGGGATAGGTACACGAGGAAATCTTTTTGAAAAATCAGGCATGCTACGTGATATGGTGCAAAATCATATGATGCAGTTGCTGTGCTTGTTAACTATGGAGCCTCCAACATCATTTACTTCAGAAGAAATCAAAAAAGAGAAAATCAATATCTTGAAAAAAATACGTCCATTGTCCCAAGAATTTATCGTTCGAGGTCAGTACGGACCAGGAGAAGTTCAGGATGTCTCCGTCCTTGGTTATCGTGAAGAAGAAAATATTGCTGAAGACTCTATGGTAGAAACTTATGTAGCATTAAAAATGTTCATAGATAATCCTCGTTGGTTCGGTGTCCCCTTCTATTTGCGAGCAGGAAAACGCCTCACAAAACGGTCTACAGATATTTCTATCATCTTTAAAAAATCTTATTATAATTTGTTCTCCCCTGAATCATGCTCAGAATGCCCCATGGAAAATGATCTTCTGATTATTCGTATTCAGCCAGATGAAGGAGTTGCTTTGAAATTTAATTGTAAAGTTCCAGGAACTAACAATATTGTTCGCCCTGTGCACATGGACTTCCGCTATGACAGCTATTTTAAAACTAAAACTCCAGAAGCATACGAAAGATTACTCTTTGATTGTATTCTAGGAGATAGAACTCTTTTCACATCAAGTAATGAAGTCATGGCTTCTTGGGAGCTATTCACCCCTGTTTTAAAACACTGGGAAAATGAAGGAAAAATAGAAGGACTCTTTCCTAATTATAAGGCTGGATCTTCAGGACCAAAACAAGCAGAAGAACTCTTATCATCAGATGGGAAAGCATGGCGCCCTCTATAATATAACATAGAAAGGAAATCAAGATATCATGGCAACACTAGTTAATTTTAATAATATTCATAAGATTCTCCTTACTAAGAAAAGAGAGTTATTTATTGATTTAGCTAGCCAAGATTGGATAATCACAGCAAATAAATCTATCCAACAGAATAATGCTTTTTATGTTGCTCTTTCGGGAGGATCTACTCCTCTAGCTATTTTTGAAAATATAATAGAAAACAAAGAAAAACTATTATATCCCTCAAGGATATTCTTATTTTGGGGAGATGAAAGAAACGTACCCCCCACATCCAAGGATAGCAATTATGGACAGGCCATGAGCTTGCTTGGCGAGCTGAATATTCCCGAGGATCATGTGTTTCGTATGCCGGTTGAGGATCCTGAAGGAGATAGTAAATACCAAGAAATTATCGAAACAGTCATTCCCCAAGCAAGTTTTGACATGATTATGCTGGGAGTTGGTGAAGATGGACACACGTTATCCCTATTCCCTAATACTCAAGCTGTCCAAGAAAATACCCGTCTTGTAGTGTTTAATGATGTACCGCAATTAAACACCAAAAGAATGACCCTAACTCTCCCCATAGTACGTAAAGCAAAACATATCGTCGTCTATGTGCAAGGAGAAAATAAAAAGAAAATTATCAAAACTCTATTTTCTCAATCCAGAGATCGTGTCTCTCCCTATCCTATAGAAATGATTAGTCAGGGAGAAAGTCCCCTGTTTTGGATTCTTTCTCCCGACGCTTATGAATTAAGTGATTTTGACTCCATTTCATCATTACATAAACTAGACATTGTTTAACAATTGTGTAAACTAGTTTAGTTTTTTAGGAAACAGGCGTGGATAGGCATGCATGAGCAATTTGTTGGGTCGTAAAGCTTCTTTGATATTCCTGTGGTTTTTGAGAAATCAGGTCACTGACCATTGCACAAAGAATAGAACGCTCAAAGTTATGAATAGCCCTGTTTTGTTGACGAAATTCATATACAGAGGAAAGAATAAATCCAATTACTCCCAGTATTAACAGAGCACCCCCGCTAGCTCCACAGCCAATAATTGCTGCTGTAATCGCTGCCGACCCCGGTAAAGCAAAGAAAAATCCTAGTATAAGCCCAGAAGCTAATGCAAACAATGCTAAACAAGAAATAATAGCAACTACTAAAAATGCAATTCGAGTAGCTCTATATTGTTTGTATGTAGTCGCCATTTGACGATTAGCTTCCATAGCTATATTAATAGCAACTTGCTGGTGAGATGAAAGGTTTCGTTGATTTAACTCTGCCAAAAGCTGAAGATTCTTGTTTTCTTGTCGACATTTAAAAATAACTTGAGAAGATTGGTGGATTTTTAGTGCATTAGAAACAGCTGAGAACAGAGAGGGACCAAAAATTAATAAAATAATACCTAGTATAATAGAAAGAGCTAAGGCTGATAGGAATGTATCCATTCCCTGACGCGAAGGAGACTGATTGAATATATTACAGAGGTATTTGAACCACAGTATTTTTTCTATGCAGTGAGTTGCAAAATTTACCCCGGCCACAGTAGTTATGGCAGATCCCGCTGATTTAAGAGCACTAGAGTAATTCACATCAATTCCTGAAGAACCTGCCATAGATTGGATAGAATCTATATTTACAGAATCAACCCCGTTTAAGTAATTTAAAATAGCTTGTTGTGATTCTAAGGAAATAGAAAGAAATTTATTTTCATTAGCAAGGGTCAAAGCACACGAAGAAACAAACCGACTATTAGAGGTTAATATGTGTTCAAGGTTCATAATAAATTCTATTTTTAAAAATTGCTTTTAGATTATCTATATTCCGTTTTTTCATATCTCTTACCACGCAATGACTTTTGAAAGATAGTGTGCCGAAGATCCTAAGAACGTCACACAGGAATTTATCAAATCATATTCTTCAGGATGCTCAGAGCGAGCTCTGTGAGTAATAAGCGATCCGTGGATCAAGCTACCTATTATAGGAATAAGAACAAGATGAGCCCACAGTGTTTCTAGTTTCAATTTACCCCAATTTTTTGAGAAATTTACTTCACTTAAAGTCTTTCCTGTTAGGGTTGTGCAACAAAGTTCAAGAAAATAAGCAATAATTTTAATGAGAGACTTGATAAGTAATAGAGCTAAAGCCGCCACACTAATTACAGCTGTGACTATTGGGAAAGTCAATATGTCTACAGTTACAGCTGCAACCTTTTTCGTAGTAGAAAATTCCGAAAGATCATAACATCCAAAAGATAAAAAACATGCCATAAAGTTTACCTATTATTCAATTTAGTTTTCTGAATCTGTTTCTTGCTGAACCTCTTGGTTTTCTAAATCCATTTCTTGCTGAACCTCTTGGTTTTCTAAATCCATTTCTTGCTGAACCTCTTGGTTTGCTAAATCCATTTCTTGCTGAACCTCTTGGTTTGCTAAATTTATTGCTTGCTGAACTTCTTCATAGCTTGGAGGAGAATCAGGATAATAGGGAGGTGGCATATCATCGAGGAAAAAGGGAGAACGTATTGAATTAGGTTGCAATTGGACTCTTTCTAGGCCATCTAACGAGAAAAGCTGATTATCTAATAATTGGTTATAAGGAGATAGGCATTGGTTGGCCATGAATTTAGACACACATGGATCAAGAGGGTTTGTGTTATGAATTTGTTCACTAATGTGTAGAGATAGTAGCGAGCGATGCATAGAGGATATGGCACGATTAGCAAAACTGCGTTTTATATATTTAAATATCAAATATGTTACCCCCAAGACAATGCTGAGTGCCCCCGCACTAAGTCCAAATATGACCATAGGATCTATAGCTGAGAATGGGAGTGATGCTCCTGTGAAAATAGAAGTAACCAGCCCCCAAGCAATTAACAGAAGGTGATTCGATATTTCATTAGTATTCCAAATAGCTGTAGAGAATGAACAGGTTGACAAAGCAGCCGTAATCCCATAGAGAGTCAAACCTGCGTTAAAGAATAAAACGGTAGAAGCTATGAAGGCTAAGATGCTTAACACAGCAAATATCCCAAGAATTAAACTTCCTATTTTATCTGCTATTAGATATAGAACAGCACGTCTGGAATGATGCATAGCAGATGCAGAGGCTATATACTCTCCTTTTGTCCATGGAGATAAAAATGTATCCTTACTCACGAACCGGATAATGGTATTTTCTTGGGTTTTTAGATTTATGTATTTTTTAGCAAGGCGGTGGATAACAAATACATTATGAACAACACCACCTAGAAGAGGATTTAAAATTATACTTACAGCTCTACATAAACTATAAATAAAGTGTCTCACCCTCCCATTATTTTCATAATCTGCAAAGAAATAAGAATTTATAAAAAATAAGAAAGTTCGACGATGTTCGTAAGGTACAACCCCTAAACTGGAATTGTCATCACCATGTATGGGGATATTTTGAGGAACCGGAATCTTGTTAATTAGCATCAAGTTCGCAATAGTCGAGTTTGAGGTTGGAACAGACATATGCAATCGTTCTAGGGAACCATTGGAACGCATCATAAAAGGATAAGAACGAGATTCACATATTGCAACAAGAGAGTTTATAAGTTCATTATCATAAGGGTTTCTTTCTGTAGGATTAGCCATACATATTTTAATTAATTATTAATTATAAAGCAAATTATTATATCATTTAATTTAATTCAATTCAACCATCGAACGAAAAGTACTTTTTTCGTGCATATTTCATGCTTTAGTGTTAGGATTTTTTACAATTTTTATTTTAGTTTGTTTCGAATCACCAGAAATTGTATCGATAACGATGTTTTATATTATCATGGGCCCTCCTGGATCAGGAAAAGGGACACAGTCACAACGTCTTTCAAATAAGTTAGGACTACCTCATATAAGTTCGGGAGACCTTTTGCGTTTTGCTATTAAAGCGAACTCTACCCTTGGAATGGAAGCCCAAGAGTATATAAATAAGGGAGAACTTGTTCCTGATGTTTTAGTTTGGAATATTATCCGGGAAAAGTTAGATGCACCTGAGTGTTTATCGGGTTGTATTATTGATGGATTTCCTAGGACATTAGATCAAGTAATTTGGTTAAATAATTTTTTGTCACAACGTAATGACCACTATCGCGTAATTCAATTAGATGTATCTAAAGAAGAGGTCGTACGTCGAATTAGCTCTAGATTTGTTTGCCCCTTATGTGGTTATATCTCCTGTCAGCAAGGAGTTCGTATATGTCCTCGATGTCATGTACCCCTAATTCGTCGTTCTGATGATACGCCAGAAATTATTCTTCAAAGATTAGAAAATTATAAAAAATCTACAGAGCCGTTGATACATTACTATCAGGATCTCGGGAAATTAGTACGCATCTCTGCGGAATCTTCTCCTGATGAGGTTTTTCAGAGTATTTTAACTTACACAGAAGTTTAATTTTGAAATGTATCTGAATTTTGAGGACTAATGCAATATCATCAATTACATTCTTCTGTATCTGATCTCCTGTCAATAGATGGTAAGTTAGAAACACAATTATTGTTCGGAGAGCGTTTCTTATATAATAAAGAGAAGAAATGCTATGCGTATTCTCAAATTGTATATGATCAATTTTGTGATGTCTGGCGTCCTTATCCTGGATATATCTCTAAAGAGTTAAATTTATTCGCAACATCTTTTATAGCTCCAAATGCTGTGGTAAAAACATTAAATGCTTTTCTAGAGCCTTGGCATCTCCCTCTCCCCTATGGTTCTCCTTTATTTGTCGATACTTCAGGAAAAGTATGCTTGCCTAAGAATTCCCTATCCTTATTAGATGGAGAAGTTTTTTGTGATTTGAAGCATTTACGTTTTTTAAATGAACCATTTTCACTCGCTAATTTACTAAAAGAATCAGAGCTATTTCTTGATTTCCCCTATTTATGGGGTGGTCGATGTGTTCATGATTGCTTCCCTAATTATGGAGTAGATTGCTCTGGGTTGATTCATATTCTATTTCAAGCTAATGGTTGGAGCATCCCTAGGAATTCTAGAGATCAATATCGAGATTGTATTTTTATAGACAGTTTTCAAAATCTTCCTCTGGGAGGATGTGTATTTTTACAAGAAGATGACGAGCCACATATTTCTCATATTATGTTAAAAACGGGCTCTAAGCTATTAATCCATGCATTGCAATCTTTAGGTAAAATTATTCATTTTGAAATAGGAAAAGACGGAGAATTCACTAAGGATCGCTTTTACTTCCATAAGAAAGAAGGGAAGGCATTTTTTGGAGTCCCAAAGAAAAGAAAGGCATTTTTTTAAAAAACAAAAAAGACAAGCAAAGAAAATATTTCCTTTACTTGTCTTTCTGAAGAATAAACGAAAATTAACGCTTGGAGAACTGGAAGCTCTTACGAGCCTTTTTATGACCGTATTTTTTACGTTCTTTCTTTCTAGGATCTCTGGTTAGAAAGCCTCGTGTTTTTAACTCTTGTTTGACCTCAATATTTTTCTTTAATAAAGCCCGAGCTAATCCTAATCGTGTTGCGATTACTTGTCCTTGAATGCCCCCTCCACTAATACGAATAATTAAATCAAATTCGCTAGGGCTCCCCACGATCTTTAGTGGAGAAAGGATGGTGGCTCTCTGAATTTCTAGTGGAAAATAATCCTCAAAGGATTTTCCATTAACATCAATTTTCCCACTACCCGGACGAAGACGAACACTAGATACAGCTTGTTTTCTTCTTCCTGTTGCTACTGATTCTTTTATTGTAACTTTTACCACAACCTACACCAAATTAAATATCTAACAAAATCGGCTTTTGAGCTTCAAAGGCTTCATAGGAACTTCCTTTTAATATCCTTAAAGATTTCAATAACCGTCTACTTAAACGAGTTTTAGGCAGCATACCTTTTACTGCATGCTCAATAATATATGAAGGCTTTTTAGCTAACATGTTTTCAAAAGGCACTTCGCGCATTCCAGAAATAAATCCTGTGTAATAACGATAAACTTTTTGAGCTTTTTTATTCCCAGTTAAACGAACCTTTTCGGCATTAATAACAATAACTCCGTCTCCCATAGCAACATAAGGAGTAAAAGTTGTTTTATGTTTACCTCTTAAGATTTTTGCTATCTCGGATGAAATCCTTCCTAGGGTTTTCCCTTCTGCATTGATAACATACCAAGATCTCTTGACATCAGCCTCTTTGGCTAGAGTTGTTTTCGTATCTTTTCTTTTTTCCATAGTAATATCGACCATCCCAATCAGAAGGGGAATTATAAATTTATGCAATTTTTTTTCCAAATAAAAAGCATAAAAGATGTTGTGACTAAGGTGGCTAAAGATAATTTTAGGAAGTTTGATAAGGAATTTAAAAATTATTTTAATGTTAAGTTGTAATAACTTTATATTTTCTTTATTGAAAGAGCTACGTGCCTCTTTTAATAGCTGTCTCGCATTAGTAAAGTGGTACTAGAAGAGATTTAATTCCCTTCTTTATTCAATGTATTTTCAAATACAAGTTCTCCGTTCTGTAAAACACCTTGTCGGTGGCATTGATTAGCTAATTGCTTATTATGAGTGACAAGAAGAATACTACGAGTTCTTGTTGCTTGTGAAAGAAGAAGCTGGTGTATATATTCGGAAGTTTTGTCATCAAGATTCCCAGAAGGTTCATCAGCAAGTAAAATTTCTGGGTCATTTATTAGAGCTCTGGCAATGGCTACACGTTGTTTTTCTCCTCCCGATAGGCAAGAACATCGCGTGTGCATGCGATGAGATAATCCTATAGATTCTATAAGTTCTGAAGCTTTTTCATATGTATCTGAATTTTTAGAGACTTTTTTCTTAGCAATTCGTGCTGGAATTAAAATATTATTAATAACTGTATCATCTTCTAAGAGATAGAAATTTTGAAAAATAAAACCAATATGTCGGTTTCTAAATATAGGAAGGTTATATGTTTCTTTAGGTTTCCCTAAAAATTGTATTTCTCCAGAGGAAGGTTTATCTAAAGTCCCTAATAAATGTAGTAATGTACTTTTCCCGCTTCCGGAAGCACCAGTGATAGCAACAGCTTCTCCGGGATATATACTAAGATTAATATTATTAAGTATCCTGAGGTCTTGATTATTGTGTTGGATAACTTTAGAAAGATTTTTTGCTTCGATAAGGGGTAGCATATTTATTCTGCCTTTAAAATATCAGAAATCGGCATTTGGGATACTCGTCTTGCAGGAACGCTTCCTGAAATGGCTGCTAGGAAAAGAGTCCCCAGACTTAGGAAGATAATAGTGGGGATATGAAGTTCTTGCGGCAGTCCTTGTCCGAAAAATGTAGAATTAAAAGCTTCTCGTCCTTGAAGGTAACTTAAGCCTTTAGTAATTACCGAAAGGTTTCTCATTGTAAGAATAGACAAAATAGTCCCTATCATCATTCCAATACCTCCAGAAACTGCGCCGCAAAAACCAAAAATAATTTTTAGACTCCGCGGTGCTATACCCATAGCTTTTAAGATACCGATTTCTTTTTTCTTATTATTCACTAAAAGGATGGACATAGTGACAATATTGGAGCACGCTACGATAAGGATAATGATAGAAACCAATAAAAACAGAATTTGATCACTGTGTAACTGATCTAAAATGGGTTTGAATTGCTGATGATCGTAAAGTGATATAACTTCCCAATAATCGGTTAAATCAACTTGATTTAATATGTTTTCAATATCACTTGTTATGGGAGTAATTTTTTTTGTATTAGAAAAGAGAACATGCAGTCCGTTATTCATTCCTAATCCAGAGGATTCCGAACGTATTTTGGATGCCATTTTCATATCGATGAATACAATTTTATTCCCTAGTGGAGATAGTCCTGGATTATAGAATCCAATCACAAGGAAAGGATAAGGAGATTCCCTACGAGTTTCTGGAGAGAAAATAATCAAGCTTCCACTATCCCCTACACGATATCCTAATTCTCGATAAGTAACTGGAAGAATAATGGAAGCTCCGTAATGCTGCGTTTGTAGATGTTGAAAGTCTGCCTTCCAGTCTTTAGAAGAACGGTTAAAAGGATTTAGTATGTCAGAACTATAATCTGTCTGTTCGTATGGGAGAACACGATCTTGATATATCTGGTTTTCTGGATAGGCTATAAATTGCGAAAGTGTACGAGGCTCTAACTTATTGCTATAAATCTCTCTATCCATATGTAAATAACCGATGCCCTCCTCGAACTCTACTAATTGGGCTTGGTTTCTCTCTAAATAGGGATTCAAATTTTCGTATATAATCTTTACAAGATCTTTTAATTCTCCATTGGGTTGCCTATCAGGTAATGGGAAATACTCAGGAAGAGAGTAGTCTATATCTGGATTATAGGGATCGGTAATTGGAGAAGTAAGTTTCTCACCTATAGTTTTTGTTGTATATTGTGATAAATCGGAGTGCTTATCTATTTGATAATAATAAGACTTATAATAAGTAGCTGAGGGTAAAATTTTTATTGGAGAATGAAGTCTAGAAAGATCATGGAGCCATCGCTTCTCTAGGCCATGTATTACAGAAATAAATACTATAGATAACCAAGTAACTAAAGCAATAACCCCTATAGAAAACAAAGAGATAATAACAGATGAAAACCTTTTTTTCTTGGTATTAGGTACTTCAATGCTATTAAAAGCTCAAGTTTCATAGCCACTCAAAACTTATTAAGAAGCTAACATGTAAAAATTCTATTTAGCTTCCTTAAATATTACGTGTCTACGTAGTTTTTTATCATATTTTTTTAGTTCTAGTCGACCAGTTGTTTTTCTCTTATTTTTCACTGTCCAGTACATATCGGAGCTTTCAGAACTTTTTAGTTTAATAATTTCACGATTCTTACTAGCCATAGATCAATCCTTTTAGGAAAATGACAAATCAACTACGATGTTATATTTATTTTCAAAAAGAATCAAGGAATCTTCCTTACAATTACATAGAGAACTTCATGACGACTAAAGAGCAAGTTTTTTTTAAACAATCAACTTCTAAAAATAAAATTCATTTTATTAGTTTAGGTTGTTCCAGAAACCTTGTAGATAGCGAAGTCATGCTCGGAATTTTGTTAAAGGCCGGTTACGAGGCTACAGAAGTACTTCCAGAAGCAGATTACTTAGTGCTAAATACCTGTGCGTTTTTGAAAGCAGCTCGTAATGAATCTATTGATTATCTTCAACACATCATTGATACAAAAAAGAAGGATGCAAAGATTATTTTAACTGGTTGCATGGTATCAAAACATAAAGAAGAATTATCACCCTGGCTCCCCCATATACACTATTTATTGGGTTCTGGAGATGTTGAACATATTTTATCAGCAATTGAGTCAAAAGAATCTGGTGAAAAAAGATCAGCTAAAAGCTATTTAGAGATGGGTGACATTCCTAGGAAGTTATCTACTCCGAAGCACTATGCTTATTTAAAAATAGCTGAAGGATGTTGTAAGCGTTGCTCTTTTTGTATTATCCCAACAATTAAGGGGAAACTAAGAAGTAAACCTGTAGATCAGGTAGTTAAAGAATTTCGCTTACTTTTAAATCTTGGAGTTAAGGAAATCATTTTGATTGCTCAAGATTTAGGAGATTATGGTAGAGATTTTTCCTCAGATAGAAAATCTTACTTAAGCTACCTGTTACAAACTCTACTTAAAGAGCCTGGTGATTATTGGATTCGAATGCTGTATTTATATCCTGATGAGGTTGATGACAGTATTATTGATCTTATGGAGAAAGATCACCGACTTCTCCCCTATGTTGATATTCCTATTCAACACATTAATAATCGTATATTAAAAAATATGCGTCGTACGACTTCTAAAGAGCAAATTCTTGATCTATTAACTAAATTGCGTACTCGTATTTCTCATATATATATTCGCTCGTCTTTTATTGTTGGATTCCCTGGAGAAACTGATGAAGAATTTCAAGAACTTGTAGATTTCATTAAGAGCTCATGGATAGATCACGTAGGAATTTTCCCTTATTCTCAAGAAGAGGGCTCACCAGCTGCTGATATGCCTGATCAGATACCACAAAACATAAAATTAAAACGTTTGAAGACATTGTCTCAAGTGCAGAAGAAAAATGTCATTAAACATAATAAACAACTTATTGGGAAAGTTATTGAAGCTGTAATTGATGGTTATCATCCTGATAGTAAGCTATTGTTTACTGCGCGTTTTTATGGTCAGGCTCCAGAAGTAGACCCATGCATTATTGTCAATGAAGCAAAAATGATTTCGAATTTCGGAGAACGTTGTTTAATTGAGATTACAGATATAGCTGGTTATGATTTAGTAGGACGCATAATAAAAAAGTGCCCGGAAACCAATTTTCCCGGGCAATAAATCAAGAAGATTCATAGTATGGCAGTTGAACAACATTCCAAGAAAAGTAAGCTACTCGGAATCCTCTGCCGACATTAACTAAAGTGAAGGAACCATTACTTTTTGCTAAAAAAGTAACTGGAGGAAATTGCATAGCTCTAGCCCGTTTAAACTGAGTGCTTTGAGTTGTCCCTGCTTGTAGTAAAACTTGTTGACCATCCATTACTGCGTATAATTGCATGATTCCCCCGATACCGTTATCTAACCAGGCTCCATGCTTACAGAAAATTACAGTAATGCGAAACAGTTTGGGAGAAGATGAACTTGCTTCAAACTCAAGAAAGTTTCCGTCGCTTCCATAATATACGCAGGAGTAATTCATATGTTCTACTTGTTGATCGAAGCCGTTCCATTTAACAGATCTCACAATATTTCCAGAACCACCTGTATGTCCTTTAGAAGTCGCAGAACGCATACAATATTTAAGTTCGGTTCCTTGGTAGACAGAGAAAGGAAGATATTGCTGTGGCGCTCCATTAAACGCGCTTTTGTTAGTATATCTTACAGTATTATTTAGTAGATTTACTCTACCATAAAAGTTGATTGTATCATTGTCTTGAAAAGTGGCAGATATTGTCCCCTTTGTGAATAAGTTTTTATTGCATTGAAGCCCTCCATTTGTCGAACTAAGTTTTTCTACATTCGTATTTTGTGCAGTTGTTTTTCCTGCTACTGTAAGAGCATTATTTTTCTTTTCTTCAGTGAGGTCTTTAGAAATAATATTGAGGCGTACAAATGTTGGGAAACTGACTGTAGTTTTAGGAGTAGTCATAATTAATCCTCCTCGAAAAATGTTATTGGGAATGGGAACCAGATAATGCTAATGGTAGAAGTATAAGGATAAATAAACTTATTGGTAAAAACGCAGATATTAGGATTCCCTGTCAGATCTGTAATAGAGAACATGGCGAATAGAGGTGTTCCTGTTTGTTCCCATCGGTTGTTTCCACGAGTATCTCCTGAGCATAGAATTTCGCTTTCTTGATTATCTCTATTCAATTTTAAAAAGATTGTAGACTCGTCATTCCCATTATGCGCCCCCTTATTTCTCACAATTTGATAAGAGACTTGATAATTACCTAGGGCTTTTAATTTGATATACTCTCCATTAGAAGGAATATCGAAATAATTTCGGTATAGTAGCGTATAACTTTCAGAATTGTAAGCTTCTTCAGTCCTAAATCTAATATTTGTGTCAGATGATATGAAAGATTTAGAAGAATAATATTTAGAACAACAAGTGTAGGTTTGGAGTGTTTTATTTTGATAATAATTGTATGTTATAGCATCTCTTTGAGAAACAGGATCCGCTATATTATTAAACAATGGAGCACTTTCTTGAGAATTTGCAGTGATCAGCATATCCCCTGATAATGTTGTTTCGTTTAAGTTCATTCCATTGTTTCCTGATACATTACCTCCAACAAATAGGTCACAGTTTGTTGTCACTTGATCTGTTACACTAAGTGATCTAGCTTGGAATTGATCATCTATAGCTAAATTTCCTGAGATATCTATCGTAGCATCTTCAAAATAAAGATTTTGATCTTTAATTCCTGTGCCTGCGTCATCAATATTATTAGTTAAAGAAACAGGAGAGGAACTTTTAATAAATTGTTTTTTTTCATAATTAATTCCTATCCGGATAAAAGATAACATTGAAGTAAAAAGAAGTACTTATGAAAAGACCTCCTTTTAGCCTTAGTCTGATAATGTTTTTTTTACCTTCCTCATTTAGGGTTCCTGAGGTATTTTCATTATTTTTTGTAAGTTGAATTACAGTGGCCAATCCGCATCTCTCTGCATATCCTCCACCGCTATAAACACTGGATGCACTGTATATAGTTTCTTCAAGATCTTCTAAGAATATTGTTCCTCCCCAACCATTGTTCCATCCCCAACGTTTAGTGATTCCACAATCAATGATATAAGTTCCTTTGGTTAATAGCTGTAGAGCGCTTAGACCTTTTTTGACTGTATTATCTGTAGAGGAATAATCTACGATTTGTATGTGAGAAAGGATATCTTGAGACTGATAAATAAGCCGATCTTCTCCTAGAATTCCCACTGTTCCATTTTTGGTAGTAGTCAGCCTAGCTCCCGCAGATAGAGAACAGAAGAAGTATTCTGGAGTACGAATATAATTTGCAGGGACTGGAGAGCTATCATGCTGAGGAGGAGCAACATTGCTTAACCTATTCCCGTTTAAATTTATAGATCCCAGTTTAGCCTGAGTTGCTGTAGAAGTGATGTTTAGTCCCGAAGCAGATGTTGTCCCTTCAACATTAATTGAAGATGAAAAAGAAGCATCATTTGTAACAGAAAAACTTTTTGTAGATTCTATAGATTTAGTTTGGGTATCAAATGTATTAACATTACTAGTTGAAACATCGCCTTCAAATATTGAATCTATATGAAAATAACAATCATCATTATTAATCATAACTATTTATTGTTTTTTAATTTTTTTTAAGAAAAATCAAAAAATAAATAAATGGTCAATAATTAATTATTTTTTGTAATTACAGGTATAATTAAAATTATTAAAACTTGTTAATAAAAAATATAAGAATAATAGTGGAGAATGAGTGGGGGTGGCTGGATTTGAACCAACGTATCCGTAAGGAGTCGGATTTACAGTCCGATGCAATTGACCGCTATGCGACACCCCCGAAGAATGCTGGAGAAAGGACTTGAACCCTCAACCGTTCGATTACAAATCGAATGCTCTGCCAATTGAGCTACTCCAGCGAAATAAGGAACCTATTGTTGCAATAATAAAAAAACCAATAGGAAAATAGTTTATACGCGATTAGTTATTTTCTTCCAAGTCTGAATCTATATTTTCTTGAACACGGTAATCTTTTTGTGTAGGGATAAATTCTTCTGAAGAAACATTATGGTCTTGAGTTTGCTGTGAAGCATTTTTAAGATTGTCTTCTTCAGGAAGACTAGTGTTCATAACTTCGAAATGGTATTGATTCAATTTTTCTGAAATTAATTGCTCTTCTTCAGCTTTAGCTTTTTTTATCGTCCTCTTCCCAATAGTGCTTTTGTTTTTAGTCGCTTGGTGATATTTGCTTTGGGTTTGATTATTGCTTATCAGTAAATTCTCTGAAAGACGTTGGAATAGCTTAGAGCAAGTACTTTCATGAGTGCTCTGATTTGAGGAGAGAACTTCAGCAGAAAATTTAAATTTTCCCTCAGAGGTATAACGAGCTGGCTGGCTGTTTTTTTGAAGACAACATTGCTTGTACTTTTTATTTGAACCACAAGGACAGGGAGAGTTTCTATTAATTTTTTTTGACATGCAATCCTGAGTCAAAGTTGATTTGGAAAGAGGTTAAAATAGTCCAGAAATAAAAACTAACTATTAGTTTCATATAAGCTAAATTTTATTGCAAGCTTTGTCCTAAGTGTCTACTATGTTTCCCATGTCTACTCTTCATCTAAGTCCTCCCTGGATTAAAGTTGGCAAACGTATCGAAAGTTTAGTCCGGAAAGCACTATACACCTACTCAATGTTAGAGAAACATAGGAAAATTGTTGTTGCTCTTAGTGGAGGGAAAGATAGTCTTACTCTACTTTTAATGCTGAAAGCTATTTCAGGAAGAGGCTTCCCGAAACTCGATCTTCACGCTGTTAACATTAAAGGAAAATATTCTTGTGGTGCTGAAATAAGTCAGCAATACTTGATCAATATTTGTAATAGAATTCAGGTCTCCTTCACCTCTATTGCATCTTCTTATGAACCTGAAGTTCTAGAATGTTATACTTGTTCCCAAGTTAGAAGACGCCTTCTTTTTCAAGCTGCAGCGGAAATAGGAGCTTCGGCTGTTGCTTTTGGTCATCATCGAGATGATTTAGTTCAAACCACTCTTATGAATATTCTGCATAAAGCAGAATTTTCAGGGATGCTTCCTGTTCTCGACATGGTACATTTCAATGTTACTATTTTACGTCCTTTAATTTTTATCCCAGAGTTTTGGATACGTAAGTTTGCAAAAGAAAGTGGTTTTGCTCGAGTTACATGCCGATGTCCAGTAGTTTCCTTAAGGACAAAAACGGAGGCTATTTTAAAGGAATTGGAACATACATTTCCACAGGCAAGACATAATATTGCCCTAGCAGTAGAACGCTTTGGATTATCCAATTCTCAAAAGAAAAAAACGATTAAATATTATTATAAATTAATTGTATTTCTGTTATTAGCAATCAATTTATTTCTTGGCTGTTTTTATGAGCAAACGATTGAAAATTCTATTAACTAATGATGATGGTATTTTTTCAAAAGGAATGAGCCTTTTGGTCTCAAGTTTAATTAAATTAGATTTTGCTGATCTTTACATTGTCTCTCCTAAGGAGGAACAATCAGGTAAAAGCATGTCTTTCTCTTACACCTACCCCGTATGTATAGAGCAGTACGACTACCCTCAACCTGTACAAGGAGCATGGAGCGTTTCTGGGAGTCCTGTAGATTGTGTGAAGCTAGCTTTGGGTGACCTATTTCGAGACTCTTTACCAGACCTTGTATTGTCAGGAATCAATCATGGATCGAATTCAGGAAGGAATATTTTTTATTCAGGGACTACCGGAGCTGCTATGGAAGCTATACTTTCAGGAATTCCTGCTATAGCTTTCTCTCAAGATCAACATATTTCTTTTTTCCAAGAAGAGAACGCACAAGAGATATTCAAGGCTCTTGCTCTTTACGCTCTTTCTTTACCTTTTTCTCATGTTATTGGATTTAATGTGAATTTCCCTGTGAGCAAGCATAACGAATCTTGGAAAGGACTTCGCCTTGTGATTACAGGTCAAGAATTTGCTAGTGGCAAGCCTAGGTTACTTAGTGATACCGGAAAGCGTCGTTATTTTTCCCTCCATGATTGTCAGACGATAGTCGACGAAGAGAATCTATCGGAAGAATACCGTACTTTGATGAATAATTACATTGCTGTCACCCCACTACTAGTTAGGAACACTCCCCTAGCTTTAATGAACCCAATAGAGTTCCAGCAATTACAGGAACATTTTGCTACTTTCATTAATGCAAATATGGAGAAATTCGGCGCAAATATAAGAAACTTTTAGAGTTATGACGTAAGTCTAATAAGTTTCTAGGGAATATACGCTCAATATCATCCAGCCTCTCCCTATAATTTGTCATCAACGAGTTTTCTTTTCTTATCGAATGAAAATGATTGTGATTAAACTATTTATTCTGTTAACCTACGCCCCTGGTATTTGGATGCGTAGCTCAGCGGTTAGAGCACCTGTCTTACACACAGGGGGTCATAGGTTCAAATCCTGTCGCGTCCATTTGCGGGAGTAGTTCAATTGGTTAGAGCACCGCCCTGTCAAGGCGGAAGTTGCGGGTTCAAGCCCCGTCTCTCGCGAATACTCAATCAGGGGTTAGAGATGTCCCGTGGGGCTAGTTTAACAAAGTTTAGTTTTCCTTTATATTTTTCCAAGACATTGAGTTGGTTTATTCTTGGAGGATTTCTTGCCGCCTGTGGTGTTCAGATGGTGTTAGTGCCTAATGAATTAATAGACGGTGGCATAGTAGGTCTATCTCTTATAGCATCTCATTTCCTAGGTCATAAATACCTTCCTTTTTGTCTGATTTTATTCAACCTTCCTTTTGTAATTCTGGCATTCAAACAAATTGGTAAGTACTTCGTTATTCAAATGATGACTGCGGTTATCATTTTTTCATGTGCTCTCTGGCTTATTGATGCTTTACCTTTGTGGCTTGGATTTAGCCCTATAGTATTTAAGGGTTCTGAAATGGAAACAGTAGTCCTAGGTGGGGCTATTATTGGTGCAGGCTGTGGACTGATTATTCGTCACGGAGGTTCTACAGATGGTACTGAGATTTTAGGGATCATTATCAATAAAAAAAGAGGATATACTGTTGGTCAGATTATTCTCTTTGTTAACTTCTTTATTTTTGCTTTAGCAGGACTTGTTTATCAGAACTGGCATACAGCATTTGTATCTTTACTAACCTATGGCATTGCTACAAAAGTTATGGATATGGTGATCCTAGGTTTTGAAGATACTAAATCTGTAACTATAATTACCTCATCCCCCAGGAAACTAGGCCATATTCTTATGGAAAGTCTAGGCATAGGCTTAACGTATATTCATGCTGAAGGCGGTTTCTCTGGCGAGCCTCGTCATCTTCTTTATATTGTTGTAGAGCGTTTACAGCTTTCACAATTAAAAGAAATTGTTCATAGAGAAGATCCCAATGCATTTATTGCTATTGAAAACCTCCACGAAGTTATTAATGGAAGACGTACTAATTAAGTAGGGTTTGTCCATACTTGTTCTAAGTTATTTTCTATACCTAATAGAGCAAGAATCTTCCCTACAATAGCATTAGTAATGTCTTCTACCGTTTGTGGTTTAAAATACCACATAGGCATGGGAGGGAAAATAATAGCTCCTGTTTGACTCAACTTTAATAAATTTTCTAGATGGATAGTGTGTAAGGGAGTTTCTCTTGGAACTAAGATGAGTTTTCTACCTTCCTTCAAAGCAACATCTGCTACTCTTCGTAAAAGATTGTCTCCAAGACCTATAGATAGTGCAGCTATTGTCGCCATGCTACAAGGAATGATAATCGTACCATCTACATGATAAGATCCCGAAGCTAACTTACTATCTATAGATTTAATCCTGTGTTGATGAATATAGATATGATTTTCTTCAGGAATTAAAGAAAGTAATGATTTAGTTCCAAGCTCATAGTATAAGGTTTGATATGCTGCTGAAGAAAAAATAACTTCAACATGATGTTGCATACTAGACAACTGTTCTATCAGTTTAATAGCAAGTATAATTCCAGAAGCTCCTGAAACACCTACAATATAACGTTTCATCTGTATAAGTTATAATTTTGAAATGAGCAAGGTTATCATGCTAAACAAAAAGGATAAAGCAATATAGATATTTCCTTTGAAAAAACATCTTTCTGAAGTTATATGAGATGTCATGAGAACTTGATATTGTTTGATTGTTCGCATGATTACAAAAGTAGGGAGAATAGCAGATATTCCTACCCATGGTTGAAATGATAAAACAAATACCAAGGATAAATAAGAAAATAAGCTAATAATTAGACATGCTGATGCGATATAAATAGCCGATTTTTTCCCAAAGCAAGCAGGTATACTATATAATCCGAATTGTTTATCAAAATTGATGTCTTGAATAGCATAAATAATATCATTCCCAGTAATAATCATAGCCACACTCATTCCCCACAGAGAAGCAGGGATAATAATGTTCCAGGAAAAATATCCTGGGGATAACGCTAAGAAATTAATAAGAATAGCTAAATAATAGATAAATCCGAGTACTCCATGGCAAAGAAAAGTAAAACATTTTGTTCTAGGGTACAATGCCATCAGACAGCAAGCAAGTATAGAGAATATACCGCATAAGGTATTAAAGAAAAAAGACAGTGTTAAAAAAACCACACTGGAAATAAGAACCAAAGATATACAAAATCTTAGTGAAAGTTGGTGCATAGGAAGCACTCGTGATGATGTACGTGGATTTCTTTTATCTATTTCTCTGTCGATGATTTGATTAATCACTATCCCAAATGTCCGGGCAAAAATAAAAGCAATAAATCCAAGAGAAATGATTACAAATGCTTTTTTAAAGGATAGGGATAATAGAATTTCTGAGAATGATAAAGAAAATACCGTAGTCGCAGAAAGGAAAATAATGGAAAATAGTGAATACTTCATATTCACTAGCTTACTTATATAGCTCTTTGTCATAAGGAAATTGTATTTCTATTTGATCGCCAATAAAACCATAAAATCCAATTTATTCAAAATGCTTAGTCATTTACTTTAAATAAAAATTTTAATATTTTTTCTCCTAAAGTCTATCGCTAAGATACCCTTGAAGATATGAAGCTGCTCCACTTCAGAATTCATGTTTTAAATCTACTCTTTCTATTACTTTGTTCAATATCTGCACAATCTCAAGAAATCCCGCCCTCGTTTGAATGCGATCAAATTACTTCTTTTAAGCAGTTCTTGAGTAATAAACCACCCTGGATTGCTATTATTGGAGGATGTTATCCATCGGAGGAAAACTATTCTCAAGCACAAATTGCCGGTTACTTATTAGCAAAAAATGGGTATGCCATTATGACAGGATCTGGACCTGGAATCATGGAAGCAGCAAATCGTGGAGCACTCATTGCAGGAGGGATTTCTCTAGGCATTATATTGCCTAATGAGAAACTCAATGAGTATATCCCACTCACCAACTATTATGAAGTTTCGAGTATCTGCCATCGTTTACATATCATGATTGCTTGTTCTTCAGGCTGCATAGCCTTTCCAGGAGGATTAGGGACATTAAACGAAGTATGTTTTGCTGTTGATCAATTCCAATACATACCACACCATCCCCCTATTATTCTGGTCGGAGAAGAATTCTGGAAGCCATTAATCCAATGGTTGCAAAATTTATATAACTATAAATTCTTGAAAAACTTGTTTCTTGTAGATTCATCTGAAGAGGCTGTTCAAATCATTACCTCCTATTACGAATAGCCATTCTTTTCTCTCTATCCTTTAATTAAAATTATTGAATTCAAATAAAGTTTATAATTTTTTATTTAACTCAATAATCATTTTTTTCAAAAATTGGATTTGATGATTTATAAATAATGCACTAACATACTCTCCTACATTTTTAACATTCTTACTTAGAAGGTTTTGCTAAATCATGCTGACTAATGGAAATCAACATTCAATTGCAGATCACTATCATTTAGTAGCGAATCTAAACTTTATTAAGAATGAAAGGCAAACCTTTGTTGCAATTATCGGGKMYAYAKCTSKMGKCATKATAACTATTTTAGTTGGTGTATGCGTATTAATACTTCCTCTTGGTATTACTGCTACTCTAAGTATTTCTCTTGGAGTTTTAGGTATAGCCATAGGATCCGTAGTTATTGCATACTCTTTGCGTATCATCTATGTCCAGGCTGCCTTGCGCAGAAAACATTTCATAGCAGCTAAGCATGCCTTTAACTTAAGTACATCTTCTCAATTGGAAAGAAACACAGAACCAATTTTATCTTTATTTTTCCCCTACCCTCATGATGCATTGACTTATGGAAAAACGCATTGTATGGGGAAAGCTGCAACCTGGATTTCCCTAATAAAAATTGTGTTAGGTATTTCCGCTATTGTCGGTTCTGTTCTTTGCGAAGTACTCACTAGTTTGTGGTTCCGCACTGGTATTAGCTTGACTTTAGCAAGTGCTGGAGGTGCTTTTCTTGTTTCAGGATTGGCTAGTGTTCGGGCTTTCAACTTGAACGCTCAGGGAGTTTTACATCTGTACTTTGCTCGCTATATGCAGGAAATCCAAGATAAAGGAGATCAGTCCCAAAAACGAGTTATAGAGTCCCTAACATCAAGAGTAAATTTATTAGAGTCTCATTTAAATCAATCTAACCTAAAGGTAGCGGATTTAACTACACAACTTGCTGCAAAACAAGCAGAAATTGCCCATATTAAGAATCGTAGTCATATTTTAGAAGAGAAAGAAGTTCCTACTCCCCCCCGGTTTAGATCTCCGTGGTCTCCTATCCGATCGACGGCCACTTGCATCAATAATCTATTCTTTGGATCATCTCGTCCAGAAAGCTCTTCATCGACTCCCCCGCCACCACCCCTTCCACCTATAATGATAAGGGGAAATTTGTCCCCTATGACGGATGGGGATGTCGACTCTACAGATTCTTCTTCTCAAGAGAGTGATACTTGGTATGATGCTGACATAGGTTGATGTAGAATAATATAGCTATTGTTAATAATATGTAAAATTAATTAAATATTTTATTTTTTATAAAGTTTTAAAAAAGATTTTGGATAATTAGAGTTAATTTGCTATCATTAATGCAACTTAATTTTTTATGCTTAACAAGCCATGAGTTTATCCTTATCTTCTTCTTCTTTGCATCAACAGGAAGTTGTTCAGAGATTATCCACTCTTAATAAGCTATACAAAGATTGTCAGTTAAGTTCCCGCGTGGTTTATATCAGTATTATTGTGATTGGAATCATCTGCATACTGTCGGGGGTTTTACTTACTTCGCTATCTTTCATCCTAGCTTTTTCCTTGCTTCCTTCTCAATTGTCTGTTTTGTTAGGGGCTATTCTTATAGGTCTTGGTTCTGCATTAATTGCTTTCGGTATAGCGAAATTCTTCACGAAGATTCCCCAATCTATGGAAGAAGATCAACTATTAGCTGAAGAACTCCTGAAAATTAAACTTATTGCAGAAGAAAAAAAGAAGAAGTTTTCAGATTAAAAAGTGACTTGGAAGCTCTACAATATCTAGCAGAAGATTTAAAGAATCAGCTAGATGAATCTCGCTCTCGGTTATCAGAACTTCTAACAGAACGTGAAGAAGATGCTAGAGTTATCAGTAGTAGCAGAGAGAGGGTTGCACATTTACAGAATGAGTTGGAAGAGGCTAAAACTAAAGATAATCAAAAATCTGATAAAATAAATGAATTAGAAATCGTGATTAAGAATAACCAACTAATCACTGATTCAATAACTGAGGATCTGGATAATGTGGTTGTTTCTCAACGCAAAACTATAGCACAAAAAGATCAGGAATTATTAGCTCTGAAAGAACAAGTTGAAAATCTCACATCACGATTATTAGCTACAGAAAAGTCGTCGCAGACAGTTAAAACTAAAACACTTTTTTTTGACAGGGGTAGGAGACAAGCGTCTACAAGTAGTGACAGTGGTACTTTAAGGTCTACAGAAAGCACCTCATCATAAGATTCAGAAGGGAAACAAAGTCAGAAAGTACTCGGTGGTGGACTTCTTCAACAGCTTATGAGAGCTGCTAGAGGGGGATCTACTACTACAGAAATCTAGAAGATTCTTTTGAAGAAGAAGACAGTAGTGAAGCTCTAGTATAATTTAAATTACAGCTTTATTCATTAGATAATTTGTACATTGTTTTCCTGCTTTTCTTTTTGTTCTTGTACTACCTTATTAAGAAAGGTATGTGCAGATTTCCAAAGAATTTTCTCAACATGCTCTGGATTTAAACAATCTCGAATGATTTTATGAATACGAGGATGATCCTTAGCAGTTTCACATTGTTCAAAAAATTTATCTTTAGAAGTTTCGTAAAAGAAATCGGTTCCAAGAACTAAACTATCTAGGATTCCTAATTTCTCGGCATGAGCAATGTGTTGTTTTATATTATCTAAAGAATTCCCAACAAAATAATTCACAATATTCAATCCTATTATTCCTCCCCTGGAAGAAATTTCCTTAGCATGTACATCGAGAAGGTTTCTGGGAGTATGAGTAATCTGGCGGAAATTAGAGTGACTAGCAATAACTCGCATTCTCGGTAATTTATTGATAGTATAGTCTAAAATATCTTCGGCAAGTCGATCACAACAGTGACTCAAATCAACAGGAATTGCTAGTTGATTCATAACTTCAAGTAGATGTTGTCCATCTGTTGTTAATTTATAAGGATCGAGAATACCTCCACCAAAACGGTTTCTACCATTCCAAACAATACTGATATAAGCGAGAGGCCCTTGAGAAAGTAAAAAAGCTAGCTTTTGAAAGATATTACTTAAACTTGTTTCATTATCTCCGAGACCCGAGGCATTTTCTATGCTACGAATGATGGATAAGAATCCCTCTACACACAATTCTTTAGAATCAAAGGAGATCAATTTAATACGATTGTCTTGCTCTGGAAGTGAAAAAAACAATTGATTTTGTTTTTGTAAATTAGGAGAGCTTAAATAATCTTTTGTAAATATAGCACATACTTGGGAACAAACTCCTCCAGCAAGCAATTGATCAGGAGAGCAGCGAACTCCAGGATCTTGATCAGAAAAGCTCGCGTGAGAAAGTAAATCACAATGGATATCAATAATCATAAAAGTAGTTTTATAATTTTATAGGATTAAAAGTATAGGGAGTAAGATATGAAGAAAGCTCCGGATACATTGAAGTATGTGAATCATATAAGAAAATAACTTCTGATTTTATAGCTCGTAAAGCTTTTCTCAATGTGGGGTAGAAATCACGAGGTCGAGGATAATGGCAAATGATGCCTTGAAAATCTGGATGAAACTCGAGAAACTCATTTAAATGAGATTGGCTTTTTACTGTATAAATCTTTACATAATTATCAAAAGATCGTTGTGTGCAAACACAGTCAATAACCCCTGGAATCACATTTGAAATCATTTTTTTTGAGATGATCCCCTCACGATAAATCTTCAAAGGATCTGCGCTGATTACTGTAGACTCTAATCCATAATCACATTGTCCGGGAATGACATAAATATCTTTATCAGAAAAGTCTTCCAAAACTTCATCAGAGACTATTGCTGGTGGGAAATTAGAAATATTCGCAGAAGTTCCTAATAAGGGTCCTGCGTCTTGGATCAATTTCTTCAAAACAGGAGAAGAAATTATTCTAAATCCTAAGTATTTTTGAAGAAATTGAGGATTAGCATGATTCACTAGTAAAGTGATAGGTCCTGGGAAAAATTTCTCTGCTAATATTTTTTCTTGTGCAGATAAAGCTAATCCCGATACCTTTTCGATGTCTTTTAATTCATTTACATAAACTACTAGGGGCTTACGCGGATCTCTTTGCTTTAAAGTATAAATTTGTGACTCTGCACCAGGGAAATTAAGAGCCACTCCTAAGCCATAAACTGTATCTGTAGGGAAAGCAATTACTTTGCCCTTTTTTAAAAATTCTAAAGCATTTTTTATAAAAAGATCTTGAATAGAAATAGACATAACGGAGTGAAAAATATTGCTCAAATCAAGCTACCTAATCCATCCTCCAGAGATGGTTTAACATACAAATTTTTCTGGTCCAAGGTGTTTTTCATAACTATTAATAGGATAGATCATATTGTAAATACTTGACATCTAAAATATATCTAACTTACTCTCCGTTAGTTTTATGTTAGATTCAAATGTTCCCCCCCTTCCATGGAATATTCTTTTTTTCGTTATCAGTTTTCTAAATTAGATGCTATTGTAGCTCCTGGAAATCCAGAAGATCCAGTAATTATCTTTCTGCATGGATATGGAAGTTCTGCTGACAATCTAACATTTTTCCCTTCAGCCTGCCCGTTTAAAGACATGCGGCCTACGTGGATATTCCCCT